>NZ_JBNDMQ010000017.1:0-188741 GCF_050436665.1 Paraburkholderia sp. EB58 | reverse complement strand
AACCATCCTATCAATCCCTGGATCAGCCTCCTCCGTTTCTCTTCAAGTACTTACCCGCGTCTTCTCCTCCATGCTGGCTTAAGTAAGTGCCATTCGTCCTTGGCCCCCTGCGTCAAGGAGAAAACCACCTTATAGGTGTGACCCGGCTGCGGCTTGAAAGCGCCGTTCGGAAGAAAGTGCATCTTGCCGTAGCCGTGAACGGTTGGCGTGGTCCAGAAGCCGGGTGAATTTATCGTGCCTGCATGGACGGACAACGAAGCGGCAGCGAGAGCGGCGGTGGCGACAAAGGTTTTGACTTTGGACATGGTTGATTGCGGTTTCAACGAGGTCGGGATTCGCTTTGAGGATACCTGTCGGTCGTTACCGCACATCTGATGAAACCATGACAAATGTTTAATTTACTCGTCCATCCCTTGCGATGTTGTTCCAGAGTCCTGATCGACCAGCCCGATTCCGCTCAGAATATTTTGACCGACAGCAACGTACCGCCTTTGATCGGTATATTGATCGACAGAAAGCCTTGGGCGGGAAAGATTGAAAAGCCGTAGTCCGCATAATCCTCCGGATCGCAGTTCTGTACATCCTGAAGAGGACTGGGGCCATTGGCGGCGCGTGCCTCGCGAAGAAATTTCTCGATCTCATCGATATTCATGGTTAAGCCCTACTATAAAAGAGGGAAATAAATCTCAGTGTCCAAAGCCGGGAGCATGTTGCGCCCTGAAAACAAAGACGTTCGACTCGCGCAAATATTGTGGGCAAACGTGGTATGTTGAAATGCATCATGCAGTGAGCACGGCTTTTCCATACGAAGCTCACGCGCCCATATCGATCACGCTACGAAAGAATGACCAATACTTACGTCGCGCAATGCGACCAGCCAGACGGCGATCAGACCAATCGCCGCGAGACTCTCAAAGCCGTTGTCGCAGCGTCACTCGCGACCGGCATCGAAATGTTCGATTTCACCGTGTACGGCTTCTTCGCGGTCATGATCGGGCAGCAGTTCTTCCCCGCAAAAGACCCGATGACCTCGTTGCTGATGGCAGTCGGCACGTTTGGCGTCGGCTTCTTCATGCGCCCGCTTGGCGCGATGATGATCGGCGCATATGCAGACCGCGTCGGGCGCCGTGCGGCGATGGTGAGGGCCTGCTGGATGATGGCTGCCGGGACCGCCGTGCTCGGCCTGTGCCCGTCGTTTGCCACGATAGGTGTCGCGGCGCCGTTGATTATTGTCGCCGGTCGATCATTGCAGGGCCTTGCGGTCGGTGGCGACATCGGCGTGGCCGCGAGTTTCGTGATGGAGTCCGCGCCCGTAGCGCGGCGTGGTTTTCTGCTCGCCTGGCAGTTCACTAGCCAGGGCTCGGCGGCCTTGCTGGGCGCAGCCATGGGCGTGCTGCTCACCAGCACGATGTCGCCGGACGCTCTCGCCGCGTGGGGCTGGCGCGTGCCGTTCCTGATCGGCCTTCTGGTCGCTCCTGTCGGTATGTACGTTCGTCAAAGGCTGCGCGAGACCCCGCTTCCCGCCAGCGCTGCCAAACATACCTCCATGCCGTCGGCCGAACTTCTGCGCGCACACGGCAAAACCATTTTCCTGGCAATGCTGATGATGATGGGGCATACCATACCGGTCTACGCGATCGTCTACTACATGCCGAGCTACATGACTCGAGTGAAGCATATGCCCGCGATGACCGGCTTCCAGGTATCCGCGTGCTCTGCACTACTGCTGGTCTGCATTCCGCCGCTTGCCGGCCTTCTCACAGACCGCCTGCCGCGCCGCAAACCACTGGCGCTCGTCAGTTCGGGAGGCATGGCGTTGCTGATCTATCCCGTGTTTCTGATGATGACCCACGCGAAAAGCGCACTCCCTATCCTGTGTGGCGTCGCGGTGGTTAGTTTGCTGCTGGCGCTCGGCGCCGGTGTCGTCACCCTGCTGGTGCTTGAATCGCTTCCAGTACGGGTGCGCGCTAGCGGCATGGCGGTGTCGCACGCGCTCGCCGTCGCGGTGTTTGGCGGGACGGCTCAATTCATCGTGACGGGATTGATCAAATGGACGGGCAATCCAATGTCTGCAGCCTGGTATGTGACGCCGGCATGCGCGGTGAGTTTTTGCGCGCTGCTGTTGTTCAAGGAACGGCCCTTCAAGCGCTGAACTCCGAACCGGCGTGCGCGTGTGCGTGTGCTCGGGTCGACGCCGGGCGCCTCGTCCGCGACGGAATATGGCCGTTTCGAGGCCGACTTGCCTAACCCGACTTGATGGCCATCGCCCGGAAATCCTGTGGTGCCATCCCGTAGGCACGCCGGAAGGCCCGCGTAAAGTCCGAGGCGCTTTTAAAGCCGACTCCGTAGGCAATATTCGTCACTGACATATGCGGGAAGCGCGCCAGATCGTCGGCCGCACTCCTTAGCCGGAGATGCCGGATATAGGCACTCAGACCGCCTTCGTGTTCGAACAGGCGATACAGGCTCCGGCGTGGCAAGTGCAGCGCGTCGAGCACGGTTTCGGGAGACAGCGTCTCTTCGTACAGGTGCGCCTTGATATGGCGCCGCACCTGACCGAACATGACCGCGCGGGCCGCCGCACGCGCGTTGCCGTTCAGTCCCGCCTCCTTTCCAAATGCGGCGACGAGGAACTGGGCGCCTGCGCGAATAGCGCCGTCCGCTTCGTCGGCGCTCATGCACGCTATGTTCCGGGCCAACGCCGCAATGTGCTCGACGATCAGTTGTGCGAACGGTGCGGAACTATGGAGTGTGCGGCCATGAAGGGCATCCGGATCAGGAAAGACTTCCTGGACGATTTCGCCGGGTACAAAGAACGTCAGCACCCTGCATGCATTGCGCTGCATGCGGATGGGTTGCCCCATATCCAGCGCGACGATGCTTGCCGCCGAAGCGCTACTGTAGCGCCGGTTAGTCGGCACGACGATGTTTTCGGTGCCACCCTCCAGAAACACATGAAAGGCGAAGTCGCGCACCTTGTCTACCGAGATCCGGGCCAGCGACCGCTCGAGCACCATCAGGTCCGACCGGCAATCTGTAAATGCCAGCTTGCCGACCTGATAACGGTCAATCGAAGCATGGAACGGCTTTTCCAGATCGGATCGCGAGGGCAGCACGTCGATAACATGGCCGACCCGCTCCCGCCACGCCAGCAACTGCCGCTGCGGCGGCTCCCGTAGCACGCTGAAATGGCTATAGGCAATACCGTCTTTAAACGGACGGCAGAGATCGGCTGGGGTAGCGCGGGCGTTCATGTAAAACGATTGGTGACTGAAGTGGCTTCGACGGCGGCCGGGGCAGCCGCTACGGAAATTTAACCGAAAAATTCATTTTGCATGAACTTTTTCGTACATCGCGCGGGAAATCATTCAGGAACAGCTCGTATGGTCAATCCTGACCGGCACAGTCCGTGAAAACCGGACGCGCCGACGCGAGCGGAAACACGGATGCAATTGAACCTTCGTCGAGTACCGTAAGGAAAGTGTCAGCGCGGCGCGTCTGTCGCCTTGGAGAACGAGCCGTAGCGGCTTTCAAAGACCACTGGCCAGTTGACCAGGTATGAATGAAGGTAGGGTGACCGTAAAGGGAAAAAGGCTTCGCCCGGCAATCAAGGATCGCCGGGCGAGCTCGATCGGCCACACAAGTTGACCGCCGATGCGATAATGCCAGTTCTCTCAGGTTTTGGCGCGGCCCTCGGAAAAGCCAGAATCTTTTAGCCGACCGGATTCCGGTCGGCTTTTTTTATGATTGTTTGTTTTTGTGCGGGTTGTCCGACAGATCCCCGATCCCGTCATAGCAACCCAGCGCCATTCTTATCGCTTTTTATCGCCACACTTGACCGTGCGTGCCAGTTTTTAATTTTTTTTACCTGTTCTCCTTTCCGCTTCCTTACGCGGAAACGAGACCTGCCCGATGATCCCTCCCGCTAACGACAGCGCTTGACACAAGTTTCCATGGAAACCATAGTAGTTTCCATGGAAATCAATCTGCGACGGACCTCGTTATGCGCCATCAGAAGACGCCGATGCAATCCCAGCCTACTCTCGACATACATTTGGGCTACTGGCTGCGACTCGTGTCCAATCATGTTTCGGGCAACTTCGCGCGTGCTTTGCAAGAGCGGAGCGTATCGGTGGCCGAATGGGTCGCCCTCAATCAGATTCAAGGTGGCACGGACATGACACCGGCCAGGCTCGCCGATCTGATGGGCATGACGCGTGGGGCGATCTCGAAGGTGCTGGACAAGCTGCAGGAAAAGCAATGGATCGTCCGGACGACGAGTGAGGAGGACAACCGCGTCCAGTTCCTTTCTCTGACGTTACAGGGAAGACACGCTCTGCCCACGCTCGCCACGATTGCCGATGAAAACGACGAACACTTCTTTGGCGCTCTGGATCCTGACGAGCAGACCACGCTTCGAAGCCTGTTGAGCAAGCTTGCAGAGCTGCATCGGATAAACAGCGTTCCCGTGGACTGACGCGTAATGCGGACGACGGATTCGTAGCAACACAGTTTTAAGGGGAGCGTAGATGAGCAAGGCGATCGTAAATCTCGAGGCGGCGCAGCAACGGGCCATGGCGGCCCGGCCAAAGGTCGGCGGATTTCCGTATCTGGCCGAAACCCTTCGCCGCGCAGGGGTGAGCAGTAATGTATGGTTCTTGCCGGCCTGTGAAAGCCTGTATCTGACCGATGAAGGCCCGGTGGTCGTGCAAGGTACGCCGTTGTTATCGGGTGCGGCCCACGTGCCGCGATTCGATCGGGATGCGCTGATCCGGGCGTTGCGCGTCGATCAGGCCGGAGAGAGCACGTTTGCTGAATTCCTGCTGGCCTCCTGGCAGGCGGGCGTGGTTCGTTATGACGTGAACCTCAATGCACGCACGGTAAGCTATTACGGATGTCTCGGCGAGTCATACATCGAAAGCTATCCGGCAGTAGAAGTCAAATAGCAGCCATACGTCTCTTCCACTTCAGCGACGAACCGATCCACGTCGTTGCCCACGATTGCGAAACGAAAACGGCTACGGTACTGTTGAGAAATTCCATGCATACCGGATCGTCATCATGCGGAAATTACCCTGTTTCTTCGCCTTGACCATGACATTCGGTGCCGCGGCCATGCTGCCCGGCTTCGCGTCGGCCGCTGAACCTCCGTCTGCCCCACTCCCGCTCGACCAGCTCAGACTTTTTGCCGAAGTGTTCGGGCAGATCAAGCACGAATACGTCGAACCCGTCGACGACGACAAGCTCCTCACTGCGGCGATCAAAGGCATGGTGTCGAGCCTCGATCCGCATTCGGCGTATCTCGACAAAACTGACTTTCAGGATTTGCAGGAACAGGTCACTGGCCGCTTCGCCGGCATCGGCATCGAAACCGGAGCAGAAGAAGGCCTCATCAAGGTCATCGCGCCAATCGACGACACGCCCGCCTTTCGGGCCGGCATTCGTCCGGGCGACCTGATTACGCGCATCGACGACAAACCCGTCAACGGCATGACGCCGGATCAGGCCTCGACGCTCATGCGCGGTAACCCAGGCACCAAGGTCACGCTCACCCTCTATCGCAAGAGCGAAGACCGCACGTTCCCGCTGACCGTCACGCGCGCCATTATCAAACTGCAGAGCGTGAAGACGGGCGTGCCGGCGCCGGGCTACGCTTACGTACGCATTACGAGCTTTCAGCAGAACACCACGCCCGATCTGGCGGACAAGCTCAGCACGATCGCTCACGAGCAGCCGAATCTGAAGGGGCTCATTCTCGACTTGCGCAACAACGGTGGCGGCCTGGTGGAAAGCGCGGTCGGTGTAGCGGGCGCGTTCCTGCCGCGCGATTCGATCGTCGTGACCACCAACGGTCAGGTCGAGTACTCGAAGCGCGCCTATCGCGACAATTATGCGTACTACCGGCTGTCGTCCTTTGCGAGTGATCCGCTGGAGAACGAGCCGGCCATCTTCAAGACCGTGCCGATGATCGTGCTGACCAACGCGTATACGGCGTCAGCATCTGAGATCGTGGCTGGGGCGTTGCAGGACGCGCATCGCGCGGTGATCCTCGGCAAGACCACCTTCGGCAAGGGTTCCGTGCAAACCTCGGTGCCGTTGACCTCAGACACGGCGTTGCGCCTGACGACGGCGTACTACTACACCCCGAACGGCCGCTCGATCCAGGACATCGGCATCCGTCCCGACGTTCCTGTCGACCAGTTTGCGGACGGCGACCCCGACGACGCGCTCGTGACGCGCGAAGCCGACTATCCGAATCACCTCGCGAACATCCAGGATCCGAACGAGAAGAAAGAACTGGAAGCGCGCCAGCAGGACCGTATCGAGCAATTGCGGTTGCTCGAAGAACGCAGTGACAAGGAAACGCCGGAACAGCGCCAGAGGGATCGCGACCGGGCGCCGGTGGAATTTGGTTCGAGCGACGACTTCATGTTGCAACAGGCGTTGAACAAGCTGCAAGGCAAACCGGTGCTGGAATCGAAGGCGCTGCTCGAGCGCCGTCTCGCACAGAGCGAACCGCCGCAATCGCAGGGCGAACCGGTTGAGCACTGAGGATCACTGACAACCGGGGCGGGTCCGCTTCCGCCCCGCTCCATTGTTCGCCACATCCGTCAAATGAATTCGCCGCGGGCCCGATGATCCCGCGCGGTCAATCATCTACAGTCCTTTCAGCCGTACCTCCAATGCACCTGCAAGAAACATCCCGCAAGTGCTCCGATCTATTCCCCTGAAAGGATTCAATCGTGACCAAGCTCACCGGCAAAGTAGCCGTCGTAACCGGCGCATCGAAAGGTATCGGCGCGGCCATTGCTAAAGCGCTCGCCGCGGAAGGCGCGTCGGTCGTCGTCAACTACGCCTCCAGCCAGGCAGGCGCTGATGCAGTCGTCGCCGCCATTACGCAGGCCGGCGGCAACGCGATCGCCGTGCGCGGCGATGTCTCGAAGGCCGCCGACGCACAAGGCATTATCGATTCCGCCATCGAAACGTACGGACGTCTCGATGTCCTCGTCAACAACTCGGGCGTCTATGAGTTCTCGCCGCTTGAAGAGATCAGCGAAGAGCATTTCCACAGGCACTTCAACGTCAACGTGCTCGGGCTTCTGCTCACCACCCAGGCGGCCTCGAAGCACCTGGGCGAAGGCGCCAGCATCATCAACATCGGCTCGGTGGTGAGCCGCATCACCCCGCCGGGCAGCGCCGTGTACACGGGCACCAAGGGCGCCGTCGATGCGATTACCGGCGTGCTGGCACGCGAGCTGGGCCCGCGCAAGATTCGCGTCAACACCATTAATCCTGGCATGGTGGAGACCGAAGGTACGAAAGACGCAGGCTTCGTCGGTTCCGACATCGAGACCGCGCTGGTGGCTCAGACGCCGCTCGGGCGCATCGGCCAGCCGCAGGATATCGCCCGGGTGGCGGTGTTCCTCGCCTCGGATGACGCGGGTTGGCTGACGGGCGAGCAACTGCTGACGGGCGGTGGCTTGCGTTAGGCGCACGAAGAGCGCGGCGTTTCGCAAGCAGGCTTGCGAGCGCCCCGCAACATCGATTGACCCTCCGGCATACAATCATTCGATCAGGCTTTGCGTCCAATACGAGTCGCGGGCCGATCGAGGAGGGTCGATGCGTCCGCAACCAAAACCCCGCGTACGATTCAGCCGTACCGCCATCGCGGTGGTGGTGGCGGTAATCGCCGGACTGATCGTCGCTGGGCGCATCACCGGCGTGGTGGTCGACTGGCTGTGGTTTGGCTCAATCGGCTATGTCAACGTCTTCTGGACGGTCATCTCCGCCCAGGCGCTCCTCTTCGCCGCCGTGTTCGCCGTGTCGGCGAGCGTGATCGGCGCGTCGGGCTTCATTGCCCACCGCTGCGCACGGCGGCCCGGCAGCTGGCAGGTGGAAGTGGCTCAAGCGCCCGGCACACCTGAGCGTATCAGCGGGATGGCGGAGCAGCTCGCGCCACACATTCCCTGGCGCATCAGCATCGCCGGTGCAGCGCTCGCCTTCGGACTCGTTATCGCCGCGGGGGAAACCTCCAGTTGGGACCTGGTGCTGCGCTTCGTGCATCAGGTTCCGTTCGGCGAGCGCGATCCTGTCTTTGGCAAGGACATCGGTTTCTATCTGTTCTCGCTGCCCGCCTGCATCGCGCTCAAGAACTGGCTGCTGCAGTTGCTGTTCGGCAGCGCGATCGTGGCCGGTCTCGTCTATGCGATACGCGGCGACATCACGGTCGAGCAGATGCCACGCGGACTCTCGCGCGCGGCCACGGCGCATGGCTCGGCGCTGCTCGGACTGTTCTTTGCGCTGAAAGCCTGGTCTTATACGCTCGACCGCTTTTTGCTGCTCTACGGCGACAACGGCGTGGTGGTCGGGGCCGGCTATACCGACATCCACGTCGAACTACCGGTGCTGTGGCTGCTGGTCGGCGTGGCCGCTGCTGCAGCAGTCGT
Organism: Paraburkholderia sp. EB58; assembly: GCF_050436665.1. Taxonomy (NCBI): domain Bacteria; kingdom Pseudomonadati; phylum Pseudomonadota; class Betaproteobacteria; order Burkholderiales; family Burkholderiaceae; genus Paraburkholderia; species Paraburkholderia sp. EB58. The sequence goes on along the minus strand of NZ_JBNDMQ010000017.1, from coordinate 180,294 downwards.
GTCGTGGCTCAACATGCGCTGGCTGAGCTATCGGATTCCTGCCGCATCGCTGCTGGTGTTGTTCGGCAGTTCTTTGCTGTTCGCCGAGATCTACCCCGCGCTGTTCGAGCGCCTGTATGTCAAACCGAGCGAACTGCAACTGGAAACGCCGTATATCAAGTACAACATCGCGCTGACGCGGAGGGCCTACGGACTCGGGCAGATTGCAGTGAAGCCGTTTCCGGCCGAGCTAGGTTTGGATCTCGCGTCACTCGACGCGAATCGCGCAACCGTCGACAACATCCGCCTGTGGGACGTGCAGCCGCTGCTGGATACCTATGCCCAGCTGCAGGAGATCCGGACCTACTACAAATTTCTCTCGGTGGACATCGACCGCTACCGGCTCGCCTCCGGTTACCGGCAGGTGATGCTGTCGGCGCGCGAACTGGAGCCGTCGATGCTGCCGGAAAACGCCCAGACCTGGGTGAACCTGCACCTCCTGTTTACCCACGGCAACGGCATCGTCATGTCGCCGGTCACCGAGAAATCGACGGAAGGTTTGCCCTCCCTATACCTGCAGGATATCCCCCCGGTGGCGAGCGGCGGACCCACCATTGTTCAACCGCGGGTCTATTTCGGCGAAGGCGGCAGCGGTTATGTCATCGTCAACGGCAGCGTACCCGAATTCGACTATCCCAAGGGCAAGGACAACGTCTACACCACCTACAGCGGGCGCGATGGCGTCGGCCTCGGCAGCACCGCCCGGCGCAGCCTGTTTGCCTGGCAGTACGACGACCCCAACATCCTGCTCACCGGTTACATCACAGGCAACAGCCGGATTCTGCTGCACCGGAACATTCAGGACCGGGTGCGCACGATCGCCCCGTTCCTCATGCTCGATCACGATCCCTACCTTGTCGTGAGCAACGGGCGCCTGTTCTGGATTCAGGACGCGTATACGACCAGCCGCTGGTTCCCCTATGCCCAGGCGGGCACGGACGACGGCGCCAACTACATTCGCAATGCCGTCAAGGTGGTCATCGACGCCTACAACGGCACGGTCGACTTTTATGTTAGCGATCCTGATGATCCTCTCGTTCGCACCTGGCAGCGCATTTTCCCGGGGCTCTTCAAGCCGCTGGCTGCGATGCCGCAAGACCTGCAACAGCACATCCGCTACCCCGAGGATCTGTTTCTGATCCAGGCGCAGCTGTATCGGGCCTATCACATGGATGCACCGGAAGTCTTCTACAACCGCGAAGACCTCTGGCAGTTCCCACGTGAACTGGTGGGGATCGACGGCGCTAACGCGCCCGGCACGCCGATGGCGCCTTACTACACGATCATGCGGCTACCGGGCGAACCGCACGAAGAGTTCGTGCTGATGCTGCCGATGGTTCCGAACCAGCGCGACAACATGATCGCGTGGCTGGCGGCACGCTGCGACCCGCCCGAATACGGCAAGCTGGTCGTCTATACCTTCCCGAAGGACAAACTGGTGTATGGGCCCTTCCAGATAGAGGCACGTATCCAGCAGAACACTGAGATTTCACAGCAGATCTCGCTGTGGAACCAGATGGGCTCGCGGGTGATTCGCGGCCATCTGCTGGTCGTGCCGATCGAGAATTCCATCCTTTACGTTTCGCCGTTGTACTTGCGCGCGGAGTCGGGGCAGTTGCCCGAGTTGAAACGGGTGATCGCGGCATACGGAGACCGGGTGGTCATGGCGGAGACCCTGGGCGGCGCGCTGGCGGCACTCTTCGAGCAAAACGCCCCGCTGGCCTCGCCACCGGGCGCCACGGCGGATGCGCGCGCCCGTGACGCGCTAGCCCACTATGACCGTGCCATCGAGCGACTGAAGGCGGGCGACTGGAGCGGTTTCGGCGCGGAACTCGATGCGCTGCGGCCGCTACTCGAAGCGCTGGGCGGCGGGCGGACCCAAGGGCGGCAATGAGGCCGCCTTGAGCGCCGGCTCTACCGCCGGCGTGACGGTGCGACGGTGCGCAACCGCGCTAACGCGCTAACGCGGGATTGCCGGCCGACAACGCAACGCGGCCCGCTTACCGGTAAACTACGCCGTTCCGTTTGACGGTTCACACGCGGCGGGCAACGCCCTCGCCCATGAACCGTCCCTCAGCCAATCACAGGAAGCAGGAATGAAGCGAGTCGTCGTATCAGCAGCGCTGGCGGTTTGCCTCGCGCAACCGGCCGTGCAGGCGGTGGCGCAGACAGTCAGCGATCAATGTTTCGCGCTTGGCGATATTGCCGGGCAGGTCGCGTCGTGGCGCCTGCACAAGAAGACGAAAACGCAGGCGCTCGACCAGGCCGCCAAGTACTACAAGAACGACTCCGACCGGCAGGCCATCAACGCCATCATCGACAAGGTTTATAGCCTCGAGGGTCAGGGCATGACGCCCGACCAGGCCAGCATGATCGCCACCGCGGACTGCGCCAACCAGCACAAAGCCCAGCCGTCCGGGCAGTAAGCGCGCCACGCCACACCGGCGGCGGGCGGTGCCTGGCCGCGCACCGCCTGTGCCGTCGGCCACAATCGGCTAAGATTGTCATATCAGAAGCCCATCTCCGGCCGCCAGCACGCTGTCGCGGCCACTCGCCCCTACCCATCAGAGGAACCCAGCATGGCTACATCGAGCTATACCGACACCCGACTCCTGATCAATAACGAGTGGTGCGACGCCGCGAGCGGCAAGACCCTCGACGTTATCAACCCGGCCACCGGCAAGCCGATCGGCAAGGTTGCCCACGCCGGCATCGCCGATCTGGACCGCGCACTCGCCGCCGCGCAAAAGGGCTTCGAAGCCTGGCGCAAGGTCCCCGCCAACGAGCGCGCCACCATCATGCGCAAGGCCGCGGCACTGGTGCGCGAACGCGCGTCGGATATCGCGCGCCTGATGACGCAGGAGCAAGGCAAGCCGTTCGCCGAAGCCCGTGTCGAAATGCTGTCGGCCGCCGACATCATCGAATGGTTCGCCGACGAAGGCCGCCGTATCTACGGCCGCGTAGTGCCGTCGCGCAATCTGGCCGCCCAGAATCTGGTCCTGAAGGAGCCGATCGGCCCCGTCGCCGCCTTCACGCCGTGGAATTTCCCGGTCAACCAGGTGGTGCGCAAGCTGAGCGCCGCCCTGACGAGCGGTTGTTCGTTCCTCGTCAAGGCGCCGGAAGAAACCCCGGCATCGCCCGCCGCCCTGCTGCAGGCGTTTGTCGAGGCAGGCGTGCCGCCCGGCACGGTCGGTCTCGTGTTCGGCGACCCCGCTGAAATCTCGAGCTACCTGATTCCGCACCCGGTCATCCGCAAGGTGACCTTCACCGGTTCGACGCCGGTCGGCAAGCAACTGGCCGCGCTGGCTGGCCAGCATATGAAGCGCGCCACCATGGAGCTGGGCGGCCACGCCCCGGTAATCGTCGCGGCAGACGCGGATGTCGCGCTGGCCGTCAAGGCCGCCGGCGGTGCGAAGTTCCGCAACGCCGGCCAGGTCTGCATTTCGCCGACGCGCTTTCTGGTCCACAACAGCATCCGCAAAGAGTTCTCGCAGGCGCTCGTCAAGCACGCCGAGAGCCTGAAGCTCGGTGACGGCCTCGCCGAAGGCACCACGCTCGGGCCGCTCGCTAATGCCCGCCGCCTCACAGCCATGGCCAAGGTGCTCGATAACGCCCGCGCCACGGGCGCCACGGTCGCAACCGGTGGCGAGCGCGTCGGCACGGAAGGCAACTTCTTTGCGCCCACGGTGCTGACCAACGTGTCGCTCGAGGCTGATGTGTTCAACAACGAGCCGTTCGGTCCGGTCGCGGCGATTCGCGGCTTCGACTCGCTCGAAGACGCCATTGCCGAGGCTAACCGCCTGCCGTACGGCCTTGCCGGCTACGCCTTCACGAAGTCGTTCGCGAACGTGCATCTGCTCTCGCAGCAGCTTGAAGTCGGCATGCTGTGGATCAATCAGCCCGCCACGCCCACGCCGGAAATGCCGTTCGGCGGCGTCAAGGATTCGGGCTACGGCTCCGAAGGCGGCCCTGAGGCCGTGGAAGCGTATCTGGTGACGAAGGCCGTGACGGTGATGTCGTCCTGATCGATACCTGAGCGGCCAACCAGCCAGCAGGCTGGCGCGCCGCGAGGCAAATCCGGCCTCATCCGCTTGAAGTCCGGGCGGCCCCGCAAGGGGCCGCTTTTTTTGCCCCCGCGGATCGGCTTACCGCCATCACCCACCCTTCGCTCGCGCCCAGGCGAAAGCTTCCCTCAGTCATTTTTTGGAGGATTCGCACTACCTTTTCGGCTAAAGAGATCGCCTCCGAGGCCGTTATGCATACGAGAGGCGTGCTCGCGTATTTTGGCGAAACGGTTTCGGGCCGGAATCAGATCGCGAAACGAACAAAGCGCGCAGCACCCTTCGCAAAAAGCGAATAACAGATCACGATTCACCCAACCGAACCCACGGCGAGGCGATCCACGTCACGGTCATGCCAATGCTCGAATTGGGGTGCATGATGCAAAGCGGTATTGATCGCGTGGACACGCTTGCCAAAGGACCGATGACATGCACTGGGGCCCCCTATCCTTATCGCGACACACGCCCCGATCCGTTAGGACACCGGCGAATCCGCACTGCAAAATCTGTCGCGCATATCGCGTCTTCGTCCTGCTCGCGCTGCTCACATGCGGCTACCTGTTCGCGGCCGCCCCGGCGAGAGCCGGCGAAAGCGTCCTGCGGGTGCTGGCGTGGCCCGGCTACGCCGATCCCGATGTCGTGAAAGCCTTCGAAGCGCGCTTTCATGCCAAGGTGGAAGTGACGCTGGTCGACTCCGACGAAGCGCTCTGGGGCAACATGCATGCGGGCCGCACGCCGCAGTTCGATGTGCTCGCCGCCAACACGGCCGAAATTCAGCGCTACACCGAAGAGCACATGCTGGCGCCGCTCGACCTCGCGCAGATTCCGAATACGCGGCGGCAATTGCCGCGCTTTCAGGCGCTCTCGTCGATCGAGGGCCTGACCGCAGGCGGCAAGGTCTACGCCATTCCGTTCACCTACTCGTCGATGGGGTTGATCTACGACCGCAAGCAGATCGCGGTGGCGCCGACTTCGATGGCGGAACTGTGGAATCCACGCTATCGCGGCAAGGTGCTGGACTTCAACAGCGCGCAGCACAACTTCTCGTTTGCGGCGCTTGCGCTCGGCTATCCCGACCCGTTCCAGTTGAGCCCCACGCAAACCCGCGCGATCGCCCTCAAGCTGATCGACCTGCGCCGCAATCTGCTGACCTACTACACGCTCCCCGAGGAGGCGACGGCATTCTTTATCCAGCACAAGGTTGCGTTGATGTTCGGTAACTACGGCACCCAGCAGCTCGCCCAGTTACGCCGGGCCGGCGCGGATGTGGGCTACGTGATCCCGGACGAGGGCGCCCTCGCCTGGCTCGATTGCTGGGCCATGACGAATGCCGCGGCCAATCGTCCGCTCGCGCTCGCCTGGATCAACTACATGCTCGAACCAGACGTCAGCGTGCTGCTGATCCAGCGCCAGGGCCTCGCCAACACGCTGACGCCCTCGCCCGAGAGCAACGTCAGCGCGCATCTGGTCTGGATCCGCCCGGTCGTCGACGTTCAGCGGCGTGAAGCGCTATGGAGCAAGATCGTCTCGGGCGACCTGCCGGAGACCTTCAAATGATGCGTCCCGGCCTGACCTTCAAGCTGTCGCTACTGCTCGCCTGCATCGGCGTGGTCGCCTCCGGGGCGACCGGTTTCTACGCCTACCACGCCAACCGCACAATGCTCGTGCACGAAGCCGAACAGAATCTGCTGACCTCCACCGAACTGCTCGGCGAGCGCTTTTCGGTGGCGATCGACGATGTAGCCGCCGACGCCCAGGTGCTCGCCATGCTGCCGTCGGCCGGCGAGGTCGCACAATTCGACAATGGGTCAGGCACCAATGCCGCGCGTGAGAGGCTGGCGAAAGTGTTCGGCAGCTTCATGGCGAATCATCCCGAGTATCTGCAGATCCGCCTGATCGCGCGCCAGCACTATGGTCGCGAACTGATCCGATTCGACCGTAACGCACAGAACGCGGTGCGGGTGGAGGCCAGTGGGCTGCAGGAAAAAGGTCAGTTTGCCTACGTGTTCGACACGCTCGCGCTGCCGCCGCGCGGCATCTATATTTCGCCGATCACGGTCAACCATGAACACGGCGCGCATTCCGCCGAGGGCAAACCTACGCTGCGTCTCGGCACGCCCGTCATCGGCGCGGACGGCAGCGTGACCGGCGTGCTCGTGATCGACGTGGACCTCGCGAGCCTGCTCAAGGTGTTGCAAGTGGACTTGCCGCGCAACTACCACGTGTACCTCGCCAACGAATGGGGCGATTTCCTGATCCACCCGGATGCCGCGCAGACCTTCGGATTCGACCGGGGGCGCCGCATCCTGATGCAGGACAGTTTTCCGGCCACCGTGCCGCTCTTCGCGCAGTCGAAAAACGACGTACTGATGAACGGGCTGATGCGGCCACATCAGGCCGAGGGCCGCGTGCTGGCCTTCATCCGCAGGCCGTTCGGCGTGGCGGACGGCAACCGCTTCATCGTCCTTGGCCTCGCCAAGCCGCTTTCGGACGTGCTGGCCGGAGCGACGCTGCTCGGCGACCGCATTGTGCGCATGGTGCTGGTCTCGAGCGTGCTGGCGTTCCTGCTGGCCATCGTGTTCGCGCGGGCGCTGACGCAGCCGCTGCACATGCTCGCGCATGCCGCCACCCATTTCTTCGCAGACCATACGATGGGCGCCCTGCCGCTCAGGCGTACCGACGAAATCGGCGTATTGGCGCGTTGCTTCGACCGAATGCGCCGGGAAATCCGCTCGCAGCTCGACGTGCTGCATAACAAGCAACATGAACTGGTTCATCTCGCCAGTCACGACGCCTTGACCGGGCTGCCCAACCGGATGATGTTCGCCGACCGCCTGGAGGCGGCGATTCATGAGGCTGCCTCGGCTGGCGAAAGGCTTGCCGTGCTGTTCGTCGATCTCGACCGCTTCAAGCAGATCAACGACCAGTACGGCCACGCGGTCGGTGACCGCGTGCTGGCCACCGTAGCGCGGCGTCTGCAGGCGGTCTTGTCCGAGGGCCAGTCCGAAGGCGACATGGTGGCGCGCCTCGGCGGCGACGAGTTCATCGTGCTCATCAAGGGCGCCCGCTCGACCGAGGCGGCGCCGGGGATTGCCGTGAGCATCATCCGCGCCTTGAACGACACGCTGCTGATCGATGGGCAGCCCATGCTAGTGGGCGCGAGTATCGGCATCAGCCACTATCCGGCCGACGGCACCTCCGCCGAAGCGTTGTTGCTCAATGCCGATGCCGCCATGTATGCCGCCAAATCGGGCGAGCATGCATCGTGGCTGCACTACCAGGACCTGCTCGACGCGCGCACGCGCGGCCCGCGCCCGCAGAGCGCCGGCCAGCGGGACAGCTCGGCGCATAACGAGCAGGCAGACGACGAGGACACCGACCGCTTCGGCTCGGCGCCGGGGCTGGGTAACGCGGACACCGTGCTGTGAGGTAGCCCCGCGCTACATGCCCGGCACCAGGCCGGCGCCGCGGTTCCACAAGTTCAATCCCGCCGCAAGGATAGTTCGGTGAAAGGCACCTTCCGCTCGCTGAGCGGCTTCAACTACCGGGTTTGGGCAGGCGGCGCGCTCGTCTCCAACGTGGGCACCTGGATGCAGCGTACCGCCCAGGACTGGCTCGTCCTCACCGAGCTGACCCACAGGAATGCGACCGCCGTCGGCATTGTGATGGCGCTGCAGTTCGGGCCCATGCTGCTCCTGCTGCCGCTGACCGGTTTTGCGGCCGACCATCTCGACCGCCGCAAGCTTCTGCTCGTGACCCAGGCGGTGATGGGCGCCCTCGCCCTCGGGCTGGGTCTGCTCACCGTCACCGGCCTCGTGCAGTTGTGGCAGGTGTACCTGTTTGCGTTCCTGCTTGGCTGCGTCACGGCGTTCGATTCGCCCGCGCGGCAGACCTTCGTCGTCGAGCTGGTGGGAGAAGAGGATCTGTCGAACGCGGTAGCGCTGAATTCCACTTCGTTCAACGCTGGGCGCATGATCGGCCCAGCGGTGGCCGGCGTGCTGATCGCTTCGGTCGGCACCGGCTGGGTATTCCTGATCAACGCGGCCTCGTTTGCCGCGGTGCTGTGTTCGCTGAAGATTCTGCGCGTCGACCAACTGCACCATAAGCTCAAGGCGCGTCGCGCGCGCGGGAGTTTTGTCGACGGCTTCCGTTATGTCTGGAAGCGGCCCGACCTGAAGGCGCTGCTGCTGATGCTGTTTTTGATCGGCACGTTCGGGCTCAACTTTCCGATCTTTATCTCCACCATGGCGGTCACGGCGTTTCATGCCGGTGCGGGTCAGTATGGACTCCTGACCTCGACGATGGCGATCGGATCGGTGACGGGCGCGTTGCTGGCGGCACGCCGGGCGAGGCCGCGTTTGTCGCTGTTGCTGGTGAGCGCCGCCCTCTTCGGGTTTGGCTGCACGTTGGCCGCGTGCATGCCCACCTACGGGCTGTTCGGGCTCACACTGGCCGTCATCGGTGTGTGCACGCAAACCTTTACGACGTCGACCAATAGCCTTGTCCAACTCTCCACCGAGCCCGCCATGCGCGGCCGGGTGATCGCCATCCTGCTGGCTATCGCTTTGGGTGGCACGCCGCTGGGCGCGCCGATTGTCGGCTGGGTCGCAGATCATTTCGGACCGCGCTGGGCACTCGGCGTGGGCGCGGCTTCCGGCTTCGCTGCTGCGCTGGTCGGTCTTCACTACCTCAGGAAATACCGCAATCTGCAGGTGCGCTTTGCCGGTGGACGCATTCACGCGAGCGTGGACGGTGTCGAACCCAAGGGCAAAGCGCCGCCAGATGCGCAAGCCGCCGAAGCGGAAGAAAACGTGCAGTAACGCTGCAAAGCCGCGGGGTTGCGTACTTGGCGTACTTGCGTGCTTGCATCGCTACAAGGCTGCATGACCACGGCCGCACGACTCCGAAGCATGCTCCTCACATCCCGCGAGCCGCGGCGTATTTCGCCTTAACTTTTATAGAAGCCAGCACGTTGCTCAGTCGTATTCACGACACGCTGGGCCCACTCCGCCTTGCGTCGCAGAATTGGCGCTTCGATAAAGCGCCACGAGAGCGTCGCCAACAGCAGCGAGACACCAAACGAAATCACGATTCCCGCGAACCGGGCCCACGGCGGTTCGCCCGCGCCGTGAAACAGCGCCTTCACCCGGCTGAGCCGCGTCGGGTCCGGCACGAAGTTGTGATACAGATAGAAGCCGTAGCTGATGCGGCCCAGCGACGCCAGCCAGGCGGTTTCCAGCATGCCAACGAGCGCGCTGCTGCCGCTGCACGCAACCGCACAGACGAGTGCCGCAATGCACATGCCGTAGAGCGTGCAGACGAGCGTGTATGCGGCGGGATTCTCGGCCGTCGTCCAGTTGGGCTCGGTGACGCACAGCAGCGTCACGCCGAGCAACAACACGACGAAGCTCGACTGTCGCGACAGAAACGCCCGCAGCAGTGAGCCTTCCATGCGCAACCACGCTCCGCCGATGCCACCGAGCGCCAGCATCCAGAAGTTCGTCAACGGATGGGTGTAGATGACGATGTCCGGCGTGCCCGCAGCCCGCATCAACAGCATCGACGCCACACCGGTCACGAATACCGCATAGCAGACCAGCAAATGCCAGCGAACCGGTACAAGCAGAAGTAGCGGCGCGAAGAACAGATAAAACTGCTCCTCGATCGAAAGACTCCACAGATGCGACCAGGGGCCGGGCCAATAACGCAACACCTCGCCGATCCAGATATTCGACAGGTAAGCGAAATGAAACGGCAAACCGCCTTTCAGTTGGGGACTCGCATGCCCCAACATCATCAGGACTGCCATGACAGCCAGCAGCAGGTAATAGATCGGGAAAATGCGCAGCGTCCGCCGAAACAGAAAGCGCTTGAGTTCAGCAAAAAAATCGCTCGCGCCCTTCTCGATGGTTCTGCGCTGTGCGCTCAGGATGCCGGTGATCAAAAAACCGCTGAGTGCGAAAAAAATCCATACACCGAGATGGCCGGTCTCATCGCGGCTGCTCAGCACGCGATGCTGTAAAAACACCATCAGAACGGCAATGGCGCGTAGTCCGTCGAAACCGCGAATTCTGTTGTCCATGAATGCCATCGTCCGGGTCGGTGTACGCCAGTCACACCTGAATTGCTGAAGGCCGTGGCGACACGGTTGAGAGGCCGCTCGTCCGGCGCGCTCAGGCCATCATAGGGCGTCATGGAAGAGAAAAAAATCGCGGCAGCACGACGCGTCAATTTAAAAAAATGCCGCTTTTTTGTGCGAAATAATTTGTTGTAAAAAAATAATTCCGCCGCGCGTCGTGCAGCGCGTCGCTCCGTTGCCGGTTTTGTTGCCCGTGTCCTTACGTATGGCACGGAACGCGACGCCCTCTCAAAGGCCGAGATCCGGATGCCGGTTAGCAAGTTCGGTGATCCATTCGGTAAATGCGCGGACCCGCGAACTCATGCGCCGGTGCGGATAAAGAATCGACAGCGGTGTGGACGGGATCGTGTATTCCGTGAGTATTTCCTGCAACTCGCCCCGCTCGATCATGTCCGCGACCATGAAACGCGAGGGCTGGATAATGCCGTAGCCCAGCACGCCTGCGGTAATGTAGACCGTGCCATCGTTCACTGCGAGCGCGCCGTCGAGCGTCACCTTGACCACTTCGCCGTTCACCTGGTACTCGAAGGGGAAAACTTTGCCGCTGCGCGCGGAAACGTAGTTGACGGCGCGGTGCCCCTGGAGCTCCTCCAGCGTGGTCGGCGTCCCATACTGGGCAAGATACGCAGGCGACGCACAGGTCGTGATGCGTGAGTTGCCGATGCGCCGTGCCACGAGGCTCGACTCCTCCAGAAAGCCCATGCGGATCACGCAATCGACGCCGTCCTGAATCAGGTCGATATTGCGGTCCGCGAGTCCGAGACGCACCTCGATCTCCGGATACTGCTGGTAAAAATCGCCGAGCGCCGGCAACAACAGCGCCTTCGCCAGGGTGCCGGAGGTGTCGACCCGGATGGTGCCCGCGGGGCTCTGCCGCTTGTTCGACAGTGACGACTCCGCATCCGAGATCTCTGAGAGGATACCGACGCAACGTTCGTAGTACAGCGCACCATCTTCGGTGACGCTAACCTGGCGTGTGGTCCGGTTCAACAGGCGGACACCAACGTGCTGCTCGAGCGCCTGAATCAGGTTGCTTACCGAGCCGCGCGGCAAATCCAGCAGTTCTGCTGCCTTCGAAAAGCTGTTGGTCTCGACCACGCGGGTGAAGACTTCCATTGCCTGGAGGCGGTCCATACGGGGTAATCCTCGTCAGTCACAGTTAAACGGCATGGCGGACGCCGCTCGACCGTGCCGGGTTGGGTGCGAGCGGCCAGTGGTGCGTCGACGGCACCGTTGCCGCCATTATGTCCGAGCGCTGGCCCGATGTGTGTGCCCGGAGAGTGCCGGATGCCGGCTCACGCGCCCGCCAGCCGCCCTCCACCGCCGCTAGACAGTGAACGGAATTGCTGGCACGATTCAAAGTCTGCGGCTCGCGCCGCTGATTCGCCTTTCGACATTTCTCGATGAAAATCCAAGCTATCCAAGCCCCCGCTCGTTCGATGCGTATGTTCCTGGTAGGTTCTCCCCCCAGGCGCTGAGGGCTTTTTTGCTTCTAAAAAGGGACGCCGCTGGCGTCCCTTTTCTTTTTTGGAGCGGCAATGACGTACCGATACATCACCACGCCCATTTACTATGTGAACGACCGGCCCCATATGGGCCATGCCTACGCCAGTGTCCACGCGGACATCATGGCCCGCTATCTGCGCGCGGCCGGCCATCAGGTCGTGCTGCTCACCGGCGCCGACGAGCACGGCGAGAAAATCGCCAAGGCCGCGATGCAGGCCGGCGAGGCGCCGCGCGAGTTTGCCGAACGTCACGCGAAGTCGTTTCAGGAAGCGTGGCGGCGTCTGTCGGTCGAGCCGGATCTGTTCGTGCGCACGACGGCGCCGGCCCATGCGCGCGTCGTATCCGCATGCCTGACGCGCCTGTTCGACGCCGGCGAGATCTATCTCGCCGATTACGAAGGGCTCTACTCGGTCGGCCAGGAACGCTTCGTCACCGAGAAGGAACTGGTTGACGGCAAGTTGCCGGAGGACAAGGAGCCGTCCGTGGTACGACGCGAGCCCAACTACTTCTTCCGCATGGAGGCGCACCGGGAATGGATACGGCAGCTGTTGCTCGATACGCCTGATCTGATCCAGCCCGCGCAGTACCGCAACGAGATCCTCAAGCTGCTGGAAGAACCGATAGGCGACCTGAGCATCTCGCGACCGGTGGACCGTCTCGAGTGGGGCATCCCGATTCCATGGGACACGTGGCACGTCACCTATGTCTGGTTCGATGCCCTGCTCAGCTATGTATCGCCGCTCGGCTATCCCCATCAGCCCGCTTTCGCAAACTTCTGGCCTTCGGTGCGGCACGTGATCGGCAAGGATATTTTGCGCACGCATACCCTCTTCTGGCTGAGCATGACGTACGCGCTGGGCATCGCGCCGTATCAGCGGCTGCATGTGTCGGGGCATCTGCTGGGCGCTGACGGACGCAAGATGAGCAAGTCGCTCGGCAACGGCGTCGATCCGTTGGCGGCTGCCGACACCTACGGCGTCGACGCACTGCGCTATACGCTGATCCGCGAGGTCAGCTTCGGCTTTGACGGAATCATCAGCGAGGCTGTGATCGAACAGCGCCTGAATCGCGATCTGGCCGACGATCTGGGCAATCTTGCGTCGCGCACCTTGTCGATGGTGGCGAAGTATCGCGGCGGTTACGTACCCGTGCCTAAGGTCTACGAAGCGCCGGAGCAGGCGTTGATCGCGCGGGCGCGCGAACTCCCTGCGGCCGTGCTGGCGCTGGTGGACGAAATGAAACTCGGGCGGGCCGCCGAACAGGTAATGGAGTTCGTGAAACAGCTCAACGTCTATGTGGCGAGCAGCGCGCCGTGGACGCTGGCCAAAGACCCCCATGCCGCCGACCGCCTGGATACCGTGCTCTACACGCTGCTGGAAGCGCTCTACGGTGTCTCCAACCTGCTCCACCCCGTGATGCCGGGCAAGATGCAAGAGCTGCAATCGTGGCTTGGCGTCTCGGCCGGGACGGCTTGGGATCGGGCGTGGGGCGAAGGTGTCAAACCCGGCGGCCTTATCAGGGAAGGTATTCTGTTTCCCAAGCGGGCGGGCTAAAACCACGCGTAGCGACGTACAGCGAAGGTTAGCTGCATCCAGCCGCGGCTTGGCGGCCATGAAACGACACAACGCCAGGAAGTCCTGCGAACGGGCATGGCGAGCGCCATACCCGTTCGCCCGCCTTGCGTCAGCGGGCGCGGCGTTGCAGCAGATCGATCAGCGCGAGCGGATCATACGGCTTGCGCAGTGGAATGGCGTTGGGCAGCATCTGCCGTTGTTCGGGCGTCAGCACGAGGTCGTAGCCGGTGAGGAAAATCACCTGCAGTTGCGGATGACCGCGACATGCATCGATCGCCAGATCGACGCCCGACTTGCCCGCCAGCCCGACATCGGTCAGCAGCAAGTCGACCGGCTGTTCGCGGAGAATGCGCAGCGCCTCAACATCGCTCCCGGCTTCGACGATCTGCAGTCCGAACGTCCGCAGCAATTCAGCGGTACTCAGGCGCACCAGTTCGTCGTCTTCGACATAAAGAATCCGCAGACGATTGATGGCATCGGCGGCGTCAGGCGCATCGCTGCCATGCGCGGTCTCGCCCCCAACCTCATCGCGCTGCCCCCTGCCGAACGCGTCAGCGCTCGCATCCCGCGCACCCGAAGCGGCCTCATCGAGGCTCTGCACGTTCTCATTTCTCAGCACGTGACGGACTTTTCGAGCCAGCGCCTCGTACGTGTACGGCTTGCTGAGCAATTCGATGCCCTCGTCGAGCCGGCCGGCGTGCACGATCGCATTGTCGGTATAGCCCGAGGTGAACAGCACCGCAATGGCGGGCAAGCGCTCGCGCGTCTTGCGAGCGAGCTCCGTGCTGCGCAGAGGCCCTGGCATCACCACATCGGTAAACAGCAGATGAATCGGCACGCCGCTTTCCACGATCGCCAGCGCACTCTGCGCGTCCTTGGCCCTGAGAACCGTGTAGCCGAGATCGGTCAGCATCTCGACCACCGTGGAGCGCACATCCTCGTCGTCCTCGACCACCAGCACCGTTTCCGCACCGCCCTTGGCCGGACCCGCGTCGACGTGCGTTTCGAGGTCCTCCTCCTGACGCACGCGCGGCAAATAGATGCGCACCGTCGTCCCGTGACCGGGCTCGCTGTAGATCTTGACGTGGCCGCCCGACTGCTTGACGAAGCCATACACCATGCTGAGTCCCAGCCCCGTGCCCTGACCTTCCGCTTTGGTGGTGAAGAACGGTTCGAAGGCGCGTTCGCGCACCTCTGGCGGCATGCCCGAGCCGGTATCGGTGAGCGCCACCATCACATACTGGCCCGGCGTCACATCCGCATTGCGCTGCGCATAGGCGTCGTCGAGCGAGGCGTTGCCCGCCTCCATGGTGAGCCTGCCGTGTCCGCGCATCGCGTCGCGGGCGTTGATCGCCAGATTGAGCAGCGCGTTTTCGACTTGAAACGGATCGACCAGCGTATTCCACAGGCCACCGGAGACGACCGTCTCGATCTCGATGCCGTCGCCTAGCGCGCGGCGGAACATATCGTCGAGCCCGCGAATAAAGCGGCCGAGATTGACGACCTTTGGCGCGAGCGGCTGACGCCGGCCGAAAGCCAGCAACTGCGAGGCGAGGTTGGCGCCGCGCGCCACGCCTGCCAGCGCGTTGCGCACACGCTGCTCGGCCTTGTCGGCGCCGGCCACGTCCTTCGCCAGCAGTTGCAGATTGCCGCCGATCACCTGCAGCAGATTGTTGAAATCGTGCGCCACACCGCCGGTCAGCTTGCCGATCGATTCCATCTTCTGCGCCATGCGCAGCGCTTCTTCGGCATTCTGCAAGGCTTCGGCGGTTTCCTTGTCGACGGTGACATCGCGACCCACGCCATTGATGCGGTCCGCGGCCCGATCAAGCGACAGGGTCCATGCTATCCAGCGCCACGTACCGTCGGTGCGTTTCAGACGGCTCTCGTAACGCGCTGGCACGCCCGTGCGCCGCAAGCGCTCCAGTTGGTCGGTGACGAGGGCGACATCGTCGGGATGAACCAGCTCCATATACGAGTGCGACATCAACCAATGCAGCGGAAAACCGAGCGTGCTTTGCCACGATGGACTGATGCGCTGTAGCGAGCCGTCGAAATCGGCCACCGCCAACAGATCCTCGCTCAGTTCCCACAGCCGGTCGCGATCGGCGACGGCCTCGCTCACGCGACGCTCCAGCGTCTCGTTCAGTTCGCGCAGCGCGTGCTCGGCCTTGGTGCGCTCGGCGATTTCCGATTGCGCCGCCTGATAGAGCCGCGCGTTGTCAATGGCGATGGCGGCCTGCGCCGCGATCCCCACCACGATGCGCTCGGCCCGGGCGTCGAATACACCCGCCTCCGGATGGCCGAACAGCAAGCCGCCAATGACCTCGCCCGTGCGCGAGATCACCGGCGCAGCGAGGTAGCTGCGGACCGGCAGGTGGCCCGACGGCATGCCGTGAAAGGGAGCGTTCCTGCCGTAATGCGGGTCCTGCGTCACATCGTCGACGCGGACGATACCCTCGCCTTTGAAGGTGGTCGCGAACAGCGCAGTGTTGCGGGGCTTAGGCAAACTCGCGAACGCTTCTTTCGGCGCGCCGGAGAGCGAGTACAGCATGTAGCTGCCGCCATCATCCGATTGCACGTTATAGAAGAACGAGCCGAAGGCGGCGCCGGTAAGCTCCGTCGCCGCGTCGGTCACCACCTGCACAGCGCGGCTCAGGTCGAGTTCCGCGGCCACCGCCGTACCGACACGGTTGAGGATCTCCAGCGTCCTCGACTCTTCGCGCAGACTGCGTTCGGTTTCCCGGCGCAGGCGCGCCAGTTGCAGATTGCCGGTCACGCGCGCCAGCAGTTCACGCGCCGAGAACGGCTTGGTCAGATAGTCGTCAGCACCAGATTCGAGACCGCCCACGCGCGCCTCTTCCCCGGCGCGGGCCGACAGCAGCAGGACCGGCGTTTCGCGCAAGTCCGGGTCGCCGCGCAGTTCGCGCAGCAGACCGAAGCCGTCGAGCCGCGGCATCATCACATCTGAGACGATGAGATCTGGGAGCCTCGCCCGCACCGCCTCCAGCGCCTCCTGCCCGTCGACGGCGACCGCGACTTCGTGCCCCGCCTGGCTGAGAATGCGGCGCATGTACTCGCGCAAATCGGCGTTGTCGTCGACCACCAGCACCCGCCCGGCGACGTGTCCGGCAGGCAGGGGCACGGGCGTTTCGGCCGGGTCCAGCAAGGACGGCGTCTCGTCCAGTTCACTGTCGGAAAGCGGGTTCGCGGCGGGGATCCAGCGCCGCGCGGCATCGACATACGCAAGGGCGTTCCGGCTCAGCGAGGCCGGCGCGGCCAGCGCGGGTTGCGGCACGGCGCCCAGCGCTGTGACGCGCGGCAACACGACGGTAAAGCGGCTGCCGGTGCCGGGCGTGCTATCGACCCGGATCGACCCGCCGTGCAGCTTGACCAGTTCCTGCACCATCGCAAGGCCGATGCCGCTGCCCTCGACCGAGCGGCCCGGCGATCCGGGCACCCGGTGAAACCGTTCGAAGAGCCGCGGAATCTCAGCGGGCGGAATCCCGATGCCCGAGTCCGCCACGCTCATCTCGATGCTACCGTCCTGCGCCTGCCGCACCGTCACCCTGATCGAGCCGGAGAACGTGAACTTGAACGCGTTCGACAGCAGATTCATCACGACTTTTTCCCACATGTCGCGATCGATCTCGGCAATCAGCGGAGCGGGTCCGCAGTCCACTTCCAGTTGCAGCCCCACTGTCTCGATGGCGGAGCGAAACAGCGAGGCGAGCTCGGCGGTGAAGGCGGCGATATCGGTCGGCTGGGGACTGATCTGGAAACGCCCTGCTTCGATACGCGAAAAGTCGAGCAGCGCGTTGACGAGCTTCAGCAGCCGCTGGCCGTTGCGATGCGTGATCTCGATCAGGTTGCGGTCGGCGTCGCTGGTCGCACCGGGCCTCGCGAGCAGTTCTTCGAGCGGACCCAGCATCAGGGTCAGCGGGGTGCGAAATTCGTGACTGATGTTCGAGAAGAAGGTGGTCTTGGCGCGGTCGACTTCCGCGAGCGCTTCGGCGCGCCGGCGCTCTTCCTCATACGCATGGGCGTAACCGATGGCCGCGCCGATCTGCCCTGCCGCCAGATTGAGGAAGGCCCGATAGCCGTCGTCGAGGAGGCGACACGGATTGAGCGCCGCGACGAGGACTCCGGCCCGTGCCTTCTCGCCGCCGGGCATGACGGGCAGCACGACGGCCTGAGCCGGTTCGAGACTCCACGGGCCGCTCGGCAGTCCGGGGCCAAAGCGTTGCGCCAGATCGCTCACGACCAGCGGGCTTTGCGTGCGCAGCACTTCCGCAAACGGCCAGCGCGCTGCGTCGTCGGCGCGCATGGATTCGGGCGCCGCGCGATGGCCAGGGGGGATACCGCTGGCGCCCGCCAGCGTGACGTCCGCTCCTCCCGGTTCGGCCATGTACAGCAGGGCAAACGGGATATCGCGCGAATCGGTCTGCAACGCGCGCATGCTCAACTCGCAGGCGTCGTGCCATAACCGGGCATCCGCAGTCGAGGCGGCCAGTTCGCGCAACAGCATCAGCTGACGTTCGCCAATGACACGCGCGGTATCGTCGCTGTTCGCGCAGATGATGCCGCCGGCACTGCCGTCGTCATTGGGGATCGGGCTATACGAGAAGGTGTAGTACGTCTCCTCGGGAAAGCCGTTGCGCTCCATGATCAGCAGCTTCTGTTCGGTGAAGGTGCCTTCGTAGCCGGTCATCGCGGTGGCGAGCAAGGGTGCGATATCGCTCCAGATTTCATGCCATACCACCTCGGTCGGCTGACCGAGCGCGACCGGATGCTTGCCGCCGATGATCGATTTATAGGGGTCGTTGTAGAAGAACAGCAGCTCCGGCCCCCAACCGATCCAGATCGGCTGGCGCGATGTGAGCATGATGCGGATCGCGGTCTTCAGGCCCTGCGGCCAGTTCTCCGGCGCGCCGAGCGAGGTCGAATTCCAGTCGTGCGCACGAATCAGCGCGCCCATTTCCCCGCCACCGACCAGGAAGGTCGTGGTCAAACTGTCGCGCAACGCGTCGGCCGTTCGGCTATCCGGCTTCATTAACGCAATCTCCTCGGCACACTTGTCTTGTTGAATTGGCTGACGTTCGCAACCGTTGCGCGATAGGCACTGTAGCGGCTCGGTGCGAACGGACCAGCTTCGCAAGATTCTCGCATTCAGAACGCTTAAGCAAGCGAGAGAATGCCATTTAAAGCACACGAAAGCGACGCGCTTATGGCGATATGTTCGCCAAATGCCGCAGGTGAAGTTTTCCGATACATTGAAGCTGTGCTGCAGCGCGTTGCAAACCCTGAAGTCCGGTAAATCGTGCTGCCCGCAACGTCCCCGCATAGTCCATCCCGGAGCAAAAATGACTAGTCACGCTGCCGCTTCCAACGCCTATTCCACCACCTCGCCGACCCGTGCCGAGGTTGACATGCTTGCGGGCGCAACGGTCCTCGAATTCGGCACCGACTGGTGCGGCTACTGCAAGGCTGCCCAGCCGCTGATCGGTCAGGCATTCGAGGCTCATCCGGAAGTGCGTCGTCTGAAAGTAGAGGACGGCCCCGGCCGGCCGCTCGGCCGCTCGTTCAAGGTCAAGCTGTGGCCCACTCTCATCTTTCTGCGCGATGGCGCCGAAGTCGCGCGGGTGGTGCGCCCCACCGAGGTGCGGGCCGTGGTGGAAGGATTGAACGCGCTCGCCTGAGGCCGTGCGATTGACTACGTCCAGCATTGACATAGTGACGTCATGATGTCACTATGTCTCACATGACTATCGACCCAGAAAGCAGCCTGCCGCTCTACGCTCAGGTTGAAGCGGTGCTGGCAGCCAGCATCGCGGACGGCACCTATCCGCCAGGCAGCCGCCTGCCGAACGAGGAAAGCCTGCTCGAGCGCTTCGGCGTGAGCCGCACCACCCTTCAAAAGACGGTGCAGAACCTGATCAAGCGCGGCCTGATCGAAATTCGCCGCGGTAAAGGCACCTTCGTTACCCAGCCCAAAATCACGCAGGAACTCACCGAGCTGAGCGGCTTCGTCGAAGATATGCGTGCGCTCGGCCGCCATCCGAGCGCACGCCTCGTCGACAGGCAGGTGGTGCCGGCGAACGACCGGGTGGCACGCCAACTCGGGCTGGCCGCTGGCACGCTGGTCATGCGTATCCAGCGCGTGCGGCTCGCGGACGGCATGCCCCTCTCGTTCGATGAAACGTGGCTGCCCAAAGATATCGGCGAAAAGATTATCGGCAACGATCTGGACACCGAACCGATCTTCTCCCTGCTCGAACAGAAGTACGACATGCCGCTGGTGGAAGCCGAATACCGGCTCGAAGCGACTTGCGCGGACGAGACCGTCGCGCAGGCACTCGGCATCGCACCTGGGAGTCCGATCTTTCTGATCGAACGCACCTCGTATTGTGCGGGCCATCAGCCGGTCGACTATGAAAAGCTCTACTACCGGGGCGATCAGATCCAGTTCGTGACGCGGCTCGCACGGCGCACGAAGCGCGGCTGACGCACGGGGGATTCGTCATGAATATGGGCTTCGCTCTGTGGCTCTTCGCGGTATCGCTTGGGGCAAGCGCGCTAGGCGGCATGCTTGGCATGGCGAGCGGCATCTTTATCGTGCCGATCCTGACCATGTTCGGCCATCTCGACATTCACGTTGCAATCGGCGCCAGCATTGTTTCTGTCATCGCCTGTTCCTGCGGCGGCGCCGCGCCGTTCCTGCGCGCCCGCCTCACCAATGTCCGCCTCGCCCTCGTGCTCGAAACCGCCACCACCCTGGGCGCATTGTGCGGCGTGCTGCTGCTAGGGATCATTCCGGTGTCCGTGCTGTTTCTGCTGTTCGCGCTGGTCCTGCTGGTGTCGGCGCGTCAGATGCTGGCGCGGCGCGTCGATCCGGCAGGCACGGCCGTCGCAGCCGGCACGGGAGGATGGGCCGCCTCGCTCGGCCTCGACTCCACCTATCCGGATCGGGCGCTCGGCCACGAGGTCGCCTACCAGGTGCAGCGTGTACCGCTCGGTATGCTGCTGATGTACGGCGCGGGGTTGATCTCTGCGCTGCTCGGCATCGGCAGCGGTGTGCTAAAAATTCCCGCCATGGATACGGCCTTGCGCCTGCCGATCAAGGTGTCTTCGGCCACCTCCAACTTCATGATCGGCGTGACGGCGGCCGCCAGCGCAGGCGCCTGTTTCCTTCGCGGGGATATCGTCAGTGCTGTCGCCGGCCCGGTGGCGCTCGGCTCCGTCGCCGGTGCAGTGCTGGGCGCGCGGGTGCTGATGCGCGTGTCGAACGACAAACTGCGGGTTCTTTTTGTGGCCGTCCTCGTTGCGCTAGCGGCACAGATGCTGTTCGAAGCCCTTCACGTCAAGCCATTGGGGGGACCGGCATGAGGCCGACGCCATCAAACACCACGCCAAACGCAGCGCCAATCCATCCGAAGACTTCGCCGGCGCTCGAGCGCCGGCTCGCCGCGTTGCTGAAGTACGGCACGTGGGTGGCCTCGCTCACCATCGCAGTAGGCTTCGTTTTGACGCTAAGTGCTGCTCCCACCGGCGGCCATCGAGTCGCGCTGCCGGCTGGCATGCCCATCGTCACAGCCGGCATTGCCCTGTTCATCCTGCTGCCGGTTCTGCACCTGATCCTGACGCTCGGCATGTTCCTGCGTCAGCGCGACTACCGCTTTAGCGCGATTACCGTGCTGGTTCTGCTGATCGTGGCGGCCGGCTGCGTCGTCGGCGCGCATATGAGTGTATCCATGAGCGGCTAACATGAGCCGCCCCGTTGCCCCAAAAAGCAGAATGCCCGCGCCTGATCTCTCAGGCGCGGGCATTCGTCAACGCAGTTCAGCGTAGTGTTGCGTTATCAGCTCGTATGGGCGCCGCCAGCGTTCGCCGGCAGGCGGCTTTTCGAAGGATGGCCGATACCGCCTTCCTGCAGCCAGTAGCCGAGACCCATGAAGATGGCGCCACCGGCAAGATTGCCGAGCGTGACGAAAATTTCGTTGTGCACAGCACCGGCAAGCGTGATGTTGTCCGGATGCTCGCCGATCAGCGCCAGCGCGAACACGAACATGTTGGCGACGCTGTGTTCGAAGCCGCTTGCCACGAACGCGAAGACCGGCCAGAAGATCAGGCCCAGTTTGGCGCCGTCGTTATTCGTGCGTGCTGCCATCCAGATCGCAAGGCACACGAGCCAGTTGCACAGGAGTCCTTTCGAGAACAGCGCGAGACCCGGCGCGGACATCTTTGCCGTGACCGCCTTGAAGAAGACCTCGGAACCGTCGGTCAGCAGCACCCCGCCGCCGGCCGCATGCAGGATCACCGCGAGCACCACCGCGCCGATCAGGTTGCCGATCCAGCACACGATCCACACCAGCACCATCCCGCCTACACCCGTCTCGCCGCGCAACACGGCAAACGGCATGTACATCGCCGTACCGGTGAACAGATCCGAGCCGGCGAACACGACGATGGTCAGCGCGCAGGCAAATACCGCACCCATGATCAGGTGCACGTAAGCCGGATCGACATGCGAGCCGACCGAAAACATCAGGATGTCGCCGAAGCCGATATAGGCCCCTGCCATAGCCGCGCCAATCAGAAAGGCGAGTGGCGAACGCGCAATCGCTACTGCTTTATGCGCGCCGATCTTGGCGAATTTGTCGATACTCTCTGCGTACATCATGGCTCCACGAGTTGGTCTCTTCCCTCTTCATCCGCGCTGAGGGTGCGTCAATCTGGCGCAATGATAGTTCGGCAAAACTCGATATTCATCATCAAACTGGCTTGAAACCGCGTGTTTGGCAGCTCTACAAAACTGTGCTCCCGCGGCTAGCCGAATTCTGTATCCCTTTTTCGCGGAGTTGCACTAAGACGGGGCAGTGTGAGCGGCCCCGATGTTGTCCGGGGCCGCGATCACGATGAGCTTGCCGAGTGTTTCTCTGCGTCGCTCTCTGTTAGCAAATCGTTAGCCTGCTGTTAGTTCCCGCTGTCAGTACCTGCGGTTAATGCTGTCAACAGACCTTGCATGCTCATCGCCAACAACAACCTTTCTGCGCCGAGACCGAAGCCCGCGCCCTCCCGATACGCGCCCCCACCTGTCATTTGCTGTTGTGCGCCGAGTTCGTTGCAGCGAATCTCGAACCCCTGCCCGTTCAGGTAATAGCTAAGGCCGCGCTTCGCAGCCAGGTCGAGCGCGTAACGCAGCCCTAACGAATCGAGAAAGCCTGCGGCAAGTTCGCGGCTGCGGACCAGCGCGCGCTCGGGGTCCGGACACAGGTACTCGAAGCCGAGTTGCACGAACTCGCGGTACCTGCCGGCCTGGGGACGTTCATAGCGATAGCAGCGTGCCACGTAAAACAGCATGCGTTCGCGGTGCCCCTCGAGCAGTTCCTGGCAGCGTTCCTGAAACAGCGCGGTGGCCTCAGGAATCAGGCAACAGGGCCGGCCTTTCTTGTCCGGAAAGGCCCACATTTGCCCAATGATTTCGCTGCCACCGGCCTTTTCCACGAAGGTATCCTGCGACCACAGCGCAGGCACGATGGCTTCTTCGGCACCGGCATCAATGAAGGTAGCTCCGGAAGCGATTTTCCAACGCGCGGGCTTGTGCCGCTTCCTTACCGACGATAAAACGTGTTCCGCGAATCATGGTCATGCTTGCACTCCAGGTAGTGTAGAAATAAAAAAAGGCGCCTTAGGCGCCTTTGGTCGTTTTGCATGAAGCTGGAACTCAGTGCGTTCCTGACTTCAGTGCGATGAGACGTAACGAACCACGGCGCAACGGGCTGCTGCCGTGATGATGATGCGACCGGTTCGGAACGTTACGTGAGTTCATGCCTTGCATAGTGACATAGGTATCGAAGTTTGTGAACGGCGGCCATGTTTGTGTCCGGCCCACCCGGCGAAGCGCATTATTTCGTGAGACGGACCCGTACGGTGTACTCGTTATCCAGCACCGGATCGAAATCGCCTTCCTCGTCCCTCGGTGCATGAAAATCCGCTGACAACGGCTCGACAGGATAACCGTGCCGTTCCCATGCGTCGAGCCCACCCTTGAGCGCCTGCACGTGATGAATATTCTTTGCATGCAGCTGGGCCACGATCCGCTTCGCCGTCGCTTCATTAGGACAGACGCAGTACACGACGATCGGACGCGCCAGCAGTTCCGGATCCAGTTGCTCGGGCGATTGCAGGTCGAGCGCCCGCGCGCCCGGAATCCGGTACGCTTCCTTCGCGCGCACTTCCGGTGGACGCGCATCGAAGATGAGCGGCGGAGCATTCGACTTCATCAGCTCGTCCAGTTGCTCGGGGCTGATGCGAATCTTCGCCAGCCAACGGCGAAACTGGATCCGGCGCACCCAGCGATAGGTGACAAACAGGACGGCCAACACGGCGAACAGATCGAAGATGGTGCCGCCGTTGTGCCGTATCAGCAGCATCCCTTGCGCGATATAGTCGTGCAGCGCGGCGCCGCCGATCAGCCAGGCCCCAGCCCAAAGCGACGCGCCCAGCAGGTCCCACAGCAGGAAAATACGCGGATCGATGCTCGTGGTGCCGAGCAAGGGCGCGGCAATCAGCCCAAGCCCGGGGACGAATTTGGATACCGCGAGAATTGGCGCGCCGTGGCGTTCAAAAATGTTCCGCGCTGTCCGCACGGTGGCATCGAAGGACAACGAGAAGCGCACCAAAGAATTCAACATGCGCCGGCCGCGCAGCCGCCCGGTGGTGAACCACAGCGTGTCAGCCAGCAAGGTGGCGCAGACCGCCGCGACGAACACGCTGGAGTACGAGACCTCGCCCACGGCGGCCATGGTGCCCGCGAGAACCAACATCGGCGCAGCCGGCACGGGTGCGCCCAGTTGCGTGATCAACACGCTCATGAAGACCGCCCACGCACACAGCGCAGGCGGAATAGCTGTCGGAAAATGCCACACCATACCGCTCCTGTGGAAAACCATCGCCGATGGCTCGACTCCCGTTCTGTATCGGCAACCTGCATCGGATTCGAGGAACAGGCGCGACCGTGCATTCGAACGGCCGCACAAGAGAAAATCAGCAATCCATGGTCCTGGACAATCCCGTGCGTACCGTCGACTAACGGATTCTAAACAAAAACGCCGATTGGCATCGCGCTGGCGGGCAGGCTGACGCGCAGCGTGCGCCAGCAGACCGCCGGCTGTGAACCGGAGCCCTCGCGCTTTTGCGTCAGACTGTTCGCTCGCGCTCTGAACGACCGACATCAAGGAAGCTAAGCTGGTCACTGCCCCGTTAACCTCACCGTCGGCAACGCGCCCCAGGGGCTCGTCAAATGCTTACCGCCCACATTGAAAAGGAAGGCGCCGTGGACCGCATCGGAAATGCCACGTCAAAACTGACCGACCGAAACGCTACGCACGAAGCGGCAGCGTCGACTAGCCGCGACGAAACGCTTGCGCAGCGGATTCGCAAAGGCCTGAGATCCGGCGAATTCGGCGTTGCCTTCCAGCCGGTTGTCCGCGCACAGACACTCCAGTTGCTTAACGTGGAATGCCTGCTGCGTTGGCAGCATCCCGAGTATGGTCTGCTGCTGCCCGAGTGCTTCGTGTCAGCCTTCGAAGATCGAGAGACCGCGCGCGAGGTCACGGAATTCATGCTGGAGTCGGTATGCCTGCAACTCGGCGAGATGCGGCGGGCCGGCCAGGCGCTGCCGGCTGCAGCGATCAATATCCAGCCGTCGCAGTTACTCGATGTTGCGCTCGCCACCACCATCCGCGAGACGACCCAGCGTCACGGAATCGATCCGTTGTTGCTCGAATTCGAACTCGTCGCGACGGAAGACGCATCGACGGTGTTGTCGACGCAAGAGTTCACGCGCTCCTTGCGTCAACTCGGCGTGCGGATCGCGCTTAACGACTTCGGCTCGGGTTATTCGCTGCTCGCGATGCTGGGCGCGACCCAGATCGATACGGTCAAGCTGGCACGCGGCTTTATGGCTCGCGTGCCGGTGTCGGCACGCGACTGCGTGGTGATGACCGGCCTCCTCGACCTGCTCGACAAGCTGGATATGCGGGTCGTCGTGGAGGGTGTAGAAAGCGAGGCGCAGTTACGCTGGCTCAGGCAACGACCAGAAGTCTACGTGCAGGGCTATCACGTGGCGCGACCGCAAGCGAAGCTCGAAAATGCACTCGCTATCCATTGAGTGGCGCGCCTCGGATTGCACACCGCGCCTAACCAGCCCTGCTATCCCGTCAACTCGACGTGAACGCAACGTACGGCCCGGTGCCGCCGCCGGCTGACGTCGTACCCGTGATCCCATAGTAGACGTGACGCCCGTAGAAAAACGGTATGCCCATATCGAAGATGCCGGTCATATAGGATGCCATATCGTTGAACGCATAGTTGCCCGAAGCAAACAGCGTGTTTGCGTTGGCCACGTTGAAATCGATGGTCGCGGTGGCCAGACTGCTGATGGCAATCGAGACGGAGCGTGCCAGCGTCGTTGCCTGGAGCGGCTGAGCGGGATCATTTTTACATCTGGAACCGGGCCGGAAACACGCTCGGGGCTGCCTTCGCATGGACTCGAACACGCGAAGGCAGCGACGGTGCTCTCATCGCGAGGCAACCGCTTACCTATGCGGTGCATTCGCGCTTCAGGCGGGGCGCATTTTCAGTCGCGCAGTATTCACCGCGCAGTGTTCACATCAACGCGTTTTAAGCGCTCCGCGCACGCCTCGGATTGGCGCGCAGCGCATCGATTTCGTCGAGCAGATCGAGCACCAGTGCAATACCTGGCGGATTGATCTCGAGATCGTGCGCGAGACGCCGGGCCGTGCGCACGCGGCGCAGCGATGCACCGCTAAAACGCCACTCCTGCGGTTCAGCTCCGCGCGGAGTAAATGCGCCCTCAGCGACCCACAGGGTCACCTCATCTTGCGACGCACCGCTCGCCTGGCACAACTCGACAAGCGTGAACTCCATCTCTTCATTGACAATCTGGCCTTCCAGATAGGTCGTCACGGACTCTTTCATGATGAGCGATCATCCATAAAAATGCGCACGTGGGTCGAAGTTGAACGCCTGCCGCATCACGTCATAGGCGGCGGCTGCGCGCTCGGTATCGGCCGGCGGCAAGACGATGTTCAGGATTACGTACAGATCGCCTGGTGGCGTCCCCGGAATGCCTTTGCCCTTGAGTCGCAGGCGACGTCCTCCTTGCGAACCCTTGGGCACGGTCATTTCGACGGATCCGTCGGGTGTCGGAACCTTGATCTGAGCGCCAAGCGCTGCTTCCCAGGGCGCGACCGGCAAGTCGAGAGAAACATCGCGGCCGTCGACGCGAAAACGCGGATGCTCGCGAAAGGCGATCTCCAGATACAGGTCTCCGGGCGGCGCGTTGCCCACTGCGGGGCCGCCCTGACCGTTGAGCCGCAGGTGCTGGCCGGCCCGGATGCCCTTCGGAATGGTCACGTCCAGCGTACGCGACTGCAGCGTGACATTGCCCTGTGGGTCGAGCACCGGCATTTGCAGTGAAATGGACCGCTGCGCCCCGCGATAGGTGTCTTCCAGATCGATCACCACTTTTGCGTGGTGATCCTGGCCGGCCATCGCGCCGGCGGCCTGCCGTTGCTGCGCGGCGCGTGCATGACCGAACATGGCTTCGAAGAAATCGTCCAGATTGGCCTCGTCCGGCGCTTCCCTGCCCGCTCCTCTGAACTCGAAACCTTCGTCCCAGTTCGGCGGCGGCTGGAATTCCTGGCCGTTCTGCCATTCGCCGCCCATCCGGTCGTAGGCCGCACGTTTTTCCGGATCCTTGAGCACCTCGTACGCTTCGCCCACTTCCTTGAAGCGCTCCTCGCCGTCCGCCTCCTTGGTGACGTCCGGGTGATACTTGCGGGCAAGCTTGCGGTAGGCGCGCTTGATGTCATCCTCGGTTGCGCTGCGCTCCAGCCCGAGGGTGGCGTAATAGTCCTTGTATTTCATGTGAAAGACAGCCCCATAAAAGGTGAGGACGGCACTGTGTTCAAATCCGGCTGCTTTATTACTCTATATCAAACTAGAGGCGCCTCACGCGCCGTGTTACTTGCGCAGCACGCTTGTAAGACCAATCCCACCGCGATCACCCATCAGGCGCCAGACAAACCCCAACCTCAGGACCGGCGGTTGCTACTCCTTGATTGGATTCACCCAAGGAGCCCGTCATGAGCAAATCCCAACACACCACTCCGCCAGATCTTGAGCATCCGCCGCAAGCCGTTCATAGTGACAGCGAGAAGAGCAAAATGCCCGAGCGGCATGACGAAAAACGCAAGCAATCGCCGGCCGACCGGCCCGGCAAGAAGCCCGGGGAAGGCGAGCCGTCGGTGAGTTAGACGTGGCGGCCTCCCGGGACTGACCCATCCGGGAGGCCGAAGTTTCGGACCTCCCGTTCGCGGCCTTCGTAGCGTGCACCTCGGTTGACGAAGGCCGTCAGGCGCACCTTGCCCTTCGGGATGTCGGCGCCCACTTCAGCACGCCCTTTTTGGCGGGGAACTGCTTACCCGACAAAAAGTAAGGAATACTAAAGTCGACTTGCTTGGCACGCTCATCCGTAATAGTGAAGTTAGCAAGTACCAGATCGACCTTCCCCGACGTGAGGAACGCAATCCAGTCAGCCGGATTGGTGGGCTGCAGCTTCTTGCGTGTGGCGGCCGCGTATTGAAACGCCGTGTTGCAATACAGGCAACGCTGCTAAGGCAGCGGCATCGCTGCAACGATGTACGAGCGCTACCTTAGCAGCCACCACCAGTCCAGCAGAACCAACAAATGTTCCTGTACTAAGCGCGATTCCTGCTAAGCGGCACGATGATTTGCAAACGCGTATTTGTCGTTTGTCGACCCACCTGAGGCTGACTAGGATCGAGGCTCAACATCCGATCAGGAGGAAATTCGACATGTCCGAGCGTGCCTCTTTCAAGCCGCGTGTCATCGAACCGGTGGCCGACAATCAGCCCGACGGCCTCGGTCTCGCGGTCGAGTTATGGCTTGCGCATCCCGTCGATGGCATTGCCGGCCACGCCGTACAGATTCATCTACGTGGCGGCGCGCGGATGGCCCAGGCCGAAGCGTTACGCGACCTGCTGCATCAATTGGGGACGGATATCGTCGTGGCGTAAGGGACGCGCCATTTTTCGGGCGGCCGCACCGGGCCGCCGCCGCTCAGCCTTATCTGACAGGCCTGATGGGATTGGCGGCCAATTTATAACAGTGATTTCATCCTATCGATACAAATATTTGATAGCTAGGGTATACACTGGCTCCATCGACGTTGCAGACACACCGCTCAGGCCCTTGTCGCGACGCCTTCCTGAACCGAAGTCGAAACGTATATGGAGTCCATCATGAAGACCAAGATTCTTGCTGCCCTGCTGGTTGCCGCTTCTGCCACCCTCGCTGCTCCCGCGTTCGCAAGCGGCTACGGCCCGGCTCCGTTCTACCGTCCTTCAGTTGGAGCACCTGCTTCGCAACAAGGCCAGAGCGTACAAACGATTGCCGCTGAACGCGCCGATGCCAACGCCAATACGAACAGCTCGTACGGTGGCGTGAACCAACAAACGTCGCAGTCGGGTTCGGCTAAGCCCGTTACCGGCCTGCACTCGGTGTTCTTCGGCCATTAATTCGGTCGTACCGGTTTAGAAAGTTTGTTTGTGGCAGTCGACAAAATAATCTTCGGAGGTCAAAGATCATGAAATCCCTTATTCAAGCTGTTGCTATCGCCGCTGTGCTCGCTGCTCCGGTGGCTTCGTACGCCCAATCGAGCCAGCCCCTGACCCGCGCCCAGGTGCGTGCGGAACTGGTGCAAGTGGAACAGGCCGGCTACTCGCCTGCCCGTGGCGCTGACCCGTATTACCCGTCGGACATCCAGGCTGCTGAAGCCCGTGTGGCTGCGCAGAACGCCACCGCGCAAGCGGCGAGCACCGGCTACGGCCCGAGCACCAGCGGTAGCTCGCAGTCGGGTCAACGGCGCGAAGTGACGGTCAGCAGCTACTCGCCGCCCGTGTACGTCGCTCATTAACCGACGCGTTGTTCAGGACAGAGCGGCTCACAAGCCGCAAATAGGAAACAGGCCCGTAGCTGCTGTACACGCCAGCCTGTATCCCAGTACAGAAATCCTCCGTCGCCAGACTCCTGGTGACTTCGCCCAGCCCCCTGACTGGGCGTTTTTTTGTCCTTCCGAAGTTACTTTTGCACGCTGCCGCCCTCACGTGCTGGCGATAGCGCCCGGGTAGGCAAGACTGCGTGGGCGCCACGCAGGCCATCGCGCCAACAAAAAGCCAGCCCGAAGGCTGGCTTTTAATAGAAACATCCCTTAGCGCATGCTGCGCCTCAAACCCGCACCGCCGGCGGCACGTACCGGCACTCATAGCGCTTCCTGACCGTACCGTTTTCGTCGACGCTTTCCAGATACACGTCGAACTGCCACAGCCGCGCCATGTGCTTGAGCACCTCATCGCTATCGCCGGACAGATGGCGGTTGTCGCTCATGAAATGCCGCAACGTCAGACTGCGGTCGCCGCGCGTATTGACCGACCAGACCTGGATGTTCGGCTCGCGGTGATGCATATCGTACTGCCGCGACAACGCCTGGCGCACATACTGATAGCCGCTGTCGTCGTGGATCGCGGAGACTTCCAGCGCGTCGCGCATGTCGTCGTCCAGCACCGAGAAGAGCCGCATTTCGCGGATCAGATGCGGGGACAGATACTGCGCCACAAAGCTTTCGTCCTTGAAATTGCGCATCGCGTAGTGGAGCGCCGGCAACCACGGACTACCCGCCAGCTCGGGAAACCACTTGCGATCCTCGTCGGTCGGGTTTTCGCAGATGCGGCGGATGTCGCTCATCATCGAAAAGCCGAGCGCATACGGATTGATCCCGCTGTAATACGGCTTCGTGACCGGCGGCTGGTAGACGACGTTGCTGTGCGAATGGAGAAACTCCATCATGAAGCCGTCTTCCAGCTTGCCCTGGTTATAGAGCGTGTTGAGCAGCGTGTAGTGCCAGAACGTCGCCCAGCCTTCGTTCATCACCTGGGTCTGGCGCTGCGGATAGAAATATTGGCCGATCTTGCGCACGATGCGGATCACCTCGCGCTCCCACGGCTCCAGCAACGGCGCATTCTTCTCCGCGAAGTACAGCAGGTTTTCCTGCGGCTCGGGCGGATAGCGGTCGTCGGTTTCTTCCGGCAGCGGCGTGTGCTTGTTCGGCAACGTGCGCCACAACTCGTTCACCTGCGACTGCAGATACGCTTCCCGCTCGCGCCGCGCCGCGGACTCCTTCTGCAACGAGAGCTTTTGGGGCCGTTTGTACCGGTCGACGCCGTAATTCTGCAGCGCATGGCAGGAGTCCAGCAGTTCCTCCACCCGGTCCAGACCGAAGCGCTCCTCGCACTCCGCAATGTAATTCTTCGCGTAGACGAGGTAATCGATGATCGCGTGCGCATCCGTCCAGAGCTTGAACAGATAGTTGCCCTTGAAGAACGAGTTGTGCCCGTAGGCCGCGTGCGCGATGACGAGAGCCTGCATCGTCATCGTGTTCTCTTCCATCAGATACGCGATGCAGGGGTTCGAATTGATGACGATTTCATACGCCAGCCCCATCTGGCCGCGACGGTAGCTTTTTTCCGTTGAAAGGAAGTGCTTGCCGAACGACCAGTGCCGGTAGTTGACCGGCATGCCGACGGACGCGTACGCATCCATCATCTGTTCAGCGCTGATGAGTTCAAGCTGGATCGGATACACGTCAAGCTCATATTGCTCTGCAACATGCGCAATATGGGTGTCGTATTCCTCGATCAGCTCAAAGGTCCAGTCGGACGGGCACGGCAAAGGCCGTCTATCGACTACGTTCATACGGACTTCCCTTTGCCCGTCGGCGGGCGTTCCGGTGTGTCCCCGTGCTTCAGCTACGTCAAGACCCGCTCCCGCGTCAGTGGCCTCTGTTCCGGCCGCTGCGGCTTCGGCATGCCCGGACTTCTGCTTCGGCACGCCTTTTTTGCGCTCCGGCTGATAGCCGCGCGCCTCATTGTGCAGATGTTTGGTGCTCATGACGACGCCACCTGCTTTTCAAACAACTCCCGGAACACTGGATAGATGTCGGCGGCCGTTTCGACCTTCTTCATCGCCATGTGCGGCTGCGACAGTGCGAGCTGCGCATATTCGAGCCACAGGTTCTGTTCTTCGGGCGTTACCTGAATATACGCAAAATAGCGCACCTTTTCGAGAATGTCATCACTGAGGATCTTGCGGCACTTCGGCGAATCGTCGGTCCAGTTGTCGCCGTCGGAGGCCTGCGCCCCGTAAATGTTCCATTCAGTGGGCGAATAGCGCTCCTCCTGGACCTTTTTCATCAACTCCAGCGCGCTCGACACCACCGTGCCGCCGCTTTCGGTCGAATGGAAAAAGGTGTCTTCGTCGACCTCCTCTGCCCGCGTGTGATGGCGAATGAACACCACTTCGATTTTTTCGTAGTTACGCTTGAGGAACAGATACAACAAAATGAAGAAGCGCTTGGCGAGATCCTTGCGTTGCTCGTCCATCGAACCCGACACGTCCATCAGGCAGAACATCACTGCTTGACTGGACGGCGTCGGCTGCTTCACGCGGTTCACGTAACGCAGATCGAAAGGATCGATGAACGGGATGCGCCAGATGCGCCCGCGCAGATGATGAATTTCCTCCTCAAGTACCTTGATGTCTTCGCGGCGATCGTCGGGGTCGGCCTTCATGACTTCGAGTTGCTTTTCGAGTTCATGTAACTCGTTGACGAGCGGCGCACCGAGCGCAATACGCCGGCCAAGCGCGCTACGCAGCGAACGGACCACGTCGATGTTATTGGGGGTGCCTTCCGCCGCCCAGCCTGCACGAATGCTTTTCCAGGTAGGCACGGCCAGCAGATGGGTTTTGACCAGACGCGGCAATTCGAGGTCGTCGAAGAAATACTGCATGAATTCTTCGCGGCTCAGTTCGAACACGAAGTCGTCCTGACCCTCGCCTTCATTGCTGGCCTGGTTGCCGCTGCCTCCGCCGCCACCGCCCTGGGGACGCGGAATCTTGTCGCCGCGGATATAGTCGGCGTTACCCGGGTGCACCATTTCGCGCTTGCCGCCAGGTCCATGCCTGAACGACGGCTCCGCAATGTCCTTGCGCGGAATCGTGATGCTCTGGGTGTTCTGAATATCCTTGATGCTGCGGTCGCGCACCGCTTCCGAGACGGCACGACGGATATAGCCTTTGACACGACGCAAGAAGCGTTCGCGGTTTGCAATACTTTTGTTCTTGCCAGCTAACCTGCGGTCGATGATTTGATGAAGCACATCCGGTCTCCCGTGTCGATCAGAGTTAGTGCTTCAGCACTTACTCTGATCCCATGCAGCCGCACTCATTTCAGGTGCGCGAGACGCCTTGCAAATGCACGCTATGCCATGCAACTTGCGCCTCGCAAGGTGCCCGCGCAGTCTGCTTGCGCGGGCGGCACGCTATAAGTTTCATGAGCCAATCACGATGACTTACGCACGCGCAGATACCAGTCGCACAGCAGTCGCACCTGCTTGGGCGTATAACCCTTCGCGACCATCCGGTTGACGAAGTCTTCGTGCTTGCGCTGTTCCTCCGCCGATCCTTTTGCATTGAACGAGATGACCGGCAAAAGTTCTTCCGTGTTCGAGAACATCTTCTTTTCGATCACGACGCGCAGTTTCTCGTAGCTGATCCACGCCGGGTTCTTGCCTGCGTTCGCCGCACGCGCACGCAGTACGAAGTTGACGATCTCGTTGCGGAAGTCCTTTGGATTGCTGATGCCAGCGGGCTTCTCGATCTTCTCCAGTTCCGCATTCAGCGACGCGCGGTCGAAACTCTCGCCCGTGTCGTGGTCGCGGAACTCCTGGTCCTGGATCCAGAAGTCGGCATACGTGACGTAACGATCGAAGATGTTCTGCCCGTACTCCGAATACGATTCCAGATAAGCGGTCTGAATCTCCTTGCCGATGAACTCTGCATAGCGCGACGCGAGCACGTCCTTGATAAAGGACAGGTACTTCTGCTCGGTTTCCGGTGGGAACTGCTCGCGTTCGATCTGCTGTTCGAGCACGTACATCAGATGCACCGGATTCGCTGCGACCTCGGTTGAATCGAAGTTGAACACGCGCGAGAGGATCTTGAATGCGAAGCGGGTCGACACACCCGTCATGCCTTCATCGACGCCGGCAAAGTCGCGATACTCCTGAAACGACTTCGCCTTCGGATCAGTGTCTTTCAGATTCTCGCCGTCGTAGACCTGCATCTTCGAGAACAGGCTCGAATTCTCCGGCTCCTGCAAGCGCGTCAGCACCGACATCTGCGCCATCATCTTCAAGGTGCCGGGCGCACACACCGCGCTCGACAGCGACGAGTTACGGAGCAGCTTCTCGTAGATCTTGATCTCTTCGCCGTAGCGCAAGCAATACGGTACTTTTACGACGAATATCCGGTCGAGCAGTGCCTCATTGTTGCGATTATTGCGGAACGCCTTCCATTCAGATTCGTTCGAGTGAGCGAGGATCACGCCGTCGAACGGGATAGCGCCGAAGCCTTCCGTGCCCTTGAAGTTGCCTTCCTGGGTAGCGGTCAAGAGCGGGTGCAAGACCTTGATTGGCGCCTTGAACATTTCGACGAATTCGAGCAGGCCTTGATTCGCGAGGCACAAGCCACCGGAGTAGCTGTACGCATCGGCGTCATCTTGTGCGTATTGCTCGAGTTTGCGGATGTCGACTTTACCGACCAGCGACGAAATGTCCTGATTGTTTTCGTCACCCGGTTCTGTCTTGGCAATACCAATCTGCCGAAGGATCGACGGATAGCGGCGCACGACGCGGAACTTGCGAATGTCGCCGTTATATTCATGCAGCCGTTTGACGGCCCATGGGCTGAGAATGCTCTTTAGATAACGGCGTGGAATGCCGTACTGCTCTTCAAGGATCGGACCGTCTTCGTCGTAGTCGAACAGACCCAGCGGCGACTCGTTCACGGGCGAGCCCTTGATCGAGTAGAACGGTACACGCTCCATGAGTTGCTTCAGACGTTCCGCGATCGACGATTTGCCGCCACCGACCGGGCCGAGCAAATACAGAATCTGCTTCTTTTCTTCGAGCCCCTGGGCCGAGTGCCGGAAGTACGCGACCACCTGCTCGATCACGTCTTCCATTCCGTAGAACTCACGGAATGCGGGGTATACCTTGATGACCTTGTTCGCGAAGATCCGCGACATGCGCGGGTCGTTGCGAGTGTCGATCTGTTCGGGTTCTCCGATTGCCGTCAACATGCGTTCGCCAGCTGTAGCGTACGCGGCGGGATTGTCTTTGCAGAGCGCGAGATACTCCTCGAGCGAGAGTTCATCTTCTCGCGTTTTCTCGAAGCGGGTCGCGAAACTGCTGTAGATATCCATGCTACCTCCTCGCCAAAGTCTAGACCGATGTCGTGCGCGGCGCGCTATTCGGAAACGACATCGCTCGAATTCATCCTAAACCCTTTTAAATTTTTTTTCACGGACTACGTGATGAAAATCGTGCCGTGTTGCCCTCCCTACAATCCTCACTTGGAAACACAGATTCGGTCACCTACAATCTTCGACCGGATTGCCCAGGATTGCAGCCACCCACACTGCTATCTTGCGCAAAACGTCTTGTGTCTCTTCTGTTTCCCTGCATTGGCCCGAAGCATCGCAATGACTGCAGCGTGCGCCTTTTTTCCTCAACGCGCAGCGAAGCGTTTTCGTGCACAACATTCACGCCGTGTTACATGTTGGCTTGCGCGTGGCACTCGATGCGTTCGTCACTGCAGCGCCGCTTTCGTTCACCGCAAGTTACACGCAAACGTACAGTGTCCGGCTATCACGACCGATATCCATATCAGTGGCATGGTCGGCTACTTACATAACTGGATTTCGGCCGCTCGCGGGATGGCTTTCATAGGTGTATACGGGGAGACGGCATGCCCGGATGCGTCCCCAGGGACAGGATGTCCGTGCGGACACCTGATTGGGATGGGTCAGGTCAACTCGATTTCGACTTCACCCAGCCCGTCGATATGGCCATGCACGATGCCGGCCTGGCCGATCCGGTGCGCGCCCACATAGGAACCGGTGGTAATGGTCCACTCCGGTTCGATCGTAATACCCATTGCCGCGCAATGATTCACAAACCAGACCAGCAACTCGCGCGGATCTCCAACCGGGTTGCCGAGCGCTTCCGGCAGCAACGACGCGCCCTCAAAGGTCAATTCCAGCTCCGGCGACACGAAATCGAACGTGCGCGCGAATCCCGAGTAGGCCACCGGATGTCCGGTTACCAGCGCGCCGTTGTTCTGCGCGTCGGCCAGTTGCGCAAGCGGAGCAATATTGGGCCACTCGCCAAAGCGGCTATCCACGATCTCAATCGCCGGCAGCACCACGCCAACCCGCGCGAGCACCTCGTCGCGCGCATAGGCCTCGCCGCGCGGCTCAATGGCCTCGCTGAAGCGAAACGCAATCTCCAGTTCCAGCAGGACGCGGAAAAAGCCGCCATGTGCGACGCGCGCGGGCGACTCGAACACGAGCGAGGCCGGAATGGGCGCGCCCGAGGCCGCTCCGCCCGGCGCCTTGGCGCCGATTTTCCAGGCGCCGGTCCGCTGGCCGAGTCCCGCAATCACCGCCTGCTGGATCGCATAAGCGGTGGCTGCGTCGGGCGGCAGGCTGTCCGGCGGTGGTGCATCGATCAGGCGATGCTGCCTGCGCGCGTCAACGAGGCGTTGCGCGAGGTCGTGTGGCGTCATGTCGGTCCTTTCTGGCTGGCGCATTGAATGGGTCGGAATGGCATGAGCGGGGCCGGGCGATGCCGCACGGCGCAGCGTTCCGGGCAGGATAAGCAGGATGCGACCGGCCGCGGCAGACGCACTCACCGGCCGCAGCTACCCGGATACAACGGTAGTCGCGCCCGTCAATGTACCGGATCAGGAGTCGAACCGGGTCGCTTAGTACGCTGACAACGAAAAAAGACCACGGTTGCATACGCAACCGTGGTCCTGATTGTTGATTAGTTTCTGCTCCAGCGCGGTGGGCTAGGCCTCACAAGCGGCCGATGGCGCTGCAGCGGCAGGGTGTCAGCCTGCCTCTCGGACGCCCATCAGAACGTTTCCCAGTCGTTGTCGCTGCCGCCCGTGGCTGGCACGGGGGCTTTGATCGACGCCGCGGCCTTACCCGGCGCCGGTGCGCTCGCTGCGCTTGCGGCAGAGGCCGCAGCCGGCGTCGTGGCCGGCGTTGGCGCCGACGCGCGGGCCCGAGGCGTCGCAGCCGCCTTGCGCACCGCGGGCTTCGTGGCCGGACGGTTCACTATCTGGGTAACGGGCGCCTTGAACGCCCCCTCTTCGAGCTGGAACACCGCCACGGCGGTGCGCAGCTTGCCGGCCTGATCTTCGAGCGATTGAGCCGCCGCAGCAGCCTCTTCGACCAGTGCCGCGTTCTGCTGGGTCACTTCATCCATCTGGTTGACGGCGCGCGCCACCTGCTCGATGCCGCTGCTCTGCTCCTCGGAGGCGGCGGCGATTTCACCCATGATGTCCGTGACGCGCTGCACCGCGCCAATAATCTCCGTCATCGTGCGGCCGGCCTCGTCGACCAGCGCCGAGCCGGATTGGACCCGCTCCACCGAGGTGTCGATCAGTTCCTTGATTTCCTTCGCAGCCGCCGACGAGCGTTGCGCCAGACTGCGCACTTCACCGGCCACCACCGCGAAGCCGCGGCCTTCCTCACCGGCGCGGGCCGCTTCGACTGCCGCGTTGAGCGCCAGAATGTTGGTCTGGAAGGCAATGCCTTCAATAATCGAAATAATGTCGGCAATCTTCGCGGAGCTCTGGTTGATGTCACCCATGGTCCCGACCACCTGCCCGACCACCGCGCTGCCCTTGTTGGCAATGTCCGATGCATTGGCCGCCAGCGAGCTCGCCTGGCGGGCGTTGTCGGCGTTCTGCTTCACGGTGCCGGTCAATTCTTCCATGCTCGATGCAGTCTCCTGCAGGGCCGAGGCCTGCTCTTCCGTGCGCGAGGACAGGTCGGAATTGCCCGCGGCGATCTGGCGTGTCGCGGTGGCAATCGATTCGCTGCCGCTACGCACCGAGCGCACCGTCTCGGTGAGGCTGCGCTGCATCTTCGCGATGCCTTCGAGCAACTGGCCCATTTCGTCGCGCGAGGCCACCACTACTGGACGGCGCAGGTCGCCGGCAGCGATCGCGTCGAAATGACCGAGTGCCTCGCCAAGCGGCCGGCCGATAGCGCGGCTGAGCGTCAGATACGAAAACAGCGCCGCCAGCAGCCCGACGACCACCGCGACCATGCTCACGAGGCGGAACGTGGCGAAGTTATTCTGCACGGTATCGAAACCTGCCTGCCCCTGCGTGAACTGGAGCTTGCGCAAGGCATCGTCGGCGGACGACAGTTCGTTGTATTTGACTTGCAGGTCCTTCGCGGCAGCCGCGACCTTCGACTGGTCGGACCCGCTCACGATCGCGGCAAACCCGTCCATCGCCTGATGCAGCGTCTCGCGCCTGGCCGAGACATCCTGGGCGAGCCGGTCCTCCTCCGCGTCACGCGGCAGGTCGTAATATTTTTTCCACCACGCATCGGAGGTCGTGCGCATGGTTCGCGCGCGCTCCACCGTGGCCGCCACTTCCGGGGTCCCGAACAGGAAAGCCGCACGATCGAGCGCAAGGCGTTCGCGCGCCGCGTAAAGCTCGGCGTTGCCGATATCGACGGCGCTCGGCATCTCGTTGGTGAACGTCTCGTGATAGGCGTCGTTCGAGTGGCTCATGCCCGTCAGGCCGAGCACGCCGATGATCAGCAGCAATGCGGCGAGAAAAGCCATGATCAGGCCGATCCGCGCCTTGATGGTGATGCCCTTGTTCAACATGCTTGTTCCTGTGACGTATCGAATGGGGAGAGTGCGTACGTGGCGCGACGTGCGAGTCGCCTCGATCTGCCTGGCGCTTTTAGAATTCGCGCTCTAACAGGCGTTTACGGCATGCCAATCCCATACTTAAAGTTTTTATATGGTGTGAGGAATCTAGCGGACCGAATTGGTATGAATTACAAAACCGTCAGGATTGAACCAGGGGCTGTGGGGACGGCTGGCGGGGAATGCGGGCGGAGAGCAGCGTGCCCTGAGAATTATGTTTTCAGGCGGCCAGGCATGGCTGCCCGGCCGCGCAAGGATGACTTGCGACGGCCTTTTCCATCAAACCGTTATTGTGGAAGGTGGGAGCGAACGGTGGGGCAACCGGACCCTATGCCTATGCCGTGACGCCCTGTCGGTCCGCCCCTGCCCCGGCGCCCGCCCATGTCGCGGTCGATTCGCGCACGATCAGCCGCGGCGCGACCACCCGCCGGCGCGCCGGCGCGCCCGCCGTGCCCGCAGCCGTGCCGGTGATCCGCTCGATCAGGGTCTGGGCCGCCATCTCGCCAAGCGCGCGCACCGACTGGCCCACCGTCGACAGGGCCGGATAGGTGAAGCGCCCCAGTTCGATATCGTCAAAACCGATGATCGAGCAGTCGCGCGGCACGTTGATGCCGCGCTCCGCCGCGGCACGCAAAGCGCCGATGCCCATCATGTCGTTGCCGGCGAAGATCGCCGAGGGCATTACCGCGTCGAACAACTGGCTCGCCGCGCGATAGCCGCCGGTGCCCGAAAAATCGCTTTCGACGATCGCGCCCGGCGCAATCTCGATGCCGCGCTCCGCCATGGCGCGAATGAAGCCGTGCACCCGCATGGCGCTGACGGCCGTGGCAACCGGCCCGGTAATGCAACCGATCTTCACATGGCCGAGTTCGAGCAGATGGCGCGTGGCCAGGTACGCGCCCTTTTCATGGTCGATCTGCACCAGATCCGCCGAGAGTCCCTCGATGTTGCGATCGACCACCACCAGCGGCTCGCGCGCGTCGGCCAGCGCCTGCGCCAGCACGGCGTCGTCGCCGGCCGAGGCCACGATCAGTCCATCGATGCGCTTTTCCTGCAGCACCCGCAAATAGTTACGCTGCTTGGCTGGATCGTCGTCGGAATTGCAGAAGAACAAGCAGTAACCGTTGCGCGCACAACCGTCCTCGATACCGCGCGCCAGTTCCGCAAAATACGGGTTCGTGCTGTTGGGCACCACCAGCCCGATCGTCGCGGTCGCACGCGCCTTCAGCGACCGGGCGACCGCCGACGGCACATAGTGGAGTTGATGGATCGCACGTTCGACTTTTGCGCGCACATCGGCCGACACCGGCCGCGAGTTGTTCACGACGTGCGAAACCGTCGTGAACGACACACCTGCCACGGCCGCTACATCCTTGATGGTCGCCATATCCTGTTGCTCTCCTGCCTGTTTTCCCGCCGGCCGGTGCGACCTGCACCATACCGGGCGCTTGCATCAATGACAGATCCAACCTGCTCTATCCACGCACTGCCTGGCCCCACTTGCCTGCTACCACGCCGACGCTCGCCGCCTAGGCGCGCTTGCGTCGGCTTCGATACGTATCCAGCACCACCGCCACTACGATCACCGCGCCGGTGATGATACGTTTGGTGGGTTCGTTCGCGCCGATCTGCGCAAGTCCCGCCGCCAGCACCGAGATGATCAACACACCGAAAAACGTGCTGATCACCGAACCCCGGCCGCCCATCAGGCTCGTACCGCCAATGACGACCGCCGCGATCACCTGCAGTTCAATGCCGTCGCCCGCGTTCGGGTCGGCCGCTTCGAGCCGCGAAATCTGGAACAGCGCCGCGAGGCCGGAGAGCGCCCCCATCAGCGCAAACACGATGACCTTATAAGGGCGCGGATTGACGCCGGCCAGCCGCACCGCTTCCTCATTCGTGCCGATGCCGACCAGGTAGCGGCCGAACACCGTGCGCGTAAGCACCAGATGCGCAATTACCATGACCGCCACCGCGATCAGGAAGGCCGGCGAAATGCCGAAGGCGATCGGGTTGGACAGCACGTCAAATGCGTCGCCGATATAGGCGGTACGCGAGTTCGTCATCTGGTAGGCCAGGCCGCGCGCCGCTTCCAGCACGCCGAGCGAGACGATGAACGACGGAATCCGCCAGCCCACCGTGATCCCGCCCGTCACCGTGCCGGTCAGCGCGGCCGCGGCCATACCGAGCACCGCCGCCGGCAGCGGCGCCCAATGCCACTTCAGGGCTGCCACACTGACCACCGACGCGCCCAACGCCAGCACCGAGCCGACCGACAGGTCGATCCCGGCGATGATCAGCACGAAAGTCATGCCCACCGCCATCACGACCAGGTCGGGAATCTGGTTGGCGATCGTGCTGAACGTGTCGTAGGTCAGAAAGTGCGAGCTGAGCACCGAAAACAGCACGATCATCGCCAGCAGCGCGCCCGCCAGACCCAGATAGTTCGAAAAGCCGAGACGCGTGCCCGCCGGCTTGCCGCTCGCGAGCGGCGCGGACGGGTCGGCCGGGGGCGTCACGCTCGCCGCGCCGGGGGCACCTTGAGCGGCGCCCTGATTGCCGCCCGGAGGTACCGGTTGCTTCGTCATGACAGACTCCCTGGTTCGTTGGTGTCGACGGCGTGCAGCAGCGTTTCGCGCGCGCGATAGCCCGCAAATGCCGCGGCCAGCAACGCGTCCTGGGTCCAGCTGGCGCGCTCGAACATCCCCGTCATGCGTCCCGCCGACATCACGCCGATCCGGTCGCAGATCAGCATCAGTTCGCGCAGGTCGCTCGACACCACGACGAGCGCACGGCCCTCGCGAGCCAGCGCGCCCATCAGACCATAGATATCGAACTTCGCGCCGACGTCGATGCCGCGCGTCGGTTCGTCGAATAACAGCACGCGGCAATCGCGCGCCAGCCAGCGGCCGATCACGACCTTCTGCTGATTACCGCCCGATAGCTCGCCGACTATCTGCCCCGGCCCAGAGCTGCGAATCCGCATCGCTGCGATCTGCTTTTGCGCCAGCGCGTTCTCGCGCTTCGCATCGACCACACCGTGGCGCGCCACACTGCCGATATTGCCGAGCGAGACATTCGCCGCGATCGGTTGCGGCAGCAACAATCCTTCCCCCTTGCGATCCTCGGTGATGAGCGCAATGCCGTGATTCACGGCGTCCGTCGGCGACCCAATCTGCACTGGCGTCGGTGCCGCGCCGGGCGTAGCTGCCAGCGACACCGTGCCGCTGTCCTTCTGGTCGGCGCCGAAAATGAGCCGCATCAGCTCGGTACGGCCCGCGCCGATCAGACCGCTCACGCCGAAGATCTCGCCCGCGCGCACCTCGAAGGAAACGTCATTCACGACCTTGCCACGCGTGAGGCCCTCGACCTTCAGGAGCGGCGCACCGATGTTGCGCACGCCCAGATCGATCCGCTCGCCGATCTCGCGCCCCACCATCAGCGTGACGATCTGCTCGCTCGTGAGCGCGTTCATGGCCTCGACCTTCACCAGCCGGCCATCGCGCAGCACCGCCACCCGCTCGGCCACCTTGGCCAACTCTTCCAGCCGGTGCGAGATATAGACCAGAGCAACGCCGCGCGACTTGAGCCGCTCAATCTGCTCGAACAGCAGGTCGACTTCGCGCGCGGTCAGCATCGCGGTCGGCTCGTCGAGGATCAGCACCCGACAGTCGCCAATCAGGTTGCGGG
Source organism: Paraburkholderia sp. EB58 (assembly GCF_050436665.1). Classification (NCBI taxonomy): domain Bacteria; kingdom Pseudomonadati; phylum Pseudomonadota; class Betaproteobacteria; order Burkholderiales; family Burkholderiaceae; genus Paraburkholderia; species Paraburkholderia sp. EB58. Next base: position 138,320 of record NZ_JBNDMQ010000017.1, on the reverse strand, counting down.
CGATTTCGACCATCTGCTGATGACCGATGCCCAACTCGCCGACCAACGTGTCCGGGTCGATCGCTTCGAGCCCAACCTGCGCCATCGCGGCGCGCGCATCTTCGCGCAGGCGGCGGCGGTCGATCCAGCCGAAGCGCAGCGGACCAGCCTGCGGCAAGCGGTTCAAAAACAGGTTTTCTGCCACCGACAAGGTCGGCAGCAGGTTCAGTTCCTGCATCACCATGCGCACCCCGAGCGCCTCGGCTTCGGTGCGGCTGGCCGGCGCATACGGCGCATCGGCAAGACGCATCGTGCCGCCGGTCGGCACGACAAGGCCGCCGATGATCTTCGACAAGGTGCTCTTGCCCGCGCCGTTTTCGCCCGTCAGCGCCAACGCCTCGCCGGCAAAGAGCGAGAGCGCAACGTCAGCGAGCACGGGTTCGGCATATGTCTTGCCGATCCCCGTCACGGACAACACGGCGGGCAGTGCGTGGTGATCAGTCAATTCCATCGCGATCCTGGTTCCGGGGCCGCCTTACGTGGGCTTCAGACGGACGCAGCCGGCTCAAGCCCGGGTCGGGCGACCACGTGTCATGCCGGCTCAAGGCGGGTAACACGCTGGACTTTCCAACGCGCCCCGTCCCGCCGCGTCCGCCAACATGACGCTTATCTCTGGAATAACGGCGGCGGCGCAGCTTTCTTGAGCGTTTATTGAATTGGCACGGGCAGGTTCTCCGAACTGGCCATCTGCACTGGCCGTCCAATCCGGCCGGCCGGATCGCGCCAAACTGCAGCGCGATCGCGGTGCCCGCTTGCGTTAAGCTGAACTCAGCTTATTTCGTCACCAGATCGACCGGCGTTTCCACCACGCCAGACAATTCGGATTGCTTCTTGTGCTCGCTCAAGGCCTTGAGCGCCGTATCGATGCCGAACACGGCCTGCTTGGCCGCGTACTGATCGGCGGTCGCGAGCACGCGGCCGTCCTTCAACATCGGCTTGATGGCGTCGATGTCGTCATAGCCGACCACATAGACCTTACCCTGCTTACCGGCCGCGCGCACGGCCGAGACCGCACCGATGGCCATGTTGTCGTTGCCGCACAGCAGCGCCTTCAGGTTCGGGTACTCGTTGAGCATGGCCGAAGCGACGGCGTTGCCTTTGTCGATTTCCCACTCGCCCGACTGCACCGAGTCGATCTTCGCGCCGACCTGCTGCATCGCCGCCTTGAAGCCGGCGGTGCGCTGCTGCGCGTTGGTGGTCGTCGACACGCCTTCGACGATGGCGACCTCGTCACCGGCCTTCAGCTTCTTCGCCAGGTAGTCGCCCACCTTCTGCGCGCCCTTGGCGTTGTCGGGACCGACAAACGGCACGTTCAAGTCTTTCGACTTAAGCACGTCCGGGTCCAGCCGGTTGTCGATATTCACGACGATGATGCCTGCATCGATCGCTTTCTTGACCACTGGCACCAGCGCTTTCGAATCGGCCGGCGCCAACACGATCGCATCGACCTTCGAAACGATCATCTGCTCGACGATCTGGATCTGGGCGGCCGTGTCCGTCTCGTTCTTGATGCCGTTGGTGATCAGGTCGAATTCATTCGGGTTGTGTTTCTGATAGTCCTTCGCGCCGTTTTCCATGGTGAGGAAGAACTCATTGGCGAGCGACTTCATGACGAGCGCCACTTTCGGCTTTTTGGCAGCCTCTGCATGAGCGGATGAAAAAGGCAGCGCAACGGAAGCAGTCAGAACGACAGCGGCCGCCAGGACGCGGCGGCGAATGCGGTGGTCCATGCATATCTCCAGATTTATAGGCTCACGATGAGCCGCGTTATTAATTTAGCGCAAACGTTTGCGAAGCCCATTCTCAATGCAGCCAGTTGTCAGTGTCAACGGATTGTATTGTTGCACCGCACAGGCGCCTCGCCCGCTGCGTGCAGTTGATACGTCCGCGTTGGCTCGAACTCAGGCGTCCGTTTGAACAGGTCTTCTGAGGTTGTTTTGGCATGGATCTCCCGTTTGGTCCGCACATGCTGGTTTGCCACCGCCTGCAAGGTTTGCCGGCGGCGGGCCGCTAATGCTGGACTGATATTGCGTACGATGCAAGTGGGAGCATCGTGCGGGGAGCGATGGTTATGCGTACGGCATGGCGGCGAGTGGGTTTCGTGGGCACGGCCCTGGGCGTATTGGGCCCCGCCGTGCTGCACTGGCCGGTAGTTAAAGCCAGCCGGCCTTGCGAAAGCGCCACCACAGGAACACGTCAACCGTGAACATCACGGCGATGCAGATCGGATAGCCGTACTTGTAGTGCAGCTCGGGGATGGTCTGAAAGTTCATGCCGTAGATGCCGGCAATCATCGTCGGCACCGCGAACAGGGCGGCGAAGGAGCCGAGGCGCTTGGTCACCTCGCTCTCGGCCAGCGAAATCATGCCGAGATCGACCTGGATCGCCGTCACGATCATTTCCCGGCGGCCGTCTATGGTGCGCACGATGCGTTCGAGATGGTCGTAGATGTCACGGAAGTAGGCTTCCATTCCTGAGCACACCTGCGGAACCCGGCCGCCGCTCAGCTTGCTGATCGCTTCCTGCAACGGCGCCACGTGATGCTGGAAGCTCACGAGCCGGCGCTTGAGCGAATACAGGTCCTCGATGATCGCGCGCGACACGCTCAAGCTGTTCTTGTCGAAGATGCGGTCTTCGACCTCCTCGATTTCCGCGCCAAGCGCCTCGAGAATCGGAAAGTAGCGGTCGACGATAAAGTCAGCGAGCGCATACAGTACGAAGGCTGAACCTTCCTTGAGCAGCTTCGGTTCGCGCTCGCAGCGCGCACGCACGTCGCTAAAACCAAAGCGTGTCCGGTGCCGCACGGAAAGCACATAGTTCGAGCCGACAAACACGTCGACCTCGCCGATCAGCAGCTCGTTGTCGTCATCCATCTCGACCGTATGCATGATTGCGAACAGCGACTCGCCGTACTCTTCGATCTTCGGTCGTTGGTGGCCCACCAGCGCGTCTTCGACAGCGAGTTCGTGCAGGCCGAACTCTTCCTTCATCACGCCGAGCTCGTCAGGACTCGGGTCCTTCAGTGCGACCCAGACGAAGCACTCGGGCCGCGCAACGTACTCGCTGATGTCTTCGATCGGGATATCGGCGAGCTTGCGGCCATCCTGGTAGGCCGCGCAATTGATCAGCATGGTGTGGGTTACCTTGAAAGCGGCGCCGGGTTTGCAAGCCGTCGCGGTGCTTGACCGGGACAGCACGCAGGCGCGTTTGAACACATGACAGCCGCCATGTTAGCGGCTTTATGTGTCAGGGATGTCCGCGAATTGTCACTTCGAGCCAGCGCGGCGTGGGCAACCCAGCCGGGCGGAACACGTACGGCGCGGTATTCGCGTGATTACGCTATTGCGCGACCCGGTGCAGTTCAATGCGATGATCCGCGTTGAAGGTAGCCGAGGCGCGGTTGGTGTAACGGTTGTCGGCGGTCACGACGAAACGGATTTCGACAATCGGATCGAATTGCGTCGAGACCGCAATGCGGTGCACGCCAGGACTCAGGTAGAAGACGACATGCTCGCCGTTCAACAGGTCGGTGACCTGCTCGCCGTCCACGTACACGAGCGCGTCGCGAAACCGAACGACCAGATCGCGCGAACGTTCGCGCCGCACGTCCACGGCGACGAGCCCCTCCCCGGGCTGGGTGTAGCCCGCCTTGACGATGCGTTCTGCCGGCACCGGTTTGAACGCCACCGGCTCCGCCGGTTCCGAGGCGCAGGCGGCAAGGCCGGCGAGCACGGCGGCCAGCACTGCGGCTCGCCAGATGACTGGCAGGTGCTTTGGCATGATGGCGCGTCTCCCCTTTTTATTGATGTGGCGTGCGGCGGATGCCAGCGTTTTGCCATGATAGCAACGCACCACCAATCCGCCAGCCTGGCCGAACGGCTAGCCTCACGCCCTCTTGCGCGCGGCCCGCAACTTGTTCATGATCGTGTCACAGGGACAGCATGCTCCTCACGTGCCACCACGTTTGCTTCGCTACACCCGCCAACGCGACGCGCCACGCATCGAGTATTCCGGATTTCCATCAAGGAGATTGCCATGTGGTATTTCAGCTGGATTCTGGGTATCGGCGTGGCGCTCGGCTTTGGGATCATCAATGTGATGTGGCTCGAGGCCAACGGCACGTTCACCCGTGACGCGGCGCCGAACGATGCGGCTGTCAGCCCGGTTGGCCCGAACGGAGACAAGCGTTTGTGACGTACCTGGTTTTTATCTGCGGACATGCAGGCACGGGCAAGACCACACTCGCCAGACGGCTGATCGGCCCGTTGATGACGGCAGCCGGCAGCGCCTTCTGTCTGCTGGACAAAGACACGCTATACGGCGGCTACAGTGCCGCCGCGATGGGACTGCTGACCAACGACCCCAACGACCGCGACAGCCCACTCTTCCTTCAGCATCTGCGCGACCCGGAGTACCGCGGCCTGATCGACACCGCGCGGGACAACCTCGCACTCGGCATCGGCGCACTGGTTGTGGCGCCGCTCTCGCGCGAAGTGCGCGAGCGCAAACTGTTCGATCGGGCGTGGCTGGAAGTCAGCGATGACATCGAGATTCGCGTGGTCTGGGTGACCACCTCGGAAGAGACGGCGCGTCAACGGATCCTTGAGCGAGGGGATCCAAACGACGCCTATAAGCTCGCCCATTGGGACGAATACCGGCAACGGCGCTTCGTGCCGAGTGCCGAAAGCAGCGTGGACGTGCTGATGTTCGACAACACGGCGCCCGATGCGCAGGACTACGACGCGCTGCTTGCGCGGATTGTGACCGCGTAGCAGCGCGTGAGCGCGCGACTTAAACCGTCGCCATCGTGTCAAGCGAGCGCCCCTCGTACAGTTGACCGAAGCGGTTCGCCAGGAAATCACGCAGCGAGACCTGCTCCTGACGCACAAACCCGCGTTGCGGCAGCTTTTTCTCGCGGAACAGATCGAGCACGGCGCACATGGCCCCAGCCGTGGTGATCTGGATCGCGCTCATCGGCACACCGCAGACCGTCTTCGCGAAAATCTTGCGCGTGAACACATCTTCCACCAACTGACCGTCGCGCATCCCCGTCACGGTGATGAAGACCAGCACGACGTCCTGTGCGGTCGACGGTACCGAACGGCGCATGATCGACTTCAGGTTATCGCGATCGCTCGCAAGGCGCAGGTCTTCCAGCAGGAACTTCATCAGTTCGCGATGGCCCGGATAGCGGACCGATTTATAGTCGAGCGTTTCGACGCGGCCCGACAGCGTTTCGCACAGCGTACCGAGACCGCCGGAGGTGTTGAAGGCTTCGTATTCGGTGCCGTCGAGCGAGAAGTGCTCGAGGCCTTCGAGCGGCTGCACCCATTGCGTGCGGCTGTCGCGGATCGCTTCGCACGGCTGGCAGTACTCGTTGATCAGGCCGTCGACGCTCCACGTCAGGTTGTACTTCAGCGCATTGGTCGGAAATTCCGGCAGCGCGCCGACGCGCATCTTGACGTCGCGGATTTCGGTGAAGCGGTTCGCCAGTTCATGCGCGGCGATGCCGATAAAGCCAGGCGCCAGGCCGCATTGCGGCATGAAGGCGTGGTCGGATTCATCAGCGATCGCGCGAATCGCGGTCGTCGCACGGACGTCTTCGGTCAGGTCGAAGTAATGAACCCCGGCGCCCTTGGCCGCCGTCGCAACGTTCACAGCCAGGTAGTACGGCAGTGCGTTGACCAGCGCGTCGAAGCCTTGCACGGCGGCGCGCAACGCGGCGGCGTCGGCGGAGTCCACGCGGCGGGTCGGGATGCCCTGCTCGGCGAGCTTGTCCAGGGCGTGCTGATCACGGTCGAACGCGACGACTTCGTAGTCCCCGGTTTCACGCAGCATATGAGCAATGGTGTGACCGATCAAACCTGCGCCAACGATGGCAACTTTCATATGCTTCTCCTTGTTCTGTGTATGCTGTCTCCAGCGTCGAAAGTGCGCTGCGCTTGGCGCTGCGCCCGGCGGGCTGAACCCTGCGATACAGTTTAGGGAGAAGCAAAATCAGTTTATAGGCACAAAGTGCTGCGCTATGACCAGCTATTTCGACGATATGACGACGCAATACATCAATCTGACGAAAATGCATAAAAGCGGTGTAAACAGAGTGGTGAAAGCGAGGGCCGATAACAGTTCCGAGGGCAGGCGCTTATAGCGGCTCCAGCCCTCCTCGCTCACCCCCCAATCATCCCCCGATCGATCTTGCGCGCCAGAATGATCGACGTCGTCGTGCGCTCGACGCCCTCCAGCGTGCCGATCTGATCGAGCAGGTCATTGAGCCGGTCCGGCGAATCCGCGCGTAGCCACGCGACGTAATCGAACTCGCCGCTCACCGCGCACAGCAACTGCACCTCGGGCATCTTGCCGAGCCGCTTCTGCACGTCCAGCCCGTGCCTGGGTGCGATGATGATGCCGACGTAAGCGTAGATGCTCGCATCGAGCACATCCTGGCCGAGCCTCACGCTGTAGCCCGCAATGACGTTGGTGCGTTCGAGCCGCGCAATGCGCGCGATCACCGTCGTGCGCGCCACGCCGAGCTGGCGCGCGAGGTCGGCCACGCTTTCGCGCGCGTTGGCTTGCAGCAGCGCAACGAGGTTACGGTCGAGGTCGTCGAGTTGATCGAGGCGCGGTGGTCTCATCGATGGCAATCTTGTTTGGGAAAGTTGAAGAGCATGGTGCGGATTATCACATCACGCGCCGAAGCGTTCGATCACGAAGTCAATGAAGCTCGTCAGCTTAGGCGTGGCGCGGCGGTCGCGCGGGTAGATCAGATGCACGGGCGCGCCCGGCGGCAGATACTCTTCGAGCACCGACACCAGCTGTCCACTGGCAATTTCTCTCGCGAGCAACGCCTCCGGTTGCAACACCAAACCGAAGCCGCGCAACGCCGCCACTTTGAGCGCCTGCCCGTTGTTCGCCCGAAAGCGGCCGGCACGCAGCGGGCTCTCGCCCTCCGCTTCGCCGTTTAGCCGCCACGCGCCCTCGCGGCCCCAATGCAAAAATCCGAGGCACTCGTGCTGCGCCAGATCGGCCGGCGAGCGCGGCGTGCCGGCCCGCGTCAGATACTCGGGCGAGGCACACGCCCGCATCCGGTAAGGCTTCAACGGCCGCGCGACAAAGCTTGAATCCGGCAGCCGGCCGATCCGCACAGCGGCATCGAAGCTCTCTTCGACAAGGTCGATCACCCGATTGGACAGATCGAGTTCGAGACTCACGTCGGGCCATGCATTCAGGTAGTCGGTCATCGCCGGTGCGAACACCTCGACGCCGTAGGTCAGCGGCGCTGTCACTTTCAACACACCGCGTGGCGTCGCGGTCATCGCCTCGGCAAGTGACTCGGCCTCCTTCACGTCAGTCAGAATGCGCCGGCACTGCTCGTAGTACTGACGACCAATCTCCGTCAGACTTTGACGGCGCGTGGTGCGAGTCAGAAGGCGGGTGGCAAGCCGCGTCTCAAGCGAACGGATATGTTTACCAACCATTGCCGAAGAAATATCGAACCTTTCGGCTGCGGCCGTCAGGCTACCCGCCTCCACCACAGCCACGAAGATCTCCATGCTGACAAATTTATCCACCCGCGTTTCCTGTTCGTTTCGGTTGTAAGCGTTTGTCGCAACGTAGTCGCATTGTAGGGATATCGTGATACTAATAGCGAGCTTGGCAAAGCGGGCATTCCGACCGGCTCATTGGCAAGACGCCATCTGCATGACCCGCGCCTTGTCCGCGCGCTACTGCGCTGTATCCGAATACGAACGAACATCAGGAGTTTCGATGAAAAAAGCACTGGTAATCCTGGCTTCCACGCTCGCCATGAGCGGCGCCTTCGCACAGACCGCCGCACCGGCCTCGGCTCCCGCCGCCGCGTCCGCACCGGCGGGCAAGCATGAGCGCAACGTCGAAGACCGTATTGCCTACCTGCACTCGCAGCTCAAGATCACCTCGGCGCAGGAAACGCAGTGGAACGCTTTTGCGGACGTGATGCGCAACAACGGCGAGACCATGGGCGCGCTGTTCAAACAGCGCCAGGAAGCGGGCGCCCTGTCGGCGCTCGACGACATGAAGCAATACTCGACGATCGCACAAGCGCATGCTGACGGCATGAAGAAGCTGGTGGATGCGTTCGAACCGCTCTACAGCAGCCTCTCGCCGGAACAGAAGAAGCTGGCCGATCAGACCTTCCACCAAGGTCCGCACAACGGTGGCAAGAAGCACGGTAAAGCGCCGCAGTAAGGCCCTCGCTGTCCGAACGCTTCAGGTACGCCTCACACAACGCCTGCCCTCACCGGCAGGCGTTGTCTTTTATGCTTCTGGCATTATTCGGCTCTTACCTTACCGGCACCCTGCCTCATGATCGAACTCAAGAACCTCGACCTGCGCTCCGACGCGGCCGCTCAACGTGTCGTCAAGGACGAAACCGTCACAGTCGAATTTGCGCCCGGCGATGGTGAACTGATGAGCCTCGAAGGCCCGAACCGCTATGCGCCGCGCGATGCCCTGGTGACGGGCTCAACCGGAGACCGCTGGGTGGTGTCGCGCGATCGCTTCGACGCGAAATACGTCCCCGCCGAGCCTGCTCTCGCCCACGGCGAGCCGGGCCCATACCGCAACCGCCCGGCTGTCGTACTGGCGCGGCGGATGGACGAGCCGTTCTCGCTGGCGCGTTCCGCGGCCGGCGGCGACGTGCTGCACGGCACGGCCGGCGACTGGGTAATGCAATACGCGCCGGGCGACTTTGGCGTCGTGCAGGCGGCGCGCTTTGCCAAGGTTTATCGAACGGTAGATTGAAGACAGCGCGCCAGGGCGGCACGCTGCCGCCCCACGGTCATGCGAACTGCTCGTCGAGTTCGATCGTGACTTCGCGCGGCACCGCCTCGCCGTTCGCATACTGCTCTTCAAGCGAGCCGATGGTCGCTTCGACGTACGCGCGCAGCACCGCAAAGCTGCGTCCGCGCTGCCGCGCCGGCGTTGCCCGGTAACGCTCCAGCACCGCAGGTGTCATCGCCAGCGTCACCGTAATGCGGCGTGCCGCTGCGCCAAAGCGCATCGCCACCCAGTGCACCGCCAGCGTTGGCGTGCCGTCCTCGGCCGCGCGCTGGATAAACTGCGTCTGTTCGGGAAACAGGTCGCTGATGACCCGCGCCAGCTCTTCAAAGTCGGGGCTCGCGCAGTCGTATTGGTAGGCTTCCATTTTTACAGACCGAAGGTAGGAAAATCGCCAGAGGGTTGGGGTGCGTGCTCAGGTCCGCTTTCAGGCCATTTGCGCCTCGCGGCGGAAAATTTTGACCAGCACACCGGCCACGATCAGCGCCAGCAGCGCATACAGGCCATCCACCGCGGCGAGCGGCAAGAGCTTGGCCTGAAACAGCGCGGCGGGTACTTCGACGAGTGCATGTGCCGCGATCGCCAAGGGCAGAATACCGCGCCAGCCGGCTCGCACGCCACGCCACATCAGCACCGACAGGCCGATCTGCAGCACCAGCGACGCCGCCCGTTCCAACACGAAAATGCCCGCGGTCTGCGGCGACAGGCTGGCGAGAATCAGGTGGATCCGCATCATCGAATCGACGGGGACGTTGTCCAGATAGTTCTCGAGCTGGCCGCGGTTTTCCACCACCGCAAACACGATCCACTGTATCTCAACCAGCACGCCGACCATCCAGGCCTCGGCGCCGCCATGGCCGATGCCATAGCCGAGGGCCGTGCTATCGCCGGTCGAGGTGGCAGGTGCCTTTCTGGGCCTTGCCGCCCTCGCCAGCTTCGTAGCCGTTGCGGTCGTCGTAGCAGCCGCGTCCGCCGCCGCGATAGACGGTCCCGGGACGGAATGGGCCGCCGTCCCAGTGCTTGCCGTCGCACGCCGCCACATCAGCCGCATCGCAACGAAACGTCCCACCTCCTGGCAAACGCCGGCGATCAGCGCGCCGTAGATGACGAAGTTGAGCGGGTTCGACAGCCATGCGGCGGTGATCGCCTGATGCAGCACGAAGCCATTTACCGCGCGTTCGATCACCATGGCGCACAGTGCAAACACGGCGATGCCCGCGATCGTATCGCGGCCGTTCAACCCGAACGGGCGGCGCAGGCGCCGGAACAGCACAATCGGTAAAAGAGCGACGAACAGCGTCGCGAGTACGAGACAGGTAAGCGTGAGGGGTGCAACAACCATGGGTTTCCTTGCGATGACCGGCGCGCACCGCTGCGCGCCGCAGCCCGAATGATCGCAGATCAGCGCGAAGTTGAGGCGCGCACGATCAATTCGCCGGGCAGCAGGCAGTCGCGAACGGCCGCCTCGACCCCATCGATGCGCTCATGGAGAAACTCCACCGCACGGTAGCCGATCTGATAAGTCGGCTGGCGGATCGTCGTAATGCCGGCGAATTCGGCCCATTCAGGGTCGTCGACCGACAACAGTGCGATGCGCTCCTGCCAGCGTGCGCCACGGCGCGCGTTCAGATGCCGGGCGAGACACAGCGCGACCGGGGCGTTGGCCGCGAACAACGCGACACGTCGGGCGCCTGCGGCAGTGCTACCTTGAGCGTGGCCAGGTGCAGTGCCTGACTTCGTGTCGACGGCCCGGGTACCGTGTGTGAGGTCGACGGTAACGCCGGGTGCCACGTCGGAGGCGGCACCGGGTGCGAGGTGGAAGGTCACACCAGGTGAAGCATCAATGGCAGCGTCCACGGCGCGATCCAGTTCGGCGAGCGTCTGCTCGACCGCCGCCGCATCGCCCAGCTCCAGCACCACCGTGTGGCCTCGGGCGCGAGCCTGGCCGTCGATCACCTCGCGAAACGCCGCCTCGCGCAGCCGCCGCGAACTGACCCGCTCGAACGGTTGCACGACGAACCAGATGTCGTCGAAGCCGCGCTCGAGCAGATGATGGGTGGCCAGTTCGACCGCCGCCGTATTGTCGAGCCCCACCATGTCGGCAACGAGCCCGTCCACCATGCGGTCCACCAGCACTGCCGGAATGCCGCCCTCACCCACCGGTCGCAAGGTTTCTTCGCGCACGCCAAGCGCGTTGACGATCACGCCTTCCACCCGGTAGGTGGTCAGCAGTTGCAGATAGCGGCGCTCCATCTCCACTTCGTTGGCCGCATGGCAGATGAGGGGCATGTAGCCGAGCGCGTGGCAGGCCGCTTCGACACCCTGCAGCACTTCGACCGAATACGGATTCGTCAGGTCCGCAACCAGCATCCCGATCAGCCGGTTGCGGCCACGCTTCAGGCCACGCGCCATCTGATTAGGCTGGTAGTCGAGGCGCTCGATCGCCGCTTCGATACGCGCGCGCAGTTCCTGCGACAGCACGTTAAATTCGCCGTTCAGATAACGCGACACGCTGGTTTTGCCGGTGCCGGCTTCGCGCGCCACGTCGGTGATGGTGGCGCGGCGCGGGGCTGCGGGATGCGGGTTGTTCACGGCGTGCTCACTGTTATTTGCGCAGGACGTCGCGGTTCACGACGTTGCGCGTCAGCGTGCCGTCGAGCGCGGCAACCAGGTTTTCCGCTGCGTTCAACGCCATGGCATGGCGCGTCTCATGAGTCGCCGAACCGATGTGCGGCAGCGCGACCACATTGGGCATCGAGAGCAGCGGCGAGTCAACCGGCAACGGTTCGGTTTCGAACACGTCGAGGCCGGCGGCGTGGATCGTGCCGGACTGCAACGCTTCGATCAGCGCCGCTTCGTCGACCGTCGCGCCACGCGAGGCGTTGATCAGGATCGCACTCCTCTTCATCGCACGCAGTTCGGCCGCGCCGATCAGATGCTGCGTCTCGGGCGTGAGCGGCACCTGCAGGCACACGAAATCGGAGCTCGCCAGCAATTCGGCGAGTTCGACACGGCGCGCCCCGTAGGCCTGTTCCGCCTGCGGATTCGGACTACGGTTGGTATAGAGCACCTTCATGTTGAAACCGAGCGCCGCGCGCCGCGCCACCGCGCCGCCAATCCGCCCCAGGCCGACAATGCCAAGCGTCTTGCCCTGCACCTCGAGCCCGAATTGCGCCGGACCGACGCTCCCCTGCCACTTCCCAGCCTTCACCCAGTCCGCCAGTTCGACCACCCGGCGAGCCGTGGCGAGGATCAGCGAAAACACCGTGTCGGCCGTCGATTCGGTCAGCACGTCCGGCGTATGCGTGAGCACGATGCCGCGCTGCGTGAGATCGGGCACATCGAAGTTATCGAAGCCTACCGAGATGGTGGACAGCGCCTTGAGCTTCTTCGCGCCTTCAAGGATGGCCGGGGTGATCTTCACGCTTGCGCCGATCGCGCCGTCCGCGTCCTTGAGCGCCGCCGCGAACGCGTCGCGCTGCCCGGCATCGACCTGCACCACTTCGGCATGCTCGCGCAGATACGCGAGCACGTCGTCGGGCAGCGGCTTGTAGGCGACAATCTTGTTCATCAGCTTATTTTCCTTGCAATGGATTGGCGACGAGCTTCGCGGATGCCGGCTGTTGCGGCTTCACGGCGAGCGTCAGGATCACCGCGGCGACGAGCGCCACGCTCATGAAACCATACGATGCAGCCGGCGAGCCGGTCGCGCCGTTCAGATAGCCGACCACATACGAGCCGACGAATGAACCCAGCGCTCCCATACTGTTGATCAGGGCCATCGCGCCACCGGCGACATTTTTCGGCAGCAGCTCCGGCACGATCGCGAAGAACGGTCCGTAGGGCGCGTACATCGCCGCGCCTGCGACGACCAGCAGCGCATACGAAATCCAGAAATGCGTCGAGCCGATCGCATAGGAGGCCGCAAACGCCGCCGCGCCGATCAGCAGGAACGGCCAGACGAACACCTTGCGACGATTCAGTTTATCCGATGCCCACGAAGCCGCCAGCATGGCGATGGTCGCGGCGAGATAGGGCAGCGCCGAGAGCCAGCCGGTTTCCACCATGCCGAGCGTCGAACCGTTCTTCAGAATAGACGGCAGCCACAGCACGAAACCGTACACGCCGATACTCCAGCAGAAATACTGCGCGCACAGTTTGATCACCGCCGGTGAGCGGAACGCCTCGCCATAGTTGCGCACCGGTTTGATGGCGGCCTGTTCGGCGCGCAGCGTGTCGGCGAGGTCGTTCTTTTGCTGCTGCGTGAGCCATGACACCTCGGCAGGCTTGTCCTGCACGATGAACCACCAGCACACGGCCCAGATGATGGCCGGCGCACCTTCGGCGATGAACATGTGCCGCCAGCCGAACGAATGCACCAGATAGCCGGACACCACCGACATCCACAGCACCGTCACCGGATTGCCGAGAATCAGGAAGGTATTGGCGCGCGAGCGCTCGCGTTTGGTGAACCAGTTGCTGATAAAAATCAACATGGCCGGCATCACGGCCGCTTCGACCACGCCGAGCACGAAGCGGATCACCATCAACGACGGAATATTGCTGACGATGCCCGTCAGCGACGCGCAACCGCCCCACAGAATCAGGCTCCAGAACACCAGCTTCTTGACGCTGCGGCGTTCCGCGTAGATCGCGCCGGGGATCTGGAAGAAGAAATAGCCGAGGAAGAACAGCGCCCCGATCAGCGACGCCAGTCCCTTGCTGATGCCGAGATCCTGATTGATCCCGGCCGCTGAGGCAAAGCCGAAGTTCGCGCGGTCGAGATACGCGAGGCTGTACGTGATGAACACGATCGGCATGATCGTCCACCAGCGGCGAATCGCAAGCGTTGAGGTCATGTTTGTCTCCTGTCGGCCAGATGGTCGCGTTACGCCTGCGTCTCCGGCATCTTTTGATGAGTCCCTGCGACGCCCAACGCGCAGGCGTCGCCCTGTTCCAATGCATCGAGTTCGGCACGGTTCGGCAGACCTTCGGAGTCGCCGATCACCTGGATCGCCAGCGCCCCAATGCGATTGCCGCGTGCCACCGCTTCCGGCAACGGCCGCCCTTCGAGCAAGGCGCTCACGACGCCGACCGCGAAACCATCGCCCGCCCCCACCGTGTCGACCACCTTCGCGACCGGCTGCGCCGAGACCACGCCGGCATCGTCCGCCGTGCGGAAATACGCGCCCCGGGCGCCGAGCTTGATGATCACGCCACGCGCGCCCCGCTCGAGATAGAAGCGCGCAATATCTTCAGGCTTGGTATAACCCGTGAGAATCTCGCCTTCACCGATGCCGGGCAACACCCAGTCCGCGAGTTCAGCCAACGCATTCAAGCCTTCGACCATCGCCGCACGCGAAGGCCAAAGGGTCGGACGCACGTTCGGGTCGAACGAGATCGTCCTTCCTGCTGCACGCATTTCCCGCGCCAGCAGGAAGGCCAGTTCGCGCGACGACGCGGAAATCGCCGGGGCGACGCCAGTCAGATGCAGGTGGCGCGCCGGCAGCACATAGGACGCTGTGTAGTCGTCCGGCGACAGATGGCTCGCCGCTGAACCTTTGCGGAAGTATTCGATTGCCGGGTCGCTGCCGTCGTCGTTTTTCGACTTGAGCTGGAAACCGGTGGGATAGCGCTCGTCGGTGATCACGCGCTGCTGGTCGATCCCTTCGCGGATCAAGGTTTCGCGCACGTACTGGCCGAACGAGTCGTTGCCGACCCGGCTCATCCAGCCCACCTTGAAGCCGAGCCGCGCGAGACCGATCGCCACGTTCAGATCGGCGCCGGCGACGCGCTTCGTGAACTGCCCGACGCCGGCGAGCGGACCCGTTTCGGCCGCGACGAACATCGCCATCGCTTCGCCGTAGGTGATGACATCGAGTGGGGAATTCATGCGGTCTCCTGATCAAGCTGATTCATTGTGTGGCCGATTCATCTGGTTTGCGTCTGCTGTGGACTGAGTCGTCGTTTAGCGTTGCTTTGCCGTCCATTGACCGCGCTACGCGGCGGCTAGCCACGCGACATAGTGCGCCGCGTCGGCTGCGAAGCGGTTCGGGTCGAACGGGAATTCGATGCCACGCGGTACGTCGCGCGGCAGCATTTGCAGCACTTCGGTGCAGAGCGGATCGTCCGCTGCCGGGGCCACCGCGAAACGCCGCGCACCCTCGCCGGTCACTGCCTTGCAGTGGATGTATTCGACGTGCGCGGCGAGCAACCGGGCGGCATCCAGCGGTATTTCGCCGGGCCACTGCCAGTTGCCCATGTCGAAGGTCATGCCGAGCACGTCCGCATAGTCCTCGCGTTGCAGGGCCTCGAATAGGCCGACGAACTGTGCGACCAGGCCGCCCTCCTGCAACTGTCCGTTCTCGACCACGAGCCGTGCGGTGGAACCGCGCACGCAGGATGCGATTTTTGCGCCGTCGGCCCGGGCTGTCTGGGTCGTGCCTGCGGTACTGTTAAAGTTGCCCGGCACTTCGGCGCTGCTGGCGCTGTAGCTTTTGTCGGCGTTACCCGCATAACGAGCATCATTTCCAAACCCGCCCAGTTGCAGCTTCACCAGCCTGGCGCCGAGTGCATCCGCCTCCGCGAGCGCAAGCCGCAATGCGGCTTCATCGAACTCACCTGCAGCCGTATAAAGCTCAGCGGGCGTCGAGTAGACCGACCACATGCCGCTTGCGCGAATCGCTTCGCCCAGTGCGCGTAGGGCCGGCAAACCGGCCTGCGCATCAGACGCAAACAGCTCTCGCCGCACCTCGAAGGCCGCCGCGCCGGAGCGTGCCACCACCTCCAGCCATGCCTCGTGGCCATCGCGCCGGATGGCGTCTGCACCGAAAGCATTCGCGACGATCACTACTTCGGACATATCGAAACCACCCCGCTTTTCGCAGTTTCCTGACAAATGGAACCGGTTCCATCTGAATGTTTAAAAAAAGCGCCAACGCGCTTCGAAGGACAAATGGTGCGCCTCGATCGGGTTGCGGCGCCATAGTGGAAATCCCTAAACCGGCCTTGGACGCGGGAGGTCGCAACCCGCCATCAGCCTGCGTCGCCTGCAGTCAATTCAAGAAACCGTTCGACCACGCGTGACGGCGCACTCGCATGCGGGATCAGGATCGAGAAACGCCGTGTCAACGGCTCCGGACTGAGCGAAAACAGGCATAGCGCGCCGGCCTCGTGACGCATCGACATGGCAGAGACGAAGCCGATCCCCATGCCCGCGCGCACCGCCTCCTTTACCCCTTCGACACCGGCGATCTCAAGCGCGACCCGCATCGGCACGCCGGCGCGTGCGAACGCCCGCTCGACCATCTGGCGTACGCCCGAACCGGCCTCGCGCAGCACCAGCGGATGCGCGCTGAGCGCCTGCAGATCGATCCGGCTAGCCGGTGCTCCCGCTCCAGCGCCCATAGTCTGCGCGAGCGGATGACTCCGCGGCATGATCGCCACGATCTCATCTTCGCGCCACGGTTGCACGGCCGTATCCGGCGGCAGATCGACGCCCACCGGCCCTTCGACCATCGCGATATCGAGCGATGCCAGCGCGCCGACGATATCGGCCGTGTTGCCGTCCGTCGTATGCACCGTCACATCCGGATAACGACGGTGAAATCCAGCAATGAGATACGGCAGCAGATAGCTGGCGGGCGTGGTGCTCGCGCCGACCCGCAGCGTCCCGCTCTCGAGTCCACGCAACGCATCGCGGTAAGCATGAGCCTGCCGCCAGGTCTCGCGCAGGCGCGTGGCATAGCTGGCGAGCTGTTCACCAGCGGGGGTCAGCCGAACCCCGCGGCCATCGCGCTGATACAGCGGCTCGCCGAATTCGTCCTGCAGCTGGCGCAATTGTCCCGACACCGCCGGCTGCGACAGATGCAAGGCGACGGCCGCCCTGCTGATATTGCGATGCTCGGCGACGGCGGCGAAGGTTATAAGCTGATCGGGGGTCATGGAAAAGAACTATCGGTTCAGCAGATAGTTTATGTCACAAATGACGATTTTTCATATCGATATATTCAAATTAGGATTACGCCAATCAATCAGAAAGAACCGCCTTGCAGGCGAAGATCATGACCACCGCTCACCTCCACGCCGCGACGCCCCAACACGCCGTCTCCACCACCCGCGGACAGCTCAACGGCATCCTGTTCGTTGCCCTGTTCGCCGCCGCCGTGACCCGCATCGCGGCCATACCTGCCATTGCCGCCCTCGGCCTCAGTCCGCTGATCGTCGGCATCGTCGCCGGCGCGCTGTATGGCAATGCGCTGCGCGACGGCATGCCCGCGAGCTGGGCGGCCGGCGTCAACTTCTCGGCACGCAAACTGTTGCGTATCGCCGTCGCGTTCTTCGGCTTGCGGGTCAGCCTGCAGGAAATCGCCCAGGTCGGCTTGCCCGGACTCGCCGAGTCGGTGCTGGTGGTGGTGAGCACGCTCGCTATCGGCACCTGGGCCGGCATGAAGCTGATGAAGCTCGACCGCGATACCGCGTTACTCACCGCCGCCGGCAGTGCGATCTGCGGCGCGGCAGCCGTCCTCGCCTTCGAGTCGACGCTGCAATCGAAGCCGCACAAGAGCGCCATGGCCGTCGGCAGCGTGGTGCTGTTCGGCACCCTGTCGATGTTCCTCTACCCCGTATTGTTCAAGGCCGGCTGGCTGCATCTGGATACCATCGGCGCGGGCCTGTTTTTTGGCGGCACGATTCACGAAGTGGCCCAGGTAGTGGGCGCGGCCAGCAACGTCAGCCCAGAAGCCGAGCATATCGCCACCATCGTCAAGATGACGCGCGTGATGCTGCTCGTACCAGTCCTGCTCGTGATCGGCATGTGGATCAACCGGACGCCGCGCGCTGCAGCAGCGGGTTCGCAACAAGGCGGCGAGCAAAGCGCCGCCCCGCACGCGCCGCGCAAGCTGGCGATCCCCTGGTTCGCGCTCGGCTTCCTTGGCTTCGTGGTGGTGAATTCGCTGCACGTGTTGCCCGAAACGGCGACGCAAACGCTCAACACGCTCGACACCTTCGCGCTGACCATGGCCATGACCGCGCTCGGTATCGAGACTCGCATCTCGCAGATTCGCGAGGCCGGTCCACGGGCGCTGACCACCGGGCTGATCCTGTATGTCTGGCTGATTGGCGGCGGTCTAGGTATCACCTGGGCCGTGCAGCGTCTGTTCGGTTGATACCGACCCGGGTGCGCCGCTTGCAACCTGCCCTGCCGTGCGCGGGGCTTTGCGCATTTCTGCGCACAACACGGCGCGCGTGCGCGGCATACTGGCCATGCAGGCAGTCTGAATCAGCCGGAATCAGCGAAATCAACCAACAGAGGATCGATCGATGAGCTTTGAACTCTACTATTGGGACGGTTTGCAGGGTCGCGGGGAATTCGTGCGGCTCGCACTCGAAGAAGCGCGCGCGGACTACATCGAAGTGGCGCGCGGCGACGAAGCGAAGGGTCAAGGAACGGGTGCAATGCTGGCCGTCATGAAAAGCAAGCGCGAATCCTGCCCGCCATTCGCACCGCCTTTCCTGCGCGACGGCAATCTGCTCATATCGCAGACCGCCAACATCCTGTTCTACCTCGGCCCGAAGCTCGGCCTCGCGCCCGCCGACGAAGACCTGCGCTACGTCGCGAACGGGCTGCAACTGACGATCGCCGATGTGGTGACCGAAGTCCATGACACTCATCACCCGCTTGCCACGGACCTCTACTACGACGACCAGATGGACGCCGCCAAGATTCGCGCCCATGATTTCATCGACAACCGGATACCGAAATTCATGCGCTACTTCGAGCGCGTGATCACGCAGAACTATCAGAGCGACGCGCATCTGGTGGGCGACAAGCTGACCTACGTCGACCTGTCGATGTTCCAGTTGATCGACGGCCTGCACTACGCGTTTCCGCGTGCGACGAAGCATTTCGGCGAGCACTACCCCCTGCTCGCCGCGCTCCACGACGCCGTGGCGGAACGTCCGAACATCGCCGCCTATCTGGCTTCTGAACGGCGCCTGGCCTACAACGAAAGCGGCATATTCCGACACTACCCGGAACTCGACAAGGCCGCGCGGTGACCACGCTGGCACCGCGCCATGCCCGGCTCTCCCATGCGCGCGGCGCAATGCTATTCTTGCGCGCGGTTTCTCTCCATTCCTTACCTACCCTGCTGCCGTCGTGCTTTCATTCCTGCTGAAACTGCGCACCCGCGCGCAAGACCTGTTCCGGCTGTCGGACGCCCACACAATGCTGGTCTGGTCGGTGGTGGTGGGCGTCGCGGGCGCTTTTGCGACCATCGCCTTTCGGCAGGCGATCTCGCTGCTGCAACTGGGGTTTGTCGGCCACTCAGGCAGCTTCGTCGAAATGGCGCGCAGCTTGCCGTGGACCACGCGCATCTGGCTCCCCGCTGCGGGCGGTCTCGCCGCCGGTTTCCTGCTGCTGTTCGCGCGGCGTCACGCGGACAAGAACGCGCATACCGACTACATGGAAGCCGTCGCGATCGGCGACGGTATCGTCCCGGTGCAGCTGTCCTTCTGGCGTAGCGTCTCGTCACTGTTCACGATTGCGAGCGGCGGCTCGATTGGCCGCGAAGGTCCGATGGTGCAACTGGCGGCGCTCGCCGCGTCGCTGATCGGCCGCTGGGTGCATTTCGACCCGGCGCGCCTGCGTCTCCTGGTGGCCTGCGGCGCGGCGGCCGGGATTACCGCGGCATATAGCGCGCCGATTGCGGGCGCCTTCTTCGTGACCGAGATTGTGCTCGGCTCGATGGCCATGGAAAGCTTCGGGCCCGTCGTGGTCGCGGCCGTGGTCGCGAACATCACCATGCGCGAGTTCACCAGCTACCGGCCACCGTATGAGATGCCGGCGTTCCCGCCGGTGGCGGGTCTCGAAGTACTCCTGTTCGTCGCGCTAGGCGTGCTGTGCGGCGCCACGGCGCCGCAGTTTCTGCGCATGCTCGATGTCTCGAAAGCGGGCTTTCGCAAGCTGCCGTTGCCGCTGCCCGTGCGGCTCGCGTTGGGTGGCCTCGTGGTCGGCATTCTGTCCGTGTGGTCGCCGGAGGTCTGGGGCAACGGGTACAGCGTCGTCAACTCGGTCCTGCATTCGCCGTGGACCTGGACGGCGCTCGTCTTCGTACTGGTGTTCAAGCTGGTCGCCACCGCCGCCACTGCCGGCTCGGGCGCGGTAGGCGGGGTGTTCACTCCAACTCTCTTCGTCGGCGCAGTCGTCGGCTCGCTGTTCGGCCAGGGCATGCATGCGCTGTGGCCCCACGCCACCTCCGCGCCCTACGCCTACGCGATGGTCGGGATGGGCGCCTTCCTCGCCGGTGCCACCCAGGCACCGCTGATGGCGATCCTGATGATCTTCGAAATGACGCTCAGCTATCAGGTCGTGCTGCCGCTGATGCTGTCATGCGTGGTGGCGTATTTCGTGGCACGCGCCATCGGCAAGACCTCGATGTACGAAATCACCCTGCACCGCAATCGCGAGGAGCAGGAACGCATGCGGCTGCGCGCCACCCAGATGCGCGAACTGATTCGCCCCGCCGAGACGGTCGTGCAGCCGAACGCCACCGTCCAGGAGATGACGCGAGTATTCCTCGAGTATCCGGTGAAGTATCTCTATGTCGCCGACGAAGCCGGCGCGTTCCTCGGCGTCGTCGCGCTGAAGGACATCACGTCCGACCTGCTGGAAAAGCGCGACACTGCCAGCAAAACCGCTGCCGATTACCTGCAGCCGCACTTCGATGTGCTGACGCCCGATATGTCGCTCGGCGTCGCGCTTCAGCACTTCCTGGCATTCCAGGGCGAACGGCTGCCGGTGATCGAAAGCGTCACGCATCCGAAACTGGCCGGGGTCGTCTACAAGACCTCGCTGCTCGACGCCTATTTCCGCATGAACCCGACGCGCTGAACGCGCCGTGCAAAGCGCGGCATACCTTCTAGAATGGAATAGGCAGCACGCCGCCTTGCGCGGCGCGGTTGAAACGCCGCGACGGGCGCCCCCCGACGCCCGCGCCTTCGACCGGGAGCAATAATGAGTGAACCCTCCTCCGATGCGGCACGCCGCGATCAGGCGGGCTGGATTTTCGTGCATATCGAAGGCGAACCGTACGACCGCGGCGAACAGCACGGCCAGTTACTCGCCACGGAAATCCAGAACGCCATCCGCACCGCGCGCTACCTCGCCAAATGGGACACCGGCGAAGATTTCGACACCTTCGTCAACGCCGCGGTCGCCCAGTTCGCGCCCAAACTCGACACCGAATTCGCCGACGAAATCCAGGGCATCGCCGACGGCGCCAAGCTGCCGTTTGCCGAGGTGCTGGCGTGGAACGGCTACATGGATCTGCTGCAAAGCTGGTGGCCAAGCCACGTGGCCGCCCAGCAGCCGCGGCTTGGCGTCAAACCCTGGCGCGGCCGGCGCGGACACCATTGCAGCGCTTTCATCGCCACCGGCAACGCCACCCGCGACGGCCGCATCGTGATGGCGCACAACTCATGGGACCGCTACGCGGCGGGCGACGCGTTCAACGTCGTCTTCGACATCGTGCCGGAATCCGGCCACCGCATTCTGATGCAAGGCCTGCCGGGCTGCATTTCCAGCCTCACCGATTTCTGGATTACCGCCGCCGGCCTGATGGTGACCGAAACCACCATCTCCAACTTCGTCGGCTATAACCCGGCTGGCGCGCCGGAGTTCTACCGTTCCCGGCGCGCCACGCAGTATGCGAACAGCATCGGCGAGTGGTGCGAAATGTTTGCGATTGCCAACAATGGCGGCTATGCGAATAGCTGGCTGCTCGGCGACGTGAAAACGGGCGAGATTGCCCGTTACGAACTCGGCCTGCACTATTCCGGCTTCGAAAGCACGAAAGACGGTTTCTATAGCGGCTACAACACCGCGACCGACCTGAAGATCCGCAACCAGGAGTGTGTCGGCGAAGGCGAGGATTACACGGACGTGCGCAAGAACGGCGCGCGGCGCTTGCGCTTCATGCAGCTTGCGGAGCTGCATCACGGCAAGATCGACGTCGACCTGGCGAGAGAAATGATTGCCGACCATCACGACGTCTATCTCGACCGCAACGACAACCCCTGTTCGCGCACCATCTGCGGCCACCTGGAACTGGACGATGCGCGCTTTGGCGGCTCGGATCAGGGGCCGTTCAATCCGTGGGGCGCCAACGACGGCAAGGTGGCGGACAGCGAAATGGCACGCGAGATGGCTTTCAGAGCGCGCTGGGGCCACCCGTGCGGGCGGCCGTTCGACGCTCAGGCGTTCATGAAACGCCATCCGCAGTGGAACTGGCTCAACGGCTACATGCAGGACCGGCCGTCGTGGCCGTGGACGCGCTTTGAGGTGCTCCGCTGACGACCGCACGGTCCGCCTTGGGGCGCCCGGTCTGCATGCTCGTTTCCAACGCAAAATTCCTTTTTCTGCCATGATTGACCGCAGACGGCCCCCTCTCGCGGTCTTGCGGTGAGTTGCACGCTTTTGTGCGGCAGTTGCAAGATTTGCCGTCTAAGATGGAAGAAGTGCGGCGCGCCGCGAGCGCGGCTGCACTGGGCACGCGCCTCCCCTGCGGCCGCAGGAATGGCACAGTGCTTGCTGCAGTCTCTGCGCTGCATGAGTAAAGGAGGTCGGGCGATGAAAACCTCGACACTGATGGTGATGGTGACGCTGTCGGCTTCGTGCTTCGCAGCGCCGGTTCATACCGCGCTCGATAGCACCGCCAATCCGGCCGCCGAACGCGCCAACGCCGCGCCGGTTGCACCGGCGGCGCCCGGAGTTGCCGTGACGGACCAAAATCGTCCACAGCAGTGGGAACACATCGCGCTGCCCAAGTCGCGTCATCTGGAGCGCGGGCTCACGGGGCAGAACGAACACCTGCAGACCTGATCCCGGCTTTACCCTTGCATGAGGCCATCCGGCCACGCAACGGCGTTATCTTTCCCGATCAAGGAGTGCGTGCATGGCCAACCCGGCTATCCCTGGCGAAGCAATCAACCTGCAGATCGCCGATCTCTTGCGTGAAGTGCAGTTTCCGACCAACAAAGACGGACTCGTCGACGTCGCCCGCGACGCCGGCGTCAGCAATGAAGTACTGGCGATGCTAGACGGCTTGCCCGAGCAGGATTACGCGGACATCTCCGCCATCACCCCGTACCTCGCTGGCAATTTCGGCCCCGGCCTCGGTATCTGAGTTGCGCTGAGTGTACGACCCTGGCAGCGTCACGATCTCCGGATCAGCGCTGCGTCAATGCCGCAGCATCCCCATCGAATAGCGCCGGCAACCCGTCAAGTCCTCGCAGTTGCCAATCCGGTGTCTGCCCCATTTCTTCAAAGACGCCGCCGCTCCGGTTGATCCAGCCTGTCGGAAAGCCGAAATAGCGCGCCCCCGTTGCATCCCACGCATTCGACGACACGAACAGGATCGACGACCGGTTCAGCTGGAAAGCCTGTTCGGCAAGAAGGTAGGCGCGATCGTCCGGCTTGTACACGCGGACCGGGTCGACGCTCAGCAGATAGTCGAATTCGGCGCGAAGTCCGGAGTTTCCCACCACCGCGCCGATCGAATGCGGCGAGCCGTTCGACAGCACCGCGAGCTTCAGCCCGCGTCGACGCAATTCGCGTAGCGTCTCGGGTACCTCGGGGAACGGCTGCAGGCGCAGATACGCATCGCAAAGCGCCTTGCAGGCTTCGTCATCCAGATCGAGCCGAAGGTGTCGGCAGGTATAGCGCAATGCGTCTTCCGTCGCCTGCTCGAACGTGACATAGCGGTTCATCAGGCTGCGCAACCACGTGTATTCGAGCTGCTTCTGTCTCCAGAGCGTACTGATTTCACGTCCGCGCCCTGGGAATTGCTGGTCGCAGCGGGCCACCACTGAATGGACGTCATACAGGGTGCCGTACAAATCGAACGCAATCGCCTTGATGTGATTCATCTCATGTCTCCTGAAAAGAGTTCCGCACAACGCCTAGAGGCTGCCCACGTCAGCTCAGTGGGCTTCCTGTTCCTTGAGGCGTTTCCGGTGCGCCGCAACCTTGGCGCGGTTACCGCATAGGGCCATGCTGCACCACCGGCGCGCGTGGCCTCGTGTGTGATCGGCAAACAGCAACGTACAGCGGGGACCTTCGCACGCCTTCACCTGCGTGAAGTCTTCGTCACACACCAGTCTTGCCAGCGCCTCGGCGATGGGTAGCAGCAGTGACTCCGGCGACTTCCAGCGCCGGTTTGCGCGCAATTCAAGCCTCGACACTCCATCCGCGATGTCAGCGACGATTTCCCCATATCGCTCGTCCCGCTCGAGCAGTTGATTCAGAGGTGTGAGCTCGCGCAGATCCGCGGTGGCGAGCGGCCGCCCCTTCCGTTGCCGGACAAATCCCCGGAACCACTCGCGTAGCGCGCGCGCCTGTTCCGCAACGGCGTCGAACTCAGCCGGTGTGGATTGCGAGCGCAGTGCCGCAAGCGTGGCGGGCGGCACCATGCCGGCCTGTTCCAGCCAGCTCAGCAGCCCTGCTCCATCGCTGATCCAGTCCACTTCTTCATCCACTGGCGTGGCGATCGAATTCAGGAAATCGAGGCCCGGTGCATCGGCGACGAATATCGCGGGAATACGACGGTAGTCCATTTTCTTGTGTCGAATCTTCAATGACGATGAAGATATCGTAACCACTAAAAACCATCTTGACAAGTTACATTGTCATTGTGTAACCTTTAAAACAACATCAGTCAGGTTACATGTGCGGAGCGGTTGGCCGTACGTCACAGGCAGCATCCACTATCTTGAAAGGAGCGGGACATGTCGTCAGGCAATGTGAGCGTCGTGCTGGTACACGGTGCATGGGCGGACGGATTGAGCTGGAGCAAGGTGATCGAGCGTCTGAATGAACGAGGAATCAACGCAGTTGCGGCTCCGTTGCCGCTGACCTCGTTGAGCGACGATGTGGCTGCGCTTGACCGGGTGCTTGAAAGGATCGACGGTCCTGTGGTGCTGGCCGGGCATGCGTATGCAGGCGGTGTGATCGGATCGACCCGGTCTGCGAATGTCGAGGCGTTGGTGTACGTCGCCGCGCTTGCACCCGACGAAGGGGAAACGGTGGGCGAGGTGTTCTACCGTGGCGAATCGCATCCGCAGGCGCCGAAGCTCGCTCCGGATGAACATGGCTTGATCTGGCTGCCGCAGGAGGCGTTCGCGCAGGCGTTTGCGCAGCACGCGACGCCGCAGGAACTGGCGGTGCTCGCCGCGGTGCAGCGTCCGATTTCGGTGGCGTGCATCGGCGAGGCGGTCGGGCGTCCGTTGTGGAAAGACCGTCCGAGCTGGTTCCTCATCGCGGAACAGGACCGCATGATCAATCCCGAGACCCAGCATTTCATGGCAGGCCGCATGAAGGCGCAGGTGCGGTCGCATCAGGTCGATCACACGCCGAGCGTAACGGCTCCTGGCGCTGTGACGGACATCATCGTTGAAGCGGTGCAGTCGGTTTCCGCTCGTTAATTTTTTCCGCGCTTTTCCGCGTGTTTTTCCGCGAGTGGCCTGCGATGTCGAACATCGCACGGCGCGTTTGTTGGGTCACCCGCGTTACCCTGTTCCCCTGTGGAGAGAGATCATGACTTGTTCTATTACCTATCGCCATGCCGACGTCGACGGCTTCAAGGTTTTCTATCGCGAAGCCGGCCAGCCGGGTGCGGCAAAGCTGCTGCTCCTGCACGGTTTCCCGAGCTCGAGCCATATGTTTCGGGACCTGATTCCGAAGCTCGCCGATCGTTTCCATATCGTCGCGCCGGATCTGCCCGGATTCGGCCAGTCCGACATGCCCAGCCGCGACAGTTTTACGTACACGTTCGACAACATTGCTAGCGTCATCGAGCGTTTCACCGAGGTGGTCGGCTTCGATCGCTTTGCGGTCTACGTGTTCGACTATGGTGCACCAACCGGTTTCCGGCTTGCAGTCCGACATCCCGAGCGGATCACTGCGATCATTTCGCAGAACGGCAACGCCTACGAAGAAGGCTTGAGCGACGGCTGGAATCCGATCCGGGCCTATTGGCAAGACGCTTCGCCCGCGAATCGCGAAGCCCTTCGTGCGCTGCTCACGCACGATACAACGGTCTGGCAGTACACGCATGGCGTGCCCGACACGGCGTCGGTTTCCCCCGATGGCTACTCGCTTGACGACTTCTATCTGAACCGGCCTGGTGCGGACGAGGTCCAACTCGACCTGTTCCGCGACTATCGAAGCAACGTCGCGCTGTACCCGGAATTCCAACAGTACTTCCGCACCCATCAGCCGCCCTTGCTTGCGGTGTGGGGGAAAAACGATCCGTTCTTTCTGCCCCCCGGCGCCGAGGCATTCAAGCGCGACATCCCGGGCGCCGAGGTGCGCTTCTTCGATACCGGCCACTTCGCGCTGGAAACGCACGCCACGGAGATTGCAGCCGCCATCTCGGACTTCCTCACTCGCTGACTTATCCGCTGAGGTATCCGACGGTCAGCATCGACAACGGGAACGACTGTCGTCGTTCCCTGAACTCGTCTTCAGTCATCGGGACGGCGGAGAAGTGAAGTCGATCCGAGCGGTGGGCCGCGATGCGCGTGATGTCGCGGCCTCTGTGGTGGGTGTTGCAGGTGCTCTGGGCAAGCGGGGCAAGATCAGCCAGCGTCAAGTCAAGCCACAGTCAATCAGGCGCCGGGCGTAGCCAGAGTGCGCGGCGCGCGAGCGTAGTAAATATCCCATTCGCCCTCGCCGGTTTTGATGAAACCGTGGCGTTGATAAAAGCGATTCGAGTCGCTCTCGCGCAGCGCCCCCAATCTGACCGGCAATGCTTGCGCGTCAGCATCGGCCAGCACGGCGTCTAGCACCGCGGCACCCACGCCCTTCCCCTGATGCCCTGGGACGATGTACAGATGATCGAGCAGCAGATGATCCGGTTCGGGCCTGAGCAGCACAAAGCCGGCCTTGACGCCGTCCACGAGGATGTAGCGGCAATACGCTGCGTCGAACGAGGCGAGAAACCGCTCACGGGCACGCGTCGGATCGAAACGGCCGATCTGCTCCAGGCTCTCGCGCATGGCATCGATACGAATTTGCACCAGCGCTTCGATGTCATCGGCGCTGGTGTTGGCAAAGGTCACGTCCAACTCGTCATGCTCCCCGAATAGCGTGTGCGGGCCTGCCGCAGATAGTCGGGATGCGCGTGTTCGCACCCCGTCGACCTGCAAGTATCGCCTGACTGCCGTCACACGCTCAAGGGCATTTCAGTTGAGCCTGCGTACCTTCGCATCGCCCCGAAACCGTCATCGAAATCCGCTGCGGTGTGGTGATCGCCGCCCTTTTGCACCGCTTTCGCCTGCGTTTGGGCGTTCCGCGATCAAGGGCAAGCAAGCGGCCTGCGCCGCTTGCGCGTACCGCTCAAACCGGCGACGGCTGCTCGCTCATGCGCGTCGGCCGGGGAGCCTTGCGCGTGACCGACGTGGCGGCTTTGCCGCGCGGCACGGAGGCTTCCTCTTCGCGGTCGTCGAAGTCGAACGCTACTGCCTCGGCGTCGACCACGGCGCGCTTTGCTTGCGCCACGCGCGCTACTGCGTCCTGCGCACTTGCCGGTTCGCCCGGCAGGTTGCTCGACATCTGGCTGAAATGCTCCACCAGATGATCGATGAAGGTGCGCACCTTGGCCGGCAGATGGTGGCGGCTCGGGTAGGCAATCGTCACTTCGATCTGCGGCAAGCGATAAGCGCCCAGCAGACGCACCAACCGGCCACGCTCGAGGTCGCGGCCAATCAGGTAGCTCGGCAGGATGGCAATGCCCATGCCGAGCAGCGCGAACTGACGCAGCATTTCCGTATTGTTCGCGACGATCGCGTTGGTCGGCCGCACCCGCACTTCGCCGGTTCCGTCGATGCTCGTGAAAACACGTTCGTCGCCTCCGTATTCAGACGGTAACGACAGGCTCGGGTGATCCTGCAACTGTTCGGGACGGGTCGGCGCGCCGTGTTTCTGCAAATAGGCGGGCGTCGCGCACACGGTCATGTGGCCGGTAGTCAGGCGCCGCGTGACGATGCTCGCGCTACGCATCTGCCGCGCAATCAGCACGCCGACGTCGAAACCTTCTTCGACCAGATCGACATGGCGGTCCACCAGCGTGACATCGGGGATGACGTTCGGATAACGCTCGGCGTAGGACTGCAGCACCGGCGCGAAGTTATGCAGGCCGAACACCACGGGCGCCACGATGCGCAAGGTGCCGACCGGTTCGTGATTGCGCGCCACCACCATCTGCTCGACCCCTTCGAGATCGTCGAGGATCGGGCGCACGCGCTCCAGATAGACCCGGCCCGATTCGGTCAGCGACTGGCTGCGCGTGGTCCGGTTCAGCAACCGCGTGCCTAGACGTTCTTCGAGGTCGGCCACGTGGCGGGTGACGACGGCGGTAGAAATACCCATCGTGCTGGCAGTACGGGCGAAGCTCCCGAGTTCGGCCACTTTGACGAAAACCCGCATCGACTGCAAATGATTCATGAGGCCACTCCTGCCGCTATTAAAGCCATGCCAACGAACACCAACGCGGCGCGTAAACGGAGCGTCGGCGACTACGCAAGCCGATGACTAGAAGCAGGTGACATCGCACCTCGACGACGGACTGTGTGCGTGAGAACCACGCCCCCAGTCGCTCGCACCAAGGCTTGCCCAACGGGTTTGATTGTATCGATCGCTCATGGCCCAACCCTGACCCGAAGATGGCAAAACGGTCAGATTGGCGCTGCGGAGGAAATTGAAGGAAGTTGCGCGCCGTTCGGCGCGTGAAGCAGGCATGCCGCACCGTTTTTGGGCAATTAAAAACGCGTGCCAGGAAGGCGTGATTTGCGGCTCAAACGACTAGGTGAAAACCCTAATCTGCGGTATCATTGAGGGTGAAAGGAAGATATCGCCATGCCATACCGTTTTCAAGTTTTCGAAAAAATCGCGTTTTCACTGGTCGTGTTGTCCGCAGTCGCCTGCTCCGCCTTCATCGCCTACGAAACCAGCCCCGACGTCCGCCAGGTCCTGCATGCGGGTAAGACTGCCCTGCAATGGAGCGGCGAGTATTCGTTCGCCTGCTCGGCTCCCGTGACGGACACCTGCGCGAATTTTCCGGTCGACTGAGTCCGCGCCAATCGCTCTGCGAACATTCATCGGATGATTAACGCCCGATGAATGTTAAAAGGCAAGGCCTTCGCAGCACGATAACCCCGCCGCCAGCCTCACTTCCCCACATCGCGCCCGAGTACTACGCGCGCGAAGAATCCCGCCAGCACCGCCTCCGCAGTGTCGCTCGTGACGTTTTGCGGATCGACCGTGTAGAAGTACTGCACACCGTCGCACAGTCCCATCAGCCCTAACGCCAAAGTTTCAGCCGACAGCGGCAGCGGCGTGCCTGCGCGCGCCGAAAACTCGCGGATATATTCGCTCAACTGCTGCAGCTTCTCGTGCATGAACGCGTTGAATTTCAGCCTGAAGCGGCCGTCGCGCGCGGCCAGCAGCTTTGCCTCCGCCCATAGCAGGAAGCATTTGTTGTCGCGGTGCATATTGCTGTAGTACTCCAGCACGCGCGCCTCCATCGCTTCGCGCGTCGCACCTTCTTCGAAGATGCTATCCAGATCCGCCTGCATCTCCTCATGGTCGCGCCTGAGCAGCTCGAGGAACAACTCGGGCTTGCTGCGGAAGTTCGAATAGAACGCCCCGCGTGTGTAACCGGCCGCCTCAGCGATGTCTTCGACACTCGCGGCGACGAACCCTTTCTTCATAAAAATAGCTTGTGCGGCGTCGAGCAGGCGCTGACGCGTCTGGTCTTTGCTCTGTTCGCGTGTGAGTCGTTGGCGTTTCATGCGGGAAGTTTAGCACCGGAAAGATTTCACATACGAGCATACACTCAGATACAGGTGTGTATTAGAATGCAACTGATCATTTGAAGCAACAGTGTCTTGCACGCGTCGTTTCAAACGTGCCCTCGCCGGCCAGCCGCTGTGGCTTGCCGTGTTCGTTCGCCGTCTCCTGATTGGGGTAATTGTGAATCGTCCCGGTTGTAGCGCATCGCATGTGATGCGCGCGC
Source organism: Paraburkholderia sp. EB58 (assembly GCF_050436665.1). Lineage (NCBI taxonomy): Bacteria > Pseudomonadati > Pseudomonadota > Betaproteobacteria > Burkholderiales > Burkholderiaceae > Paraburkholderia > Paraburkholderia sp. EB58. The sequence goes on along the minus strand of NZ_JBNDMQ010000017.1, from coordinate 108,393 downwards.
ACTCTCATCCGCATTCCCGTTCCGCCCCCGCCCGCCGCATGGCCTACGCTCTCGCGCTGGCCGGCCTCGTGATGCTAGGCGCATGCCATCAGCAACAGGCGGCAGCGCCCGTGCCGCGCCCGGTGGTGGTTGCCACCGCACATGCCGACGGCAGCCCGCTCTCGGCTTCGTTGCCTGGCGAAGTACAGGCGCGTTACTCGACGCCGCTGTCGTTCCGGATTGCCGGCAAGATCATCGAGCGGCATGTACGGCTCGGCGACACCGTCAAGATCGGCGAAGTCGTGGCCCGCCTCGACCCGGCGGATGCGCAGAAGAGCGCCGCCAGCGCGCAGGCGCAACTCGACGCCACGCAGCACAGCCTCGTGTACGCGAAGCAGCAACTCGATCGTGACCAGGCGCAGGCGCGCGAAAACCTGATTTCGGCCGCGCAGCTCGAACAGACCACCAATGCGTACGCCTCCGCACTGGCCCAGCGCGATCAGGCAGCACAGCAAGCCGCGCTGCAGAAGAACCAGTTGCAGTACACCGACCTGCTCGCGGATCACGCCGGGGTGATCACTGCGGAGGACGCGCAGACGGGGCAGAACGTCTCGGCTGGAACAGCCGTCTACAACCTCGCGTGGAGCGGCGATATCGACGTGGTCGTCGATGTGCCGGAAAGCACGCTCGCGGCGCTTGCCGTCGGCCAGACCGCCAAGGTCACGATGTCGGCGCTGCCTCACCGCGCCTTCAACGCCCGCGTGCGGGAACTCTCGCCGGCAGCCGATCCGCAAAGCCGCACGTATCGCGCGAATCTCACGCTGCTCGACCCCGGCCCGGATGTGAGGCTGGGCATGACGGCCGACGTTGCGCTCACCTCCGGCAACACCGGTACGCAGCCCGCCGCATCGTTCACACTACCCGCCACCGCGCTGTTCCACGACGGCACAGACACCGCTGTCTGGGTCGTGCATGACGGCGACAACGTGCTGGAATTGCGCCGCGTGCAGGTCACACGCTATGACGAACGCACCATCGCCATCTCCGGCGGCCTCAAGGACGGCGAACGCGTCGTGCTGCAGGGCGTGCACACCGTGACTGCCGGCGAGAAGGTCCACCCGATCGCCCCGCTGCATCCCGAGGACTTCGCTTCATGAGCACAACGCATGAACACGAAGAGGGACGCTTCAACCTGTCCGCGTGGGCGCTGCGTCATCAGGCGCTAGTGGTGTTTCTGATTGCGCTCGCAACGGCCTTCGGGATTCTCGCTTACACGAAGTTGGCACAATCGGAAGACCCGCCGTTCACGTTCCGCGTGATGGTGATCCGCACCTTCTGGCCTGGCGCCACCGCCCGCCAGGTGCAGGAACAGGTCACCGACCGCATTGGCCGCAAGCTGCAGGAAACGCCGTATATCGACTTCGTGCGCAGCTATTCGCGCCCCGGCGAATCGCTGATGTTCTTCTCGATGAAGGACTCCGCGCCCGTCAAGGAGGTGCCGGAAACCTGGTACCAGGTGCGCAAGAAAGTCGGCGACATCGCCGGCACCCTGCCGCAAGGCATCCAGGGGCCGTTCTTCAACGACGAATTCGGCGACGTCTACACCAATATCTATACGCTCGAAGGCGACGGCTTTTCCGCCGCGCAACTGCACGACTACGCGGATGAATTGCGCACGGTGCTGCTGCGCGTGCCGGGCGTGGCCAAGGTCGACTACTTTGGCGATCCTGACCAGCACATTTACATCGAGATCGCCAACACTCAGCTCACGCGTCTGAACGTTTCGCCGCAACAGCTTGCGCAGGCCATTAACTCGCAGAACAGCGTGTCGCCGGCTGGTACCTTGACCACGCTGGACGACCGCGTGTTCGTGCGCCCGACCGGCCAGTTCAAGGACGTCAATGCGCTCGCCGATACGCTGATCCGCATCAACAATCGCTCGTTTCGTCTGGGCGACATCGCCACCATCAAACGCGGCTACGACGATCCGGTCTCCACACAGATGCGCTACGGCGGCAAGGCCGTGCTCGGCATCGGCGTGACCATGCAGCCCGGCGGCGATGTGATCCAGCTCGGCAAGGCGCTCGACAAGCAGTCGGCCGTCCTGCGCTCGTATCTGCCGGCGGGGCTGAAGCTCTTGGAAGTCTCAAGCATGCCGGATGCCGTCGCGAAGTCGGTGGACGACTTTCTGGAAGCGGTGGCCGAAGCGATTGCGATCGTGCTGGTGGTGAGTCTCGTGTCTCTGGGCGTGCGCACCGGGATGGTGGTCGTCATCTCCATTCCAATCGTGCTGGCGGTGACCGCGCTGTGCATGTATCTGTTCGATATCGGCTTGCACAAGGTCTCGCTCGGCACGCTCGTGCTTGCGCTCGGGCTGCTGGTGGACGATGCGATCATCGCCGTCGAGATGATGTCGGTGAAGCTCGAACAGGGCTGGAACCGCACCCGCGCCGCCGCGTTCGCGTACACCAGCACCGCGTTTCCGATGCTGACCGGCACGCTCGTCACGGTGTCGGGCTTCCTCCCGATCGCGCTGGCGAAGTCGAGCACAGGCGAATACACGCGCTCCATCTTCGAGGTGTCGGCCATTGCGTTGATCGCGTCGTGGCTCGCCGCCGTGGTGCTGATCCCGCTGCTCGGCTATCACATGTTGCCGGAGCGCAAGCGTCAGGATCACGAAGCGCACGACTACGAACACGATATCTACGACACCCGCTTCTACACGCGGCTGCGTGGCTGGATTACCTGGTGCATCGAGCGGCGCTTCGTCGTGCTGACGATCACCGTTGCATTATTCGTGGTCTCGCTGCTAGGTTTCACGCTGGTACCGCAACAGTTCTTCCCGAGTTCGGACCGACCGGAATTGCTGGTCGACGTCCGGTTGCCTGAAGGCGCGTCCTTCGAGGCAACCTTGCGCCAGGCACAGCGGCTCGAAAAGGTGCTGGTCGGTCGCCCGGAGATCGATCACACGGTCGACTTCGTCGGCACTGGCGCGCCCCGTTTCTATCTGCCGCTGGACCAGCAATTGCAGCAGCCGAATTTCGCGCAGTTCGTGATCACCGCGAAGTCGGTCAAGGACCGTGAGAAGCTCGCGCAATGGCTCGAACCGGAATTGCGCAACCAGTTCCCGGCGATCCGCACGCGCCTGTCGCGCCTCGAAAACGGACCGCCCGTCGGCTATCCGGTGCAGTTCCGCGTCAGCGGCGACAACATTGCCACGGTGCGCTCGATTGCCGAACGCGTCGCCGCGACGATGCGCGCCGACCCGCGTACGAACAACGTCCAGTTCGACTGGGACGAGCCGGCCGAACGCTCGGTGCGCTTCGAGATCGACCAGAAGAAGGCACGAGAATTGGGCGTCACCTCGGACGACGTGTCGAGCTTCCTCGCCATGACGCTGTCCGGCTACACGGTCACGCAATATCGCGAACGCGACAAGCTGATCAGTGTCGATCTGCGCGCGCCGAAGACGGAACGCGTCGATCCTGCGCAGCTCGTCACACTGGCCATGCCCACGCCGAACGGCCCGGTGCCGCTTGGCACGCTCGGCCACATGCGCTACGACCTCGAGTACGGCGTGATCTGGGAGCGCGACCGGCAACCGACCATCACGGTGCAATCGGACGTGACCGCCAACGCACAAGGTATCGACGTGACACATAGCGTGGACAAGGCACTTGCCCAGATCCGCGAGACGCTGCCGGTGGGCTATCGCATTGAAATCGGCGGCTCGGTCGAGGAAAGCGGCAAGGGTCAAACGTCGATCAACGCGCAGATGCCGATCATGATCATTGCCGTGCTGGTGCTCCTGATGGTCCAGTTGCAGAGCTTTGCGCGAGTGCTGATGGTGGTGCTGACCGCCCCGCTCGGCCTGATCGGCGTGGTCGCCACGCTGCTGCTGTTCGGCCAGCCATTTGGCTTCGTGGCGATGCTCGGCGTGATCGCCATGTTCGGCATCATCATGCGCAACTCGGTGATTCTGGTCGATCAGATCGAGCAGGATATCGCCGCTGGGCACAAACGCTTCGATGCCATCGTCGGCGCTACGGTACGGCGTTTCCGGCCCATTACGCTGACTGCGGCGGCGGCCGTGCTGGCGCTGATTCCGCTGTTGCGCTCGAACTTCTTCGGGCCGATGGCCACCGCGCTGATGGGCGGCATCACGAGCGCCACGGTGCTCACGCTGTTCTATCTGCCCGCGTTATATGCCGCCTCGTTCAGGGTGCGCGGCGACGAGCGCGAGCCGCCGGCTTCCTCGACGCAAGCGTCGCATTCGGGAAATTGATCATGGCTACTTCTGTCTTCAAACGTGCCGGACATGCCCGGGCGCTCGTGCTGAGCAGCGGCGCCCTCGCGCTCGCGGCCTGCTCGTTCGGCCCGAACGGCGACCCACCGGCGATGCCGCAACCGGCGCACTATGGCGCCGAGCCGCAGATCACCGAAACCGTGCCCGCGCAGGGCGTCACACAGCAGTTCGTGGTGGGCGCCAAGCCGGTGCCGACGTGGTGGCATCTTTATCAGTCCGACGACCTGAACGCGCTGGTCGACGAAGGTCTGCGCAACAGCCCAACACTCGCTGCCACCGACAAGAGCCTGACCGCCGCGCGCGAGCAATTGCGCGGCCAGATCGGCAGTTCATTGCTGCCCACCATCGATGCAGTTGCTCAAGGAGCCCGACAGCGTGCGCTAGCGGTTCCAGAACTCGGGCCGAACACGTTCCTGTACAACACGTTCGTCGGCCAGTTGCAGGCGCATTACACGATCGACCTGTTCGGCGCCTCGCGGCTCGCCAACGCAGCGCTTGCTTCGCGCGTCAATGTGCAGATCTACCAGTTGGAGTCAGCACGGCGCGCGCTGGCGGCTAACATCGTCACTGCGGCGATCACGGCAGCCGCGCTGCATGCGCAGATCGACACCACCGAGCGGCTTGTCGCGCTGGCCAACGATGACGCGCGCGACGCGGCCCGGCGCTACGCCCTCGGCGCGATCTCGCATGCGGACATGCTGAACGCGCAACAGAGCGCGGCGTCGCTGTCGGCCAGTTTGCCGGGCCTGAAGCAACAGTGGACGACGACGCGGCACGCGCTTGCAGTACTGATTGGCCGCACGCCCGACGCCGCCCCGCCCGATCTCGATCTGGCGCAGTTGCGTGTGCCTGAGCAAGTGCCGGTGGTCGTGCCGTCGGAGCTGCTGCGCGCGCGCCCGGATGTTCAGGCCGCAGACGCCGCACTCAAGGCGGCCGCGGCCGATGTGGGCGTGGCCACGGCACAGATGTACCCGAACCTGTCGCTGACGGCTTCGATGGGACAAGGCGGCTTCAGCTGGCCGGCGGCGCTCTCCGGTGCGGGAGCGATCTGGGCGGTCGCGGGCACGCTGTCACAGCCGATCTTTCATGGCGGCGCGCTGCTCGCGCAACGGCGCGCGGCGTTGGCGACCTACGACGCCACCACCGATCAGTACAAGCAAACGGTGCTCGCCGCCTTCCAGAACGTGGCCGATACGCTCGCGGCGCTCGAACACGACGCGCAGGCGCTCGATGCCGCCAACGTCGCCGCCCGTGCGGCGCAGGGCATTTCGGATGAGACGGCGGCACGCTACCGTCTGGGGGCTGTGCCGGTGTCGGCTGCACGCTCGAGTGAGCAGCAGTTTCGCAACGCGAGGCTCGATGAGATCCGCTATACGGGCGCGCGGCTGACCGATACGGCGGCGTTGTTTCAGGCGATGGGGACGCCGCCGGTGGAGGCGGCGGGAGGTGCGGGAACGGGTGCAACTGCGGCTGCGGCTGCGGGCTCCGCTTCAGCTTCGGCAGCGCCAAAGGCAGGCCCGGTTGCGGCAACATCCACCGTACAGACGGACAGCATCACGCCCCAATGAGCCCTGCGGCGCTGCTATCAGCGTCTGCGCAGGCAGCGTAGACGCCCGAGCGCAGCGCCTCACAGGTTCTTCTTCACCCCCGCGGTGCGCCGAGCCGCGCACTCGCCGCGCCCCGTCTCCCCGCTTGCGACGGCCCCGGCTTACCAAGGTAACTTGCGATAAAAGTCATCCGCGACCTGGTTGCGTCTTACGAGGGAAAAGAACGCCTGCACGATCAGGAAAACGACGAAAGCAACAGGCAGAGCGATAAACCAACCGGTCGATGCCTGTGCGTCAACAAACACGAGCAGAAGCAGGAGCAGCAGACAGCCCGCGAGGAGCGTGAAGCTGATATTCAGCATTGTCGGAAGCCTCTCCTCGACGCCTTGGACCGGTGCAATGCTGGTGCCGACCAGATTCAGCATGACTCCCCCCTTGTGCGGGGTCGCGACCAGTTGCGTTCCCTGGCCGTGCTGCACCATCTGCGCGGCGAGCGCCTGGACCAGCAGTGGATTCACTGGCCCTGGTACGCCGATAGCAGCGTCCAGGTCATGTACGGCGAGGTTCAGTTCCGTATCCTTCACAGCCGTCACCGTCGCATGTTTCCCTCGCCCCGGTACGTGGCTGAGCCAGAGATGCTTGATGCGCTCATTCGGTGTCTGCTGGGCCGCCAGCATAATCTTCAGCGCATCGAACACCGTATCCATTGCTGCGGGGACTGGCCGGAACAGCCACGCGTGGGGCTTGAGCTTGCCCTTGCTGTTGGCAATGATCGTCGTTGATGCAAACAGCAGCGCAACCGCCGCCTCCGAGCAGGTCGCCTGTTTGCTCTCTGAGTGAAGCTGATACGCCAGCACCAGGCAGAAGTCCGGCATCCTTTCACCGGATAGCCAGCCCTCGACCAGCCCCACATCCAACGCTTCCTCCGCCCTTGAAATCTCCACAAAATCGAAGTCGCGCGGCATCAGCCTGCGCAGCAGCGCACGCAAATCATTGACGTCCTGTTCGCGGTTCGACTGCACGACGATGCTGAATGTATGTCGCCCCGCAATGCCCGACATATACGGCACAAACGGCGTCACCAGCTGCTCCAGAATCTGGTGGCTACGTGACGCACTGACCGTGCTTTTCTCCAGCAACACCGGTAGAAGTTTTCCGGCGTTCGCGGGTGCGCTACCTTCGAGCCCAAGCATGCGCTCGGCCAACTCGTTTTCAGGCGTCAGCGTGACGCTGCCAATGATCGCCACACGGGCTTGCGCCCACAGGCGCCAGTGGACATATGTCATCCGGCACAGGTTATTCCAGATGTTGACGCGTTCGATCCAGTCCTCGTGGCTGAAGTAGTTCAGACTGCACAGCGCCCCCCAAAGTAGCAGCGGAACCACCAGCACCCGCACGAGAAACGCGGTGGATATTAACGGTTGCCCCTGCTTCCACGTCAGCACCGTAATTACAAAGGCAGCGACATAGATAACGACAAAGGCAATCACGCTGATCCAGATGGAAGGCGGTTTGCTGTAGTCGAATTCCTTTACCGTGGGTTCCACCCATTTCGTGCTCATGACCGGTTCTTCATCCCTGACTGGCTTGCAATGACGAGGCTACCGCACTGTGTACGGCACCGATCGACAACCCACTTGCGACCATCTTCCTTGTACCCTTCGCCGTGCTCGATGATCGGATTGTCCCCATGTTCGGGGCATGTCACGATGTCATACTGCAACGCGACACGATGCCCACCGAGTTTGAACGAAGCCGAACCGTGCTTGACCACGCCGCCGTGCGTGGTTGCGTCACCTTCACGTACCGGATTTTTCATTGGCGATCCCTCTCAAGCGGCGCATCGGGATTGGTCGGCTTGATCGAGGCGTCACAGGTTATGTGGTCCTGACCGGACGGGGTATGTAGACCGGTTGGAGCTTTAGCATTGAAGTCAATGTGCTGCCCGTCAGGCAACTTCTGCTTTGCGAAGTAAGCGAAACCGGGAACCATTGGATATCTGGTAGTAGCTGTTCGGTCGGTCGTCTCACCGAGTCGTTCACTTACATAGAGGGCGTCTTGTGTCGCGGCAACCGTGTAGTCCTTGGAATCCTTAAACGGGTCCATACTGTGTTCGAAGTATGTCATTCCATGAAACGTCGCACCTCCGTCAGTCGAATAAGCCATCGTGGGATTGCAGCCACGGTCACTACATGCCGTGTACGGTGCCGTACCTGCCGGAAACACCAAATTTCTACCCGTAGGATCGGCGTTGATAACGCGCCCCTGAAAGTTCTCGACAGTGCCACGACCAAGGTAACTGCGAATCCCAGCCTTGGTATCGTTGTAGAACGCGTCGCCGTGATTGCAGTCCCGGTAATGCTCCAGCGTGACGAAGCGATGATCATCAATGCGGTAGATCACCTGGGGCGGCGAGTCATAGGGTAATTCCTTTGCGCCCAAAAAATCTGCAAGGTTGAACGACCATGGTTGCTGCGCCGCACAGCCGATCGCGGCTACCGACAGGGCCAGTGTGATGAGCTTACGAACCACGATAATTTTTCCCGAATTGAATGCGTTTCGCTTCTGCCCCACTGATTTCCTCCGCCACTGTGGTCCAGTCCACCGTCCCAGGCTTTTCAACCTTTTCGAACGTGCCGTAGTCGAAATACGTGTCGTGTCCGCTTGTCCATTCAGCCATTTTGACTAGATCAAACCAGAATTCACGGTCCTCAAAGGCGTCGCAGAAGCCAACTGGAACGTCCCATGCCGCCACCCGCGTCATGAAGTCGCTGTACATAGGAAGCGTGCTGTGATTGGTTGGCTCGGGTTTGTAGTCACTGATACGGTCAATCATTTCGTCACGCGATTCCCGCCCGGTCCTGCGTCCGCAATTGCTGTAGACATCGTCACGGGCCCCGTATTTTTCCGGCTCATAGATTGACCTGTAGTACGGAAACGTAGAATCATCGTAAGAGCCTTCGTTCGGGTTGTTTTTGTCCGCATTGAATTTCCCGTACTCGGGCGCGTACCTGCGCGATTTCTCAAAGGTACTCATATCTTCCGCCGTTAGCGGGTTCGGTACCTTCTCGGCATTGACAGTCACCGTCTGGCTGGCATTTGGGACCGCCCATATATCCGTAACACCGAACAGCCCACCCGCTACTCCGCGATTTCCGTTCCAGAAGTCAGTGTTTTTTGCACCAGACACAAGCTGATCCTCGGAAATCGGCGGCAGCGTGCCGAACTTCCGCACGCCGGGCTCATCGCCAACCGCCGTACTACGCGCGAGCATGCGCTGCTTGACGGTATCGCCAAGTTCTGCAAGCAGCGTGTCGTTCACGCCCTGCCAGCCGATACTCTGCAGAGGCGATGCCCCCATCACCCGGTCATGCGGTGTGAAATAGACGTAAAGACGGCCATGATTGTCCCGTTCCGGCACACCATAGTTCAGCTTCAGGTCGGGCCGCCAGAAATTCATGTCCTGTGAGGCGCCGACATGCAACTGCTGCATCATCTCTTCGGTGTAGACCTGCTTGTCCTGCCTGATGCGATTCGCAATCGCACGGAACGTATTGACGCGAGCTTCGCCGGTAGGGCGCTCGCTGCCGCAGGTCAGCGCATCCGTGTTCTTGTCCTCAAGTGCATATGGGGAATTCATCACGAACACCGCGTCAGGCGCCCGCTCCTTGCAAAGCAGGGTTGCAGCCATTGCGATCATCGTTCCCTGACTGTGCGACATCAGCGTAATGGCGTCACGGGGGTATTCTTTCCGGATTGTGTCGATCAGTTTAGCGAGGCGTTGTGCCGCGTGCGAGTAATAGATGCGCGGCGGCGCACTCTGCAACTGCCGCTCGACTTCGGTATTCAGGTGTTGCATGTCGAAACCAAAGACCGAGCGCGAGAAACCCTTCTCGCTCCAGAGCTGCTGGAGGTTGTTGGTGCCGTTCTGGAACGGACCACCACCCCAATACCACGGACCTCCATCCCTGAGACACTCCAGTGCCCAATAATCGTCACCTTCAAGATTGCGCAACGGCACCCTCCACCGTTTCAGGTCATCGTATTCACTGCGATAGCCCCAGTAGAAGCGGATGACGGGAGAGTTGCGAAATGTCTCCATCTGACGCGGCCCTACACGATCCCCTCCTTCCGCCTTATCGGTGTATGAGTTTTGTACCAACTTGGTTTCATCATTCCGGCCAAGCCTGACATTGAGCCCCTCGCATAGCGCTTTCTCTGCCAAGTCATACCACTCACCCTCGGAGTTCACGCCGTGCACGAAGATGATGACACCCGGCATGTGTGGTGGGACGCGCGCTTCAGCCCGCACCTGATAGGTTGCTGGCGACATGTAGGACTCCCAATACGGGCGTCCAAGGTGATCGCGCTGCATCGGAGCCACGTTGGTCGCAGTATCGTGCTGGTAGGGCTGTGGCTGCGCACCGGACTGCGCGTCCGGCCGGTTGTTCTGGTCATCCATTGAATCAGGTCCCCTTGATTTTCGAAAGCATCAGCTTGATACCCTGGGCGATATCGTTCTGCGTCAGCGACGTTTCGCCCTTGTCACTGGTCACACCTTCCACGACGCGGCCGTCTGCCGTCTGAATCTTGTACGGACGATTTGTGAGCGGTCGCCCGGTAATATCGTCACTGAGGATGAATCGTTCGTCGCTCGGGACGTTCGTCTGGTTGAACTTCGGCAGCGGCAGCGACAACGCGCCGGGGCTGCTCTTGTCGATATCCGTGATCTTCAGGATGAGGTCTCCCGCGCCGCCGATTTCTACGTTATCGCCCTGCACTTTGATGTAGGCCGTGCCGCCGCCACTGAGCACGACACCATTGGCCGCATTGAGCGTGAGCGTGCCTGCCGCGCTGGTAAGCTGCATGTTCTGCTGTGCCACGAGTTCCATCGCGTCCGACTGCGCCTGAATCTGAACCTTGCCGCGCGCGGCGTAGAGCTTCGCCCCGGCATTGTGCGCAAACAGCGAAAGCGTGTCAGAGGACGCAAGGGTTACATTGCGCTGTGCGTTCACGTTAAAACCACCACTGGTCGTGATGTTCACGTCCTTGCCCGCAGCCACGGAGACCCGATCCGGGGTCGCGAGCGCGATCCCCTTGAGTGAAGACAGCAGCATCACCGCCTCTTTCAACTCACTCAGGCTGTTTCTAAGCCATTCGTTTTCGGCCTTCAGATCAGCAATTTCAGCTTTGGCGATAGTCGCGGCTTCGGCCAGTCCCCGTGCCTGCGCCAGTGCAACCTGTAGCTGGCTCAGCGCTGCGGTCGTGTCTGTCTGCTTCCCGTCCGCCTGCGTCTGCATGTCGCTGGACAGCAATAGCCCGCCACCCGCGCGCACGGCTCCCTGCGCATCGGTGCGCAACTCGAAGCCATTGCCACGATGCTCGCGCCTGCCGTTGACAATGTGCCCGAGGACCAGCTGACTCTTCCCCGAGTGCCGGGTCGACAAACTGGCGTGCTCTTCACCTTCCCAGTCCTCCAGCACGAACTTGTTGTCACCCTGGGTGTGGATGACGTTGCGTGACATCCACCGGTCGTTACTGGTGACCAGGTCAACGTGCTGGCTGTTGTGATGAAACGCGCTGATATAGGGCTTGTTCGGATCGCCGTCCCGGAACTCGATGATGGCTTCGGTGCCGTCAACGGCAGGGAAATGGAAGCCCGTCTGCAAAGCACCTGCAAATGGCTTGGCCAGGCGCAACGGCACGCTCTCGCCACCGGCAGGCCATTCTCCATAGTCGCAGTCGAAGCGCACCACGTAGTAGCCCTGCTGCGTCAGGTACGCGTATTTGTACCGGCCAGGCGATGTAACACGGGCACTGAGCGAGCCGGTTATCTTCGGCCACCTGTCATCCTCGATCTTCAAACGGAAGCGCCGGTCAGATGGAATCGCCTTGTAGGTGTTGCGGTAGGGCTTGTCCCGCGCTCCGGTATGGGTGACTTCGATCATCACCTGACCGTGCGGAGCGTCCGGCAGATCAGCATCGGTGCGCAGGATGCGCCCTACGCATAGTCCGTGGACATTGCTTTCCCCTTCGTAGACCACCTGCCATGCGAGCGCCGCTTCGTGGCGCAACTGTGCCTCCCATTGCGCCCCACTCTGGTCCAGATGATGGGTGCCGTAAATGTACGGCCGTCCGTATGTCGTCGTGTCCTTCCGGGCAACATTGGCCTCTGCCCTGAACCGCTCCCATGCCTGGTCGGGGTTGTAGTCAGCGACAACATACGACTGCGGAACCATGGTGGTATGCGTGCGCAGGGCCGACACAGTTTCAGCGTCCGTCATGAGGCCCGATGCCGCCCGCGCCAGTGCCGTCAGCGTCGGCTGATAGATGTAGTGGTCGATGTCATCACCAAATACCACGACATCACCCACCTTCCCTGGCACGATGTAGCTGTAGATGCCTTCCTGCTGCATGAGGATATTGATGTAGTTCCAGTCGCCCTGCTGGTACTGGAACCTGAACTCGTGCTGGGGATACTGGCGACGCAACGTGAACCGGAAGTCGTGCCCTTTCAGACCGTTGCGCCGCAGGATGCCCTCGATGATTTCGGGAGCGCTCTTGTGCTGGTACGTCTGTGTCGTGCGCGGACTCAGGCAGCCGATGTGCGGCTCGACAACGATCTCGAAGTGGCTCTCATCCTTCGTGGTCTTCGTGTGCGAGAAGCGTGTCACGCGCCCCCAGAAGACGCGTGGCTCGCTGCCGTCCTCCGGCTCCATCCTGAACCTGGCCTGATGGCCCAGGACAATCTCCCGTGCCAACCTGTGCGAATGCCTCACATTGATATCGATGTGGTAAGGCTCACCCATCTTTTCACTGAGGGTGAAGGACACCACCGAAATGTCCTTGAGTTTCTCCTGACCCAGCACTTTGAGAAAGTAGCGCTGCCGTCCTGTGATCCCTGCAGGTGATACTGGTCGAGCAGTACCAGCCACACTCTCCATTTTCATTCTTCTAATTCTCCGTTCGACATATCGTGACAGATCATTCCCCGCGATAATGCACAGCCGGGTTGAACGGTCGCAATAGGACAGGTCCCAAATCGCGATATCGGAAAATGAACGGAGGATGCAGAGAAAAGGGGGGCAAGAGGGCATCCCTAAAGAACGACTACGGCCGAGGGACGTGCCACGACCTGTATGGTAGTGCGAACCGTCATCCCGACGAACAAGTGACTTGTCGACAAGGCAAATGCACAAGATGACAGCCTATGATTTTTGGCTTTTGTACGTTTTCCGCCACCTCATTCAAAGGGGGGGTGGGCAGGGGCACGCACGATATAGAGGGTGGTACGCGAGCATTTGGTCGTTTTCAGCCCTATACCCCATACTGCTGCCGTTTCAAAACTCGTCTTGTGTGTGCCATGAAATCGCGTCGCCTTTTTGCTCCACTGTTCTTCGTGATTGCTTCGTCGTCGATAATGGCCCTGTCTCCGGTACCGCCGCTTTCCGTCTGCAGGTCGGACTACCGGGAGGTAGCAAAACAGAGATGGCTGGCCGCACTTGATACCGTTGACCGCACTACTCCGCAACCGTCGGACGCCCGGATCGCGGCGCTTGAACAGGAGGAAGCGCCGCTGCGTCAGCCGCATTTGCCCGTGGCCCCGTCCGAAAATGAGCCAATGGCCGTTCGCGAAAAGCGCGATCAGGACTTGCGAATCAGGTTAGGAAATGAGCCCGACTACGTGGCATGGCAGATCCGGAAACAGACCGCATTTTTGAGGCGTTATCCTGCCGAGATCGACCGGATTGGCCCCGACAGCCCGGTTGACCAGCGCTTCAATGAGCTGGATGGTGGTATCCGTATCTTGCTGCTGCCGTTATATCGTGATGTATTCAGGCTCAGCACCATGCGTGGGGGCATCGACTGGGCATCAGATACCGGGGACGCGCTGCGTGCAATTGACGGGGCGGCCGAATCGCTGATTGACATTGTGAGATGCGACACGAAGAAGGCGCTGAAAAGACCAGAACTAAAATTGCCTGTTGACTTTCATGCGTCGCATGAATATGTACGGCATCAGCATTTTAATAAGGAGTGCGTTACTCCCTGTCTGAAGTTAATGCCTTTGCGCGAAGTGGTTCTATCCGACATCGCGGACCGGATCCAATTGTCCACATCGTTTGTCGAATGCCCTATTGCTAACCTTAGGACAACCAGCATAAGTCGTTGAACTCGCACCGGCTTCATTGGTGCGAGCCAATGCGTCGAGCGTGGTCCGCGGCGCCTCGTGTAGCGAGCGAAAGCCGCCTTACTCGCAACCCTGCTGGGCTGCGACCTGCGCAACCCGCTCAATACACCGCCGGCTCCCCCACCGGCCGGTGCTTGAAGCGCTTGTGCACCCAGTAGTATTGCGCCGGAATCCGCCGCACCTGGGATTCGAGAAACTCGGTGATCCGGCGCGCATCGACCGTGGTATCGGCCGAGGGAAAATCGCTTAGTTCTTCGAAGATTGTCAGCTTGTAGCCGCGATAATCCGGCAACACTTCCGTGACGAACGGTACGACCCGCGCATTGCCCGCCTTGGCAAGGCGTGACACGGAGGTGAGCGTGCAGGCCGGCACGCCGAAGAACGGCACGAACACCGAGTCGCGCAAACCAAAGTCCATATCCGCCGCCAGCATCACCGGCTTGCCGTCGCGCAGCACGCGCAGCGCGCGGCGCACACTGTCGCTGCGCGGAATCATCTCCGTGCCGAAACGGCCGCGCTGGCGCTTGGCCATCGCATCGAACAGCACGTTCGACATCGGCGTGTACAACGAAGCGACCGGATGACGCGTCGAGTACATCATGCAACCGGCCTCGATCCCCACGAAGTGAAAGCCGACGAAAATCGTCGGCCGCGAGTGAGCTTCCGCGAGGTCGATGGCGCTTTCCACTTCCACCAGCCGCGAAATCGCCTGCGCATTACCGAACCACTGCGGTCCACGTTCGACATAGCTGCGAATCACATGGCAAAAGTGCGCGCGCGCGAGGCGCTCACGCTCCTCGTCGCTCATGTCGGGGAAGCACAGTTTCAGATTGGTGTGGACGACGCGGCGGCGCGTGCTGGGAATGCGGTAGAGCAGCGCGCCGATTCCGGTGCCGAGGCGCGCGAGCACGCCATAGGGCAGGAACGCGAACGCGCGCAACAGTCCTGTCATCAGAACGATGAGTATTCGGCTTTTCAAAGGAAGAGATCCCGGTGAGAGCGGTGTTGCAAACACTTCGCCGCCAGCTAAGCCAGAGTTGCCAGGTGAAGTGACATGCGCGCGCGTCGAAACCGGGTAGCGCGCTGCGCCAAGGTGGGAAAGCGGGAGATCTCGCGTTTCAGCGAGACGGAAGTTTACATATGAGGATTGGATAGTAAACCGGAATGACCCCGCCCGGCGCACTATTAGGTAGAAGTTACATTACGTCGCATTCATTTGACATCGGGCTGGCGGGGCAATTCGTACCGTGTCGCCCTGCCGTCGTGCCGCTGCAAACCGCCGCGGCGCGTGGCGCCGCGAGGCATGGCGTGTCCCGGCGTCCTGCAGCCCGGACACGCCCGCAGCATCAGTGTTTGGTAAACATGTCCATGATCTGCTGCTTCTCGCTCGACGACACGTCCGGCGGCGTCATCCCCGCAGGACCCACGCCGCCCATGGCATCGCTCGCACCGGCCAGCGGATTGGCCGAATCGAGGCCGATGCTGGCAACGAAGCCGTTGCCCGGGGTCATATCCGTGTAGAACAGTTCGCCGTCGACCGAGGTGACCGTATCGGGCATGGCCGGCTCGGCCTGCGGCACGCCGCGCAACGCTTTGCCCATGTAATCCACCCAGATCGGCAATGCCAGTTGCGCACCGAACTCGCGGCTGCCGAGGCTCTTCGGCTGGTCGTAGCCCATCCAGGCCACCGCCACCAGCGATTGCTGGTACCCGGCGAACCAGCCGTCCTTAGCGTCGTTCGTCGTACCGGTCTTGCCCTGCAGGTCCGAACGCTTGAGTACGTTGGTGCCCGCGCCGGTACCCACCGTCGCCACTGAGTGCAGCAGGCTGTTCATGATGTACGCGTTACGCGGCTCGATCGTGCGCGGCGCGTCGCGGCCCGCCGTCAACGGCTGCGCCTTCGAGATCGCGTCGCCGCGCGCGTCGGTCACTTCGGCGATCAGATACGGATTGATCCGGTAGCCGCCGTTGGCAAACACCGAGTACGCCCCCGCCGATTGCAGCGGCGTGACGAGGCCTGCCCCGAGCGCCATCGGCAGATAGGGCGGCGTCTTGTCGGCGTCGAAACCGAAACGCTGCGTGACGAAGTCCTGCGCGTACTTCGTGCCGATGAAGGACAAAATGCGAATCGACACCAGGTTCTTCGATTTCTCCAATGCGACGCGCATCGGCATCGGACCGTCCGGCTGGTCGTCGTCCTTAGGCTCCCACGGGTCGGCGCCCGGCTGGCTCGGCGGGAAATACAGCGGCGCGTCGTTGATGATGGTCGCCGGTCCCAGGCCCTTGTCGAGCGACGCCGAATAGATGAACGGCTTGAAGCTCGAGCCCGGCTGACGCCATGCCTGCGTCACGTGGTTGAACTTGTTCTTGTTGAAGTCGAAGCCGCCGATCAGCGCGCGAATCGCCCCGTCCTGCGGCGTCAACGACACCAGTGCGCCTTCCACCTGCGGCAATTGCGTGATCTGCCAGTTGCCCTTGTCGTCCGCGACAAGACGCACGATCGAACCCGGCTTGATGCGCTGCGCCGCGGTGGCGCGCGCGCCCAACGCGGCGGTCACGAAGCGCAGGCCGTCGCCATTGATGGTCGCCTCGGTGCCGTCGAGGAACTGCGCCTTCACTTCCTTCGAGTTCGCCGCGGTGACCACGGCCGCGACGATCTCGCCGTTATCCGGGTGATCCGTCAAGGCGTCGTCGATCGCCTGATCGCGGTCGTCGCCGGGCGCCGGCAAATCGACATATCCTTCCGGCCCGCGATAACCATGGCGGCGCTCGTAGTCCATCACGCCCTTGCGCACTGCATGGTAGGCGGCGTCCTGATCCGCGGAGTCGATCGTGGTGATCACGTTCAGACCGCGCGTATAGGTCTCGTCCTTGTACTGCGCGTACATCATCTGGCGAACCATTTCCGCCACATACTCGGCGTGGACGCTGTATTCATTGCCCGGGTTCTTGGTGTGAATCTCTTCCTTGACCGCCGCGTCGTACTGGTCTTGCGTAATGTATTTCAGATCGAGCATGCGCTTCAGGATGTATTCCTGACGGATCTTCGCGCGCTTCGGATTGACCACCGGGTTATACGCCGACGGTGCCTTCGGCAGGCCGGCGAGCATCGCGCATTCGGCGAGTGAAAGATCTTTCAGATCCTTGCCGAAATACACACGCGCCGCCGCCGAAAAACCGTAAGCGCGCTCGCCCAGATAAATCTGGTTCATGTACAGCTCGAGGATCTGGTCCTTCGTCAGTGCGCGCTCGATCTTGTATGCAAGCAGCATTTCGTAGACCTTACGCGTGTAGGTCTTCTCACTGGAGAGGAAGAAGTTGCGCGCCACCTGCATGGTGATCGTACTTGCGCCCTGCGATGCGCCGCCGTGCAGCAGGTCGGCCGAACCCGCGCGAAGGATACCCACGAAGTCGACGCCGCCATGCTCGTAGAAGCGATAGTCTTCGATCGCGAGCACCGCTTTCTTCATCTGGTCCGGAATATCCTGGAAGCGCACGAGATTGCGCCGCTCCTCGCCGAACTCTCCGATCAGCACGTGGTCCGCGGTATAGATGCGCAGCGGCACCTTCGGCTGGTAGTTAGTCAGTGCGTCGAGCGACGGCAGTTGCGGCCCCATCACGACGAGCGCATAGCCGACGATCAGCGCCCCGACGACCATGAGCGTCGCCAGCAGGCCGACGAAGGTCAGCGCAATACGCGCGCCCAGCGAACGGCGGCGCGGTTCGTCGCGCGAAGCGTCGTTGCGTCCTGAGTTGCGGTGGTAGGGATCCCGGTCGTCACCACCCGGAGAATTTGCGGATTGCGGTCGTTTGATGATTGGCATGACTCGAATAGTTGGCGCTTGACTCCACGCCTCTCTGCGGGCGGCTAATACCACCGCGTGGCCGAACGCCCCCGGCTAGCCCCACGGCGCGCCCCGATAGGGGCCCGCGCAGACGGGTCCCGGCGCAACGTAACAGCACATTTTAAAGAAATCGCGCGGGGCCCAAGGCGCTTTTTTTGTAAGAATTCCTTGGCGAAGCTTCCTCGAAAGCCGCCTCCGCCATGCTGCACGGGCCGCGGCAGGTTATCAACAGAAATTGTTGAAAGGCCTGTGGACAAGTCTGCCGGAAACAATCCAAGCCTTTGATGTCACGGGATTTTAATGCACCGCCCGTTTCGCATCGGCGCAACTCGCCTTATGATGGACTCCTCGCGCGGGGAAAGCGCGGCAGCGCGCAAAACCAGCCGTTCGACGCCAACAAGTACGCGAGCAGACTATGAACAAGCCCAGCGAACGCATCGTCGTATTCGTGACACCCGCCCAGAAGCGCGCAATTGCCGCTAGCGCCGAAGAACTCGGCATTAGCGTCAGTGAGCTGATGCGGCGCGCCGTGCTGAGTTTCGGCGCGACCAGCGAACCGGTGAAGGCGGCGAGCATTGTCGACAGGCTGCGCGCGCCGCGCGAGCCGGACGCACTCAACGAAGCGCTGGAGCGGGTCGCGCGCGGTACCCGCGACGCTCAGGCAGCCCTGCCCGCCGTGCTGAAGAAGGGCGCTCCCAATGCCGTGGCGGCCGAGCCGCAAGCGGCACACGAACCGCTGCTGCCGGCCGATGTGCTCGCAGCGCTGGTGCGCACGCCTGAAGAAGCACAGGCCATGGCGGATGCGGAGGCAGTGGCGCGCGTCGCCGCAGCCAAGGCGGCCACAATCGCGCCCCAGCCGCAGGCCCCGGGCAATACGCCGCACGTCGTTGCGCCGGTTGCGCCGGTTGCGCCGATTACGCCCGTTGCTCCACGGTTGCGTGTGCGTATCGACACGAGGCCCGATGAGGAAGACTCGCGCAACGATCCGACGGCGGAAGACGGCCGCTTCGCCTGAACCCTCCTTTTTCTTCGCTCACGCGGCGTGATGCCGCAGAGCGATTGAAGTCGTCAGAACGATACTTTCGCCACTGTAAGGTCACGACGGCCGCAGGGCACGACTCGTGATGCGCGCACAGCGCGTCTCCCCGCCCGCGTCCCCCTCGATGCATTTCGCGTCGCTCTTTACAAACGTTGAAATATTTGGCCGGCGTATGCTGGGAATCGACGTTTGAAACTCGCAGGAAGCGAGCCTTTAAGACGGTTTTAAGATATCTCGTGGTGTAATATCCGCCAGCTGCTGAGCCCGCCTGGCTTACGTTTGACACGCAGACGCAATGCAGTGGCCAAACAATTTGCGATGCCGCTATTGCAATTGGCACGCAAACCCCGACCTCCGCACCGGTTGCCCGCGCAATACCGCGCGCGGCAGCGTAAACTAGTCGTCACAAGTGGTTGGACGCGCCAGGCACTCAGCGCCGATTTCATTCTACGGAGGTATTCATGTCGCTAATTGACAGCATCTCGCGCACGCTTAAAGGTCTCCTGAACGACGCTGCTGATTCCGTGCGAGATCCGTCGCGCGATTCGCGCCAGATCGTGCGCGAGCTCGACGAAAGCATCGCCAAGGCGGAGAACTCGCTGATCGAGATCCAGGCGCAGGTCGCCACTCAGCAAAGCAAGCGCGACGTTGCCGCCGACAAGGCGAAGAAGTACGAAGACGGCGCGAAGCGCGCGCTGCAATCGGGTGACGAAGCGCTCGCCCGTGAAGCCCTCGGTGCGCAGGCCACCGCCGAGACGGAACGCGATGCACTCGCGAAAGAACTCGCCACGCTCGAGCCGTCTGTGGATCAGCTGAAGAGCCAGATCGAGGACATGCGTGGCCGTCGCAACGACCTGAACGCACGTTCGAACATCCTGCAGGCCAAGCAACAGATCGCCCAGGCCAAGGACGTCGCGGCGACCGCGTTGGGCGGCATCGGCGGGCGCAATCTGTCCGAGGACTTCCAGAAGCTCGAAGACAAGGTGGCGTTGTCGAATGCACGCTCCGACGCTCGCCTGAATTCCGCCGACGTGAAAAGCGGCAAGGCGCTCGACGACAAGCTCGCCGATCTCAATCGCGGCCCCTCGGTCGAAGACCGCCTTGAAGCGCTGAAGAAGCAGTTGAACACGCCGGCGCAGTAACACTCAGTGAGGTAGTACACCGGAGGTGACGCAGCGCCGGCGACCCGTGCGGCGCTGCGTGTCACACCGGAGAATCGACTGACATGGAGACGGGCGTCAAGCCGTCCGGTCCGACACATGAAAAAATTTCTCGCAGCCCTGTTCGCGTCACTGATGCTGGTGTCCGGCGCGGCCTTCGCGGTGCCGACTGCCCAGCAGATCGAATCGGCGATGGCTCAGGGCAACTGGCAACAGGCCGACGCCGGCTTGACCGAAGTGCTGCAGGCGCATCCGGACAACGCGCGCGCACACTACCTCTACGCCCAGGTGCTGGATCGCGAAGGCCGCTCGGGCGACGCACTGGCGCAGATCCAGCAGGCCAAGACGCTCGACCCGCAAATCCGCTTCACCGACGCGACACGCTTCGCGCAGACCGAAGCGCGCATCCGCCGCGACGCGGAACGTGGTGGCGTGGCAACGGGCCATACCAGCAATCCGTTCGCGCAACAGAACACCGGTTCCGTGCAGCAGCAGTCGCCGATGGCGCCGCAGGTCCCTGAGCGGCATGGTCCGTCCATGGGCATGTGGATCGGCATCATTGTGCTGATCGGCGCGATTGCGCTGGTGCTGCGCTGGACGCTGCGCCGTGCCCGCACGCAGGATGATTCGCGTGCCGACGACGATCGTCGTACCCAGCTCAAACGTGCCACCGACCTGCTGAACGCCGTGCGTTCGCTGAAGCTCGATGTGAAGCTTTCCACCGCTGTGGGACACGAGGCGCTGGCGAGGGAAGTCGAAGGGACGGAAGACCAGTTGCGCAGTCTTGTCGAAGCGCTGTCGAACAGCAAGAATCCGGTGCCGCCGTATCAGCTCGACGAACTGGAACAACGTGTCGCGAGCCTCAAGGCACGCGCTGAGGGCCGTCCCGATCCGTGTGCGGCCGCGCCGGCCGGCACGGGCGACTCCGCTTACGCACGCGAGGCCGAGCGTTTCGGCAATCCGCCGCAAGCGCCCTATCCTTATCCGCCGCAGCAACCGCCGCAGGTTATCGTGCAACAAGGCGGCGGCGGTTTCGGCGGCGGCATGGGTGGCCTCTTGACCGGCGTGCTGCTCGGCGAGGCGCTCAATTCGGGCCGTGAACGCGAAGTGATCGTCGACGATGAAAGCCGTCGCCGCCGTGACGACAGTAATAACGGCGACAATGGCGGCGGCGTCGATTTCGGCCAGGGGTCGAACAACTGGGACGACGGCAACGGCGGTGGCGGTGTCGATATGGGCAACGACGACTCGGGTGGTTGGAGCGATACCTGATCGACCGATGCGCCATGCGGCCTGGTGCCGCGCGCTGATGCCAGGGGCCGATGCGCTGATGTTCTGATGTTCTGATGCGCGAAACACCAGTGAAAACAGGCTCCCTCGTGGAGCCTGTTTTTTTTGGGCAATCTATGCGAAGTATGCGAAGCCCGATGTCCTGCCGATGCCCCGCTTATGCGCTCGCAGAAAGCGGCGATTGATGCTGCGCGAGCACCACGGCGCCTGCGAACAGCCTGACGATAAAGCGCTCTGCGTAATCGATCAGCGCCTCGCGGTGAGCCGCATTGCCGATGTACTCATGCGACAGATGAAACAGTTGCAGCACGATCTGCGTGCAGACTTCATCCACCGTCGCCCGTGCCAGGGCCGGCATCAGGTTGAGCTGCACGATGTCATCGGCCATTTCCGCGGACACCTCGTGAAGGTTCACGCGCACGGCATCACGCAGCGCCGGCGAGGTGCCGTGATACTCGGCGAGCGCGCTCAAAAACGCTTCGCGGTTGTCCAGCGCAAACGCGAAAAACGCCGCACAGGCCCGACGTGGCACACTATGCGGCTCGTCGTGCGCGGCGAGCCAGCGCTCGCGCCTCAGCATCGGCCGCAAGCGCCGGCTTACCCACTCCACCGCTTCGCGCGCCAGATCGTCGAGCGTGTCGAAATGCCGGTAAAACGTGTTGGGATTCAAACTGGCCTCACGCGCCAGTTCGCGCAGACCCAGAGTCGCAAAGCTGCGGCCGCCCGCCGTCAGGCGCAACGCCGCTTCAATCAGCCGACGCTTGCCGGGTGCGAGATCAAGCTCGGGGTTGGGAATGGGTTCCATGGAGTTCAAAAGCAAAGCGCGTGCAACGTCTGAACTGTAAACCATCTTGACGCGAGGTGCACAGTTGTCTACCCTGCGCGTTACGGAGTAGACAACTGTAGACATGGCGGGATTGCTCATGCGCTTGTTCGAGCCCTCGCTCGCGTCTCACTGCATCCCAATTGACCCGGAGTACTGTCGTTATGCCGTCCCCCTCGCCTGCTACGCCACGCATTGCCATCGTCGGGAGCGGCTTCGCCGGCATCGGCATGGCGATCCGCCTGCGGCAGATGGGACTGGAGTCGTTCACGATTTACGAGGCGGCGGGCGACATCGGCGGTACGTGGCGCGACAACACCTATCCGGGCGCCGCCTGCGACGTGCCCTCGCATCTGTATTCGTTTTCCTTCGAGCCCAATCCCGGGTGGACAAGTGCGTACGGGCCGCAGGCCGAGATTCTCGCGTATCTGAAGCACTGTGTTCGCAAGTACGGACTCGAGCCGTTCGTGCGTTGCCATGCGCGCGTGGCGGCAGCTCGCTTCGATGAGAGCCGTCAGGTGTGGCGGCTGGAGATCGAGCATGGTGAGAGAGCGGCGCATGCAGCGGCTGGCGACGACGCCGTCGGCGCGACACCTGGCGCAGCGCCTGCATTGCCGACGGCGGATGCCTGGACCGGGCGCGAGACAATCGAAGCCGACATCGTGATTGCGGCCAGCGGACCGTTGTCACGGCCGGCACTGCCGCGGATCGCCGGCCTCGAACGCTTTGCCGGCAAACTGTTCCACTCGGCGCGCTGGGACCATGACTATTCGCTCGACGGCAAGCGCATCGCGGTGATCGGCACCGGCGCGAGCGCGATCCAGTTCGTGCCACAGATCCAGCCGCGCGTCACACAACTCGAGCTGTTTCAGCGCACCGCGCCGTGGATCATGCCGAAACCCGACAAGCCGGTTAGCGAGCGGGCGCAATGGTGGTTCCGGCATCTGCCGTTCACGCAGCGCTTCGTGCGCGGCGCAATCTACTGGCAGCTTGAATCGCGCGCCATCGCCTTCGTCGTCAATCCGAAGCTGATGAAGTATCCGATGAAGTTCGGCATAAGCTATCTGGAGCGGCGCGTGAAGGACCCTGCCCTGCGCGCCAAACTGACGCCGAACTACCGGCTCGGCTGCAAACGCGTGCTGATGTCGAGCGACTACTATCCGGCACTCAGCCAGCCCAATGTGGATGTAGTCACCAGCGCGATCCGCGAGATCGTCGCCGACGGCATCGTCACCGAAGATGGCATCCATCACGCAGCCGACGCGATCATCTGCGGCACCGGGTTTCAGGTCAACGGCGTCGGCGCGCCGTTCGACGTCACCGGCATCGGCGGCGCGGATCTCGGCGCCAGGTGGCTGCGCGACGGGCCCGAGGCGTATCTCGGCACCAGCATCGCCGACTTCCCGAATTTTTTCATGATGGCGGGACCGAACACGGGGCTCGGCCACAACTCGATGATCTACATGATCGAGTCACAGGTGCAGTACATCGCGGACTGTTTGAGCGAACTGCGCCGACGCGGCGCCCGCACCATGAACCTGCGGCCCGACGTGCAACAGGCATTCAACGCGCGCCTGCAAGAGGACATGCGGCGCTCGGTGTGGGCGAGCGGTTGCCATAGCTGGTATCAGACGAAGAGCGGCAAGGTCACCGCCATCTGGCCCGGCTTCACTTTCAGCTTCCGCAAGCGCACCCGCCGGGTGCGCACGCACGACTATCGCTTCGTGCGCTGACGTCGGCCGCGAGGCACCGCCGTTCTCGAACTCAAACAATCAGGGAGATAAGCATGGCAAGCCTCGATACCGCTCCACAAGCGCAGAACGCGGTGCTGCCGCCGCGCTCGCTCGCCGCGCGTCTTGGCATCACCAGCGTATCACGCGAGGCGCTGCGGCGGCGCTACACGCGGTCTGGCTCGAAATTCGTCAGTATCATGGGCACCGACGTTCACTACGTCGACGAAGGCAGCGGCGAGCTGCTTGTGATGATTCACGGCTTCGCGTCATCGCTGCATACCTGGGACGGGGTCGCGGAAGAACTCGCGCGCAGCTATCGCGTGATCCGCCTCGATCTGCCGCCATTCGGCGTGACCGGGCCGCTGCGCAGCCCGTCCGGCGCGATCGAGACGATGAACATGCCCACCTACCGGCGCTTCATCGATACGTTCATACAGGCGCTCGGCATCAGCCGCGCGACGCTGATCGGCAACTCGCTCGGCGGTCTGATCTCGTGGGACTACGCGGTACGCCATCGCGATGCGGTGGAGCGGCTGGTGCTGATCGACTCGGCGGGTTTCCCGATGAAGCTGCCGATTTACATTGGACTGTTCAACAGTGCACTGGTGCGCACGAGCGCACCGTGGTGGCTTCCCGAGCCGATCATCAGGAGTGCTGTGCGAAATGTCTATGGCGATCCGCGCAGGCTTGCCGCGCCGGTGCTGCGACGCTATATCGAGTTCTTCCACGGCGAGGACACGCGCGCGGCGATCGGCAAGATGGTGCCGACACTCGATTTCGCCGACCTCGATACCGATGTGCTGAAGTCGCTCGACGTCCCATCGCTCGTGCTGTGGGGTGCGAAGGACCGCTGGATTCCGCCCGCGCACGCGGCGCAATTCGCGCAGCGGATTCCGGGTGCACAGTCCGTCATGTATGAGGGGCTTGGCCACATTCCGATGGAGGAAGATCCCGGGCGGGTGCTGGAGGACTTGCGTGCGTTTCTCGCGAAAGAAACGGTAAGCAGGAAGACGGTTACGGCTTGATGGGGGGCGAGGATCGACGGGCACATGCCCGTCTTCAGTGGCGCGTGCGCTCGCTCAGCCCCCGCCTCCCAGCAGTCGCAACAGATCCCACAGAAACTTGCAGGCCATTACGATCAGCTCCCACAACTGGTAGAGCTGCTGCCAGCCGGTAACGCACGCAAAAGCTTCGATCATAGTCAGTCAGGCGATGGACGGTAGCGGTTTCCCGGCACGCCGGGGGTGGGATCGACGACCCGGTGCCGAGACCCACATCATATCGACCTCGGGATACCCCGTATCAAGTCGCACGCCAGGATGCCGTCAATACAGCGAGAAGACGCGGCATCCGACCTGGATGACCGCGCCAAACCGCGCCATCCAGGAGACACTCATGACGCGCTTTAGCTTTCGCCGGGCGGGCCGGACGCCGTCTATCGTCGGCGACATTGCCGCGCAAGCGGGCAAACTGGGCATTGAGATCTGCGACGTGTCGGGCCACGTCGAAGAGGTGGCGGCACGCGTGCAGCGCCAGGCCCAGGTGTGCCGCTCGCTGCGCGACGCCGCGACCCAGACGATGGCCGGTAATCGCCGGATTGCGACGGCCGCGCGCGAAATGCGCGACGTGACGACCTCGGTTGCCAGCGGGGTCCAGGAGTCGCAGCAGACGCTGGAGGCGTCGCTCGACGACATCCACGGCCTCGTCGAGGGTGTGACGGTGATCGAAAGCCACATAGGCGCGTTACGAGCCGCGCTGGCGCACGTGAGCCGGGTCTCTGAGGAGATTTCACTGATTGCGCGCCAGACCCATCTGCTGGCGCTCAACGCAGCAATCGAAGCCGCCCGGGCTGGCGACTCCGGCAAGAGTTTCGCGGTGGTCGCGGCGGAGGTGAAGAACCTGTCGGCGAAGACGGCCAAGGCGACGGGCCAGATCGAGACCACCCTCGCGCAATTGACCCAGCAGACGGAACAACTGACCAACGAGGGGTCGGCGAATACAGCGCGAGCGCATCGGGTGCGCGAAGGCACGCGAAAAATTGGCGAAGTGGTGCATTCGACGGGCGAAGCGATTACGCAGCTCAATGCGGAGGCGGGACAGATTGCGACGTTGACGGGGGAGATCGAGAGTCAGTGCACGGGATTGGAAGCACAGGTACTGGAGATGGCGAGCGGCGTGGAGGATTCGAGCCAGAACTTCGTGCAGGCGAAGGACCGGCTGGGGAATTTGCTGGGCGTATCGGAGACGTTGATCGAACTGACTGCCGCCACAGGTGTGGAGACGACGGATACGCGGTTTATTGAAGCGGTGCAGCAGACGGCGGCGAAGATTGGGAAGATGTTTGAGAGCGCGGTGGCGAGTGGGGAATTGACGATAGCGGACCTGTTCGATCAGACGTATGTGCCCATTCCGGGGACGAACCCGCCGCAGTTCACGACGCGGTTTCTTGCTTTTACGGATCGGGTGTTGCCTGCGGTGCAGGAGCCTTTGCTCGCGCTAGATCCGCGAGTGGCGTTTTGTGCCGCGGTCGATGCGCGGGGGTATTTGCCGACGCACAACAAGAAGTTTTCTCAGCCGCAGCGCGATGATCCGGTCTGGAATGCGGCGAATTGCCGGAATCGGAGGGTGTTCGACGATCGGACTGGGCTCGCTGCTGCTACTCATACGAAGCGGTTTTTGTTGCAGACGTATCGGCGCGATATGGGGGGTGGGGAGTTTGTGCTTATGAAGGATGCTTCTGCGCCTGTTTTTGTTGATGGCAGGCATTGGGGTGGGGTTAGGATGGGGTATAAGGCCTGACGGTTTTTTTTGCCTGCGCGGCGGTTTGGTGGTTTGCCTACGGCGTTGGGATTTGCTTGCTTTTTTGGTTTGGTTGCGTTGCCCTTGGCTGGTTTCTTACGGCGTTGGCCTCTCCTCGATTTGTTATCGGTCTGGTCAGGTTGTCTCTGGTCGTTTGCCTACGGCGTTGGCCTTTCCTTGATTTGTTATCGGTCTATTAGCTTCGCCCCTGTGCGGGGCGGCACCTACTTTCTTTGCCGCCGCAAAGAAAGTAGGCAAAGAAAGCGGGCTCACACCGCCAGCCCGTAGGTGTCCGCCTCTGCACGTAACCGTTAGTGGTCCGAAGACAAGACCCGCCCTCGCATTCCCACCGTAAGTGACAAAGCGCCCATCCACCCCACTCCGCACTCCGTGCGTCGCGGATGGGTCTGCCGGGGAAGACGGGGGGGGGGGATGGGCCAACACTTAGACTTCCTATAGACTTTGCAGAAGGCAATATACCCGACGGCGGGGCGCGCAGCGCGACGCTGGAACGGATGAGTGCTTTGTCACGAACGGGGGCGGCGCGAGAGCACGTCTCGTCTTGGGCCGTTCCCGGTCGAAGACCGAGATGGCTCACTACAGGCTGGCGGTTGCAGCCCGCTTTCTTTGCCTACTTTCTTTGCGGCGGCAAAGAAAGTAGGTGCCGCCCCGCACAGGGGCGAACCTAATAGACCGATAACAATGCAAGGAAAGGCCAACGCCCTAAGAAAACAACCAAAGCGCCGCGCAGGCAAAAACGTCAAAAACCTCAAACGGCCATGGCCATCCTCTTCCTCTCACTGCGCTGCATAAAATGATTCCCAACGATAACACCAACGGTAACAACAGCAATAAACAGCGTAGCTAAGGCATTCATCTCAGGATTCAACCCTAAGCGAACACGAGAAAACACAACAAGCGGCAAAGTAGTAGACCCGGGCCCAGACAAAAACGCAGACAGAACGAGATCGTCGATAGACAAAGTAAACGACAAAAGCCACCCAGCAACAAGAGCCTGCGAAATCAACGGCAACGTAATAAAGAAGAACACCCGCAACGGCGTAGCCCCAAGATCAAGAGCTGCCTCTTCCAGCGAAGGATGCAACTCCCGCACACGAGACTGCACAATAATCGCCACATAAGAAATACACAGCATCACATGCCCGATCCAGATCGTGAACACTCCACGTCCAGCTGGCCACCCAAGCCATTTCGCCATTTCGATAAACAGCAGCAGCAGCGAAATCCCCTGAATCACCTCCGGAATCACCAACGGCGCATTAATCATCCCCGTGTACAAGGTAAACCCGCGAAACCGCCCCATCCGCGCCAGCACAAATCCAGCCCATGTGCCGATAAACACCGACGCAAACGCCGTCATCAAACCAATCCGCAACGATAACCACGCCGCGGCGATCAGCTCGTCATCGTTCAGCAGCGCGGCGTACCAGCGTGTCGAGAAATGCGTCCACACTGTCACCAGTTGCGACTCGTTGAACGAATACACCACCAGGCTGACAATCGGGATATACAAAAACAGAAACCCAATACCAAGCGCAATGATCTGCAAAATGCGATTCGGCTTCATCAGCGTCGCTCCTCCAACGCCTTCGCCTGCGCGTACTGGAAGAACGCCATCGGCACCAGCAGCAGCAACACCATTGCGCACGTCACCGCGGAAGCCATCGGCCAGTCGGCGTTGTCGAAGAACTCATTCCACATCACGCGGCCAATCATCAACGTGTTCGCCCCGCCCAGCAGTTCCGGAATCACGTACTCCCCCACCGCCGGAATGAACACCAGCAGACATCCCGCGATAACGCCGTTCTTCGACAGCGGCAACGTAATCTGCCAGAACGCCTTCCACGGCTTCGCGCCGAGGTCGTAGGCCGCTTCCAGCAAGGTGATGTCCATCTTCACAAGATGCGCATACAGCGGCATCACGAGAAACGGCAGGTACGAATACACCATGCCGATATAAACCGCGGTATTCGTGTGATACAGCTCGATCGGCGTATGAATCAGGCCAATCGACATCAGAAAGTTATTCAGCAAGCCGTTATTCTTCAGGATACCGATCCATGCGTACACGCGAATCAGGAACGACGTCCAGAACGGCAACATCACCGCCATCATCAGAATGTTGCGGGTGGCCGGATTCGAGCGCGCAATGTAATACGCCATCGGGTAGCCAAGCAGCAGGCACAGCAGCGTCGACACCGCCGCCACCACCACCGAGTTCACATACGTCGCGAAGTACAGGCTGTCGGTCAGCAGAAACGCGTAGTGCGACAGGTCGAGCGCAATATGAACCATGCCGTCCTGGAAGCTGGTCAGCTCCGTGTACGGCGGAATGCCGAGCTGCAGGTCGGCAAAGCTGATCTTCACGACCAGCAGGAACGGAACCAGGAAAAACAGCAGCAGCCAGATGAAAGGTCCGGCCACCACGGCAGTGCGGCCCGTCAGGCCGAAGCGCCGCACGGGCCACGACGCGAAAGAACTCAGCGCGCTTTTCATGACGTCAGCACCACTCCCGCAGAAGCACTCCAGCGCACATACACTTCGTCGCCCCAGGTCGGCGGGTCGATCTCGGAGAGCGCCAGACTCGTGACGTTCGCCACCACCGTCTTGCCGCCGTCGAGCTTCACGTGGTAAAGCGAATAGCCGCCCATGTACGCGATATTCGTGACGACGCCCTTGCCCCAGTTGTACGCGCCCTCTGGCGGCTTACGCGTGAGCGCGATGCGCTCGGGTCGCACGGAGATCGTCAACGGCATGCCGAGCGGTCCGGTAATGCCATTGTTCACGTACAGGCGAACCGGCAGATCGGACGTCTCAACGAAGATGTGATCCGGTTCGTCCTCGACCACGTTGCCATCGAACAGGTTGGTCGAACCGATGAACTCGGCCGAAAAACGGCTGTTCGGGTACTCGTACACTTCATGCGGCGTGCCGAGCTGGATGATCTCGCCTTCGCTCATCACCGCGAGGCGCCCGGCCATCGTCATCGCCTCTTCCTGATCGTGAGTCACCATGATGCAGGTGACGCCGACCTTGTCCAGAATGTTGACCAGCTCGATCTGCGTGCGTTGACGAATCTGCTTATCGAGCGCGGACATCGGTTCATCGAGCAGCAGCAGCTTGGGCCGCTTGATCAGGCTGCGCGCAAGGGCCACGCGCTGCTGCTGGCCACCCGAGAGCTGATGCGGCTTGCGTTTGGCAAAGCGTCCCATCTGCACGAGGTCCAGCACCGACTGCACGCGCTCCTTCAGCTCCGCCTTCGGCACGCCTTCCTGCTTGAGCCCGAAAGCGACGTTCCCTTCGACCGTCATATGCGGAAACAGCGCATATGACTGGAACATCATGTTGACCGGCCGGCGATACGGCGGCATCTGCGCGAGGTCCTCGCCGTCGATCAGAATCTTGCCCGAAGTCACGCTCTCGAGGCCCGCCAGCATCCGCAAAAGCGTCGACTTGCCGCAGCCCGAACTGCCGAGCAGAGCGAACAGTTCGCCCTTCTTCACCGACAGGTTCACCTGCTTGACCGCGAACGTCTCGCCGAACTTCTTGACGACATCGACAATCTGCACGAAGTTTTCCGTTGCATCGTTCGCAACGGCATAGCTGCCCGGGGGCGGCGTGCCGGCCCCTGCCAGCGCACCCGACTGGTCACTACTCATGATTTGCTACTTCACTCCCGCGTTTGACGAACAAAGCCCCCGGTGAACACCGGGGGCTTCATGATGAGGCTTAGCTGCGGATCATTCGGCCGCGAACTTCAGCGGCCCGACTTGAACTCAGTCCACAGCCGGGTCTGCAGACGCTGGATTTCCGGCGGCAGCGGTTTCAGCAGGAAAAGCGTCTTGATGACGTCAGGCGGCGGATAGACAGCCGGATCGTCTGCCACGTCCTTGTCGACATACTTGCGCGCTTCGAGGTTCGCGCTCGGGTAGTAGACCTCGTTCGTGATCGCGGCGTGGACCTGCGGCGTCTCGATGTAGTTGATCCACTCGAGGGCGGCTTCCTTGTTCTTCGCGTCCTTCGGAATCGCCATCACGTCGAACCAGACCGGTGCACCGCCCTTCGGAATGTAATACTCGATCTTGTACGCCTTCTTCGCTTCGACCGCGCGATGCTTCGCGATCACCACGTCGCCCGACCAGCCGTACGCGAAACAGATGTCGCCGCCGACCAGATCGTTGATGTAACCCGACGAGTTGAACTGCGTGATGTACGGGCGGATCTTCTTCATCATCTCGAGCGCGGCGCGGTAGTCGGCCGGGTTCGTGCTCATCGGATCCTTGCCGATGTAATGCAGCGCAGCCGCAAACATCTGGTCTGGCGCGTCGAGCACCGAGACGCCGCACGCCTTCAGCTTCGAAATGTATTCGGGCTTGAACAGAATGTCCCAGTTGTTAAGCGGGACGTCCTTGCCGAGGATCTGCTGGACCTTGGTCACGTTGTAACCAAGCCCCGTCGTGCCGTAGGCCCATGGATCGGCGTACTTGTTGCCCGGATCGGCGCCGGCGACGAGCGCCATCAGCGACGGATCGAGGTATTTCTGATTGGGCAGCTTCGATTTGTCGAGCGGGGCGAAAATGCCCGCTGCAATCTGCTTGCCGGCGTAATTGCTGGTCGGCACGACGATGTCATAGCCCGAATTGCCAGTCAGCAATTTGGCCTGCAACGTATCGTCGCTGTCGTAGTTGTCGTATTTGACCTGAACGCCGGTCTGCTTGGTGAAGTTCGGGATGGTGTCCTTGGCAATGTAGTCGGACCAGTTATACACATTCAACTGCGTATCTTTTGCGGCCGCCGTCAGCCACGGCGTGGCGCACAGCATGAGCGTCGCCAGTTGGCGCACTACCAGTTTTTTCATCCCGTTCTCCCATCCTGTCGGCCACGGCCGACCGTCTACTCCACGCGCCGCAGCGCACCGCCTGCGGCTCCCCTGAAAAACCCGAAAACTACCACTAATTATTGCGCGCTTCAAAAAAAAAGCCAGGCTGTCGCGCAAAGGGTACAGCGCGAATGGCTTGCGCGAGCACGCCAGCTTGACGCGCGGATACAAAATTGCGCGCAATTTTAGCGGGTTATTGCCACATGTCCACCCGGAAAAAAACACGGGGTGCTTACCTCGAATCGTCTTGGCGGATTTCGCTGCGGCTTTATCGGGTCGTCGCGCATACGCTCGGGAACGCGACAGCATTGGACATGGCGCGACAGCCTTCGAATGGCTTTCATACCCACGCTGCGGGATTCGAGCGGATTCGCTTCAGCAACGGGCCGTTGCGGCACGATGTTCGGCGTCGGAGCGACATCCGTTCGTTGCTGGTTTGACGGAATCGATAGGTAGCGACAGGTATCGAAGTCACTATGTAAGCAATCTTTACAATGACACCCGGCGGCGGCGCCCGAGGCGAATTCGCCGTATCGGTTAACATAGCGGCACTTTCCTGCGTCCCGTCCCAAGGTTTTGAATGGCTTCGAATCTCCACGCTCTTCCGGACAGCCCGTGCATTGGCGTCTGCTCCACGCTCTTCGATGAGGTCTGTAAGGGTTGCGGACGCACGGCAACCGAGGTGTCGAACTGGGTCTTCCTGACCGATGAGGAAAAGCGCGCGGTGTGGGTACGCATCGAACAGGAAGGGACGGCAATGCGTTTCAAGAACGACAAGCTTTGACGACCAGACTGTCCGCCTGGCGGGCGTTGCCCGAATCAGCGGTTGAATAAAAAACGCCGGGAGACCCGGCGTTCTGTTCTTCGACTCAGAAGCGCATCCCGACGCCGAGCCCCACCACGACCGGATCGATATCCAGCCGGCCCAGCGCTGCCCCGCCAAGCGACGCGTCCGTTCTCATCCAGATCTTCTTGATGTCCGCGTTGACGAACACCGACTTTGTCACCTGGACGTCGATGCCACCCTGCACGGCCGGTCCGAAGCTGTGGTTGGTGATGGAAATCGGCTGACCGCCGACATTCAGACCGTTGTTGTAGAAATACGTGTAGTTCACGCCCGCGCCGAGGTACGGCCGGATGCGGCCCTGGTGGTTGAAGTGATACTGCAGCAATAGCGT
The DNA here is from genome assembly GCF_050436665.1 of Paraburkholderia sp. EB58. Taxonomy (NCBI): domain Bacteria; kingdom Pseudomonadati; phylum Pseudomonadota; class Betaproteobacteria; order Burkholderiales; family Burkholderiaceae; genus Paraburkholderia; species Paraburkholderia sp. EB58. The sequence goes on along the minus strand of NZ_JBNDMQ010000017.1, from coordinate 75,603 downwards.
GGGCGGCAACACGTTCACGCCGCCCAGGTTGCCGAGGCTCGACGTCACCTGGTGGCGCGACGTCCCGAGAATCAGCTCGACGCCGAGGTAGTCGCGAATCATGTAGGTCAGATCGAGTTCCGGCACGATTGCATTGTTGACGCCTACATTCAGCGCCGACAGGGTGTTGCTCGTGGACACGTTCGGAGTGATGCTGATGGCCCGCAAACGCACCAGGACGTCGCCCGCGTGGATACCGCTCATTTCGTCATCGCCCGCCGCGCGCGCCTGCGACATCGTAAGACCCATACCCAGCAGGCACGATGCGATCACTGCGGCCTTGAGGCCGCTTTTTGTCTTGTTCTTCATGTTATTCCCCGGTCGTTGAAAGGTTCCCGGGGATTGTGGAAGCTCTGCTCAATCGTCGGGTTGACCCGCGTCAACCTAGCGAAAACGCCCATCGGCCTGCGACAGGAGGTCGCGCCACTCCGGTCAGCAACAGCTCGATCAGGTCGTGCACGCTGCGAATCGCACTGCCGAACGGCAACGCCTCACGGCCGCGGAAGAACAGGCCGTTGGCGACATCGCCACGTAGCGCCGCGGCGAGCCGCGTGTCGATGCAGAAGTGCCCAAACTTTTCGATGCCGTCGCGCAAACCGCACACGCTCAGACATTCCAGCGCGGTGGGGCACGCGTTCTTCAGCGTCCCAATCTTGTCGCGAATGCGGGTTTCGTTACGCAGATATCGCGTGAGCCATGGCGTCCTGACGGCTCGCGCCGGTAGTCCGGTCACGCTGACGAATTCAACGATGTCGTCGGCTGTCGCTTCGGCCAGCACACGTTTGAAGTTCGGATGCGCGTCGCCCTCCTCCGTGACGGCGAAAGGCGTCCCGATCTGCACGCCGTTGGCGCCCGCTGTGAGCCAGGACCGCACGGCGTCGTGGCTGTTGATACCCCCGGCGACGATCAGCGGCACGTCCTTGCGACTCAGGCCGAGCGACGCAAAAATCGGCTCCAGTTCCTCGAGAACGCGTGCAAAGCCGAAGCGGCCATCGTTCATATCTGCGAGGTTCGTCACGCCGAGGTGACCGCCGGCGTGGGCCGGATGTTCGATGACGATCGCGTCGGGCAAGCGCCCCTTCTTCATCCACTTCTTCAGTACGAGTGCGATGCCGCGACTGTCGGAGAGAATCGGAATCAAGGCGATATCGTGGCCCTGGGTCATGTCAGGCAGGTCGAGCGGCAGCCCCGCGCCCATCACGATGGCATCAGCACCGTTCTCGCAGGCGACCCGCACATAGTCCGCGTGTGCATTGACCGCTTTCATCACGTTGACGGCCAGCATGCCGCGCCCTTCGCTCAAGGCGCGGGCCGCGTGAATCTCGCGTGCCAGCGCGGTGAGATTGGCGCTTTCGAGCGTCGCACGATCCGGATTCGCCCGGCACAGATCGACCAGATCGGCGTGATGATGGCGCAGGTCAATGCTGGCGATCGTGCCAAGTGCGCCCTCACGCGCGACGCTGCCAGCCAGCCGGTGCGCCGAAACGCCAACGCCCATGCCGCCTTGAACGATCGGCAGCAGCGTGTGGCCGCGGATGACCAGCGGTGCAAAGGAATGAGATGAGAACATGAGGCCCCGGGTCGACGAAATAAAACGTCAATACTCGTCAATCGGGTGGCGCACGCATTGCGGCACATCAAACAAAAGGAGCGTGTGCCTGTTCGGGCACACGCTCCTTTGTCCGGCGTCATGGGCAACGCAGAATCAGCGGGGCCGGTGAACGCGACACGTGTTGTGGCGTGAGCACCGTAACCCAACGAGCAACAGACTTACCGCGACATCATGTTCATGCTGACGTTATGCATCACTCACACCGTGCCGCCGATCAGAATGACCGCGGCCACCGCCGTGTAGCACAGCGCCATCACGTTCCAGCGTTGACCGGACGAGGTGTTCAGATGCAGAAAGAACACCAGATGAACGACGATCTGCACGAGCGCCAGCACGGCCAGCACAACCATGGCTGATTGTGGGGGGAGCATACCGCCCATCACCAGTCCAAACGATGCGGCCGTCAGCAGAACGGCAAGGACAAACCCGACGATATAGCCGAGCGCGCTGCCGTGTGCCTCTTCTTCATGCAGCGATTGCGTATGAGCCATTTAGAGCACGCTCCCAAGATAGACAAACGTAAATACGCAGATCCACACGATATCCAGAAAGTGCCAGAAGAGACTTAGGCACGCGAGGCGTGTAATCTCGCGCTCGGACATTTCGGGCTTGAGGACGATCTGCATAGCCAGCACGACCATCCAGATGAGCCCCACCGTGACGTGCAAGCCGTGTGTGCCGACCAGCGTGAAGAACGCCGAGAGGAAGGCGCTGCGACTCGGCCCGGCGCCCTCGGCGATGAGGTGCGAAAACTCCTGCATTTCGAACCAGAGAAACGCCAGACCCAGCACGAATGTAATTGCCAGCCAGCCGAGCACGACGCCCGACTTGCGCTTGTGCGCGCCGAGCATTGCAAAGCCGTAGGTGATACTGCTCAGCAGCAGGACGGCGGTTTCCAGCGCGACACCCGGAATATCGAACAGATCCTTACCGGACGGCCCGCCCGCGAACTGGTGCGCCATCACGGCAAACGCCGCAAATAGTGACGCAAACAGCACGCAGTCGGTCATCAGATAAAGCCAGAACCCGAATACCGAGTGAGATGGCGCGTGCTCGCTTTCCAGTTCGCCCAGTGCGGCGACATGAGTGTTCTGTAACATCAGTTGACCTCCGCAGCGGCAAACACGTCGCCCAGCTTCTCTTTACTTGCCTTGCCGTTTTTCTCTTCGGTCCGGCGCACCGTATCGGCAGAAATGTAGTAGCCGTCGTTGTCACCGAAGCTGCGACCGATCACCGTCGCCATGATGGCGATGAGCGCCAGGACCGCGAGCCACGTGATGTGCCAGACCCCGGCAAAACCGAGCATCAGGCTAAAGATGCCGATGAAGAAACCTGCGCTGGTATTCGACGGCATATGAATGTCGCGGTACACCACGTCCTTGCCAAGGCCCTGCCCCGTTTCCTTCATATGCGTGAACGCATCGAGTTCATGGACCGCCGGGATGGTCGCGAAGTTATAGACCGGCGGCGGCGACGACGTGGCCCATTCGAGCGTGCGGCCGTCCCACGGATCGCCCGTCAGGTCGCGGTACTCGGGCAGCTTGCGATTGCGCACGCTGACGACCACCTGCAGAACCTGGCAGACCACGCCGAGCGCGATAAATACCACGCCACATGCAGCGAAGATCAGCCACGGATGCCACGCAGGGTTGTCATAGTGATTCAGGCGTCGCGTCATGCCCATGAAGCCGAGCACATAGAGCGGCATGAACGACACATAGAAGCCGACGAACCAGAGCCAGAATGCGGCCTTGCCGAGTCTCTCGTTCAGCTTGATGCCGAAGACCTTCGGGAACCAGTAGTGAACGCCCGCCAGATATCCGAACACCACGCCGCCGATGATCGCGTTATGGAAGTGGGCGATCAGAAACAGGCTGTTATGCAGCACGAAGTCCGCGCCGGGAATCGCCATCATCACGCCGGTCATGCCACCGATCGTGAACGTGATCATGAAGCCGATCGTCCAGAGCACCGGGGCGGTGAATTCGAGGCGTCCACGATAGATCGTGAACAGCCAGTTGAAAATCTTCACGCCGGTCGGGATGGCAATGACCATGGTCATAATGCCGAAGAACGCATTGACGTCCGCGCCGGAACCCATCGTGAAGAAGTGATGCAGCCAGACGAGGAACGCCAGCACCGTAATCACACATGTTGCGTACACCATCGTCCTGTAGCCGAACAACGGCTTCTTCGCGAACGTCGCGATCACTTCAGAGTAAATGCCGAACGCAGGCAGAACCAGAATGTAGACCTCGGGGTGGCCCCAGGCCCAGATCAGGTTCAGGTACATCATCGCGTTGCCGCCGCCATCATTCGTAAAGAAGTGCATGCCGAGGTAACGGTCGAGACCGAGCAACGCGAGCGTCACCGTCAGGATCGGGAATGTCGCCATGATCAGCACGTTCGAACACAGCGCGGACCATGTGAACACCGGCATCTTCATCAGCGACATGCCCGGCGCACGCATCCGGATAATGGTGACAAAGAAGTTGATGGCCGTGATCAGCGTGCCGACGCCCGACAACTGCAAACTCCAGATGTAATAGTCGACCCCAACGCCTGGACTGAATTGCAACTCCGACAGCGGCGGATACGCGAGCCAGCCGACCTGCGCAAACTCACCGATGACGAGCGACAGGTTGATCAGAATCGCGCTGATTGCGGTCATCCAGAAAGAGAGCGAATTCAGGAACGGGAACGCCACGTCACGTGCGCCGATCTGCAGCGGCACGATCAGGTTGAACAGACCCACCATTAGCGCCATCGCCATGAAGAAAATCATGATGACGCCGTGCGCCGTAAAGATCTGGTCGTAGTGATGCGGTGGCAGATAGCCCGGCGAATCATAGGCGAGTGCCAGTTGCAGACGCATCATGACCGCGTCGGCAAAACCGCGCAGCAGCATCAGTACTGCAACCACGATGTACATCACGCCGATCTTCTTGTGATCGACGCTGGTAAGCCACTCGCTCCACAGCCATTTCCATTTGCCGAACCAGGTCAGCGCGCCCAGTGCAGCGAGGACGAGGATCACCATCAGGGCGCCCGCACCCATGATGATGGGCTGATCGAACGGAATCGCCGAAAGTGTCAGTTTTCCGAACATGTGTTACCCCTTCGTACTGCAATTGGCGTTCTGTAAATCGAGAACATTGCCGTTGTTGTACTTCGCAATGATGTTGTGGAACAGCTTCGGATCGACCGATGAGAAATAGCGCACCGGCTCCTTCTCGCTCGGCTGCGCCACCGTGTTGTATTCGTTCATGTCGAGCCGGCCGGAGGATGCCTTGACCTTTTCCACCCACGCGTTGAACTGCTCGGGGTTGGTGGCCAGCGCGCGGAACTTCATGTCGGAAAAGCCCTTGCCGCTGAAATTGGCCGAGACGCCGGCGTAGTCGCCTGCTTCGTCCGCAACCAGGTGCAACTGCGTTTGCATGCCCGCCATGGCGTAGATCTGGCTACCCAGCTGCGGAATGAAAAACGAGTTCATGACCGAGTCAGACGTAATCAGGAAATTAACTGGCGTACCCACCGGGAAAGCCAGTTGATTGACCGATGCAATGCCGAGATCCGGGTAAATGAAGAGCCATTTCCAGTCGAGCGCCACTACTTCAACGTTGATGGGCTTGACGGCCGACTCGATGGGCTTGTACGGATCGAGTTCGTGCGTGGTCTTCCATGTCAGCACCCCGAGACACAGGATGATGATGGACGGCACCGTCCAGATGACCACTTCGATCGCCGTGGAGTGTGCCCATTTCGGCGCGTAAGTCGCCTGACGGTTGCTGGCACGATAGCGCCAGGCAAACCAGAGCGTCATCAGGATGACCGGCACGACGACGATCAGCATCGTGAACGTCGCTGTGCCGATCAGCGACTTCTCGGCGATGCCGATGCTACCTTTCGGGTCGAGTACGTCGAGCGTGCTGCATCCTGAAAGACACGTGGCCAGTGCGGCCCCGGCGGGTATCCACACCCTGTTGTTAAGGACTCCCTTGTTCATCATATTTGCCTGCTTTTCATTGAGCCACCCCCGAAATCAGCTGCATCTTCGCAACACGCAACCCACGCAGTTGAATGCGTACGCCGCAGGATTTTACGAGCGGAGGTTCAGGCGAAATTTGATCCTGGCCAAGGAAAGCACAGACGATGTGTCATTTTGTGTGCATGCGAGCGCAGGCCACGCGGGAGGCCATAACGTGAGCAGTTGGAAAATGACATGTTCGCGCCGCCTGGAGCTCATCCGGCAGGTGATGGAATGGACATGTGAAAAGCAGCGACGCGCTTGCCAACAAGATGTTGACCAGACGCAAGAGGGATGTGCCGCAGGAAAATCGAGGAAGGAATTGAAGCGCGATCGAATCGCGTTACCGCGGGATCCGCCTTGCACCCACCCTAAGTCCAGGACAGGTGCAAAGCGGCTACATCATGAAGCGGATCGAAGCGAACTAAGCGGCTTACTGCACGCCCTGGCTAGACAGGAAGTCCTCGTAGTTGCCGCCAAAGTCATACAGCGTGCCGTCCGAACGCACTTCGATAATCCGGTTCGCCAGACCGCTGACAAACTCACGATCGTGCGACACGAAAATCAGCGTGCCTTCGTACTTGTCGAGCGCGATCTGCAGCGACTCGATCGATTCCATGTCCATGTGGTTGGTCGGCTCGTCCATCAGCAGCACGTTGTGACGCCCCAGCATCAGCTTGCCCCAGATCATGCGGCCCTTCTCGCCACCGGAGAGCACCTTCACCGACTTGCGGATGTCGTCTGCATTGAACAGCAAACGGCCCAGCGTGCCGCGCACCATCTGCTCGTCGTCGCCTTCCTTGCGGTAGCCGTCGATCCAGTCCATCAGCGTGACGTCGTCCGGAAACTCTTCGTACGTGTCCTGCGGCATGTAACCGATATTCGCGTTTTCAGCCCACTTGACCGTGCCGTGGTCCGTCTTCACGCCGCCTTGCAGCGAACGCAGCAACGTGGTCTTGCCGGCGCCGTTCTGGCCGATGATGGCGATACGTTCGCCCGGCTGCACGCTGATGCTGAAGTTGCTGAAAATCGTGCGGTCGTACTTCTTCGTGATGGTGTCCGCGACCACCGCGATATTGTGCAGCTTCTTCTCGTATTCGAAGCGGATGAACGGATTCTGCCGCGACGAAGGCTTGAATTCCTCGATCTTGATCTTGTCGATCATCTTCAGACGGCTGGTGGCCTGACGGGCCTTCGACTTGTTGGCCGAGAAGCGGCGCACGAAGTCCTGCAGATCGGCCACGCGTTCCTTCGCCTTGGCGTTGGCGTTCTGCTGACGCTCGCGCGCCTGCGTGCTGGCCAGCATGTAGTCGTCGTAGTTGCCCGGATAGACCTTCAGCGTGCCGTAGTCCATGTCTGCCATGTGCGTGCAGACCTGGTTCAGGAAGTGTCGATCGTGCGAGATGATGATCATCGTCGAGTTGTACTGGTTGAGCACGTCTTCCAGCCAACGGATCGAGTTGATGTCCAGGTTGTTCGTCGGCTCGTCCAGCAGCAGCACGTCCGGCTTTGAGAACAGCGCCTGCGCGAGCAGCACGCGCAGCTTCCAGCCCGGCGCCACGTTGCTCATCGGGCCGTTGTGGTCTTCGATGGCAATGCCGATACCGAGCAGCAGCTCGCCTGCACGCGCTTCGGCCGTGTAGCCGTCGTACTCGGCGAACTTCGCTTCGAGTTCGGCGGCGTGCATGTAGTCGTCGTCGGTCGCGTCCGGATTCGCGTAGATTGCGTCGCGTTCGGTCATGGCGGCCCACATTTCCGTGTGGCCCATCATAACGACGTCGAGCACGCGTACGTCTTCATAGGCGAACTGGTCCTGGCGCAGTTTGCCGAGGCGCACGTTGGGTTCGAGCATCACGTTGCCCGAGCTCGGCTCCAGATCGCCGCCGAGGATTTTCATGAAGGTGGACTTGCCGCAGCCATTCGCACCAATCAGGCCATACCGGTTCCCTTCCCCGAATTTGACCGAGATGTTCTCGAAGAGGGGCTTAGGCCCGAATTGCATGGTGATATTTGCGGTAGACAGCACGGCGCGTCCTTTGAATGAATTTGCGGCGAACAACCCATCATTTTAGCAGGTTATCAAGATGTTAGCCCGCGCGTGGGCGGCTTGATTTCCTGTAAAGGGTCGTTCAGCCGCTTCTCGCGCGACAAAGGGCCGAATCATCGCGCCCTCCATTTGAACCGTCAGGCACGCGATGTGCACCTTGATCCGTCAGTGCACACGGGGCGCGATTGCCTATACTTTTCTCACTAACCTGAAGAAGAAGGAGGAGGAGATGTCGAAAGACCACGTTTACAAGCAGATCGAGTTGACCGGCTCATCGGCCAAGTCGAGCGACGATGCGATCCGCACGGCGATTGAAAAAGCATCCAAGACCCTGCGCAATTTGCACTGGTTCGAAGTGACCGAAACGCGGGGTCAGATCGAAGACGACAAGGTCGTGCATTGGCAGGTGACCATCAAGGTCGGTCTGCGGATCGAATAAGGAAAAAAAGCTGCGTCCGCGAGGACGCAGCCCTTAAAAGCAGCGGTCGCTGAACCGCCGCCCTGGTCGACTTTTCGCGTTGAGCGGCCCTAACCGCCATTAACCGCCATTAACTGCCATTAACCGGCACCAGGCTTGCGCTAAACCGGCACGCATTAGCGGCAGTCACGCCTGCCGCCATCCGTCAACGCGCGTGGCCATCACTTCGGCAATGCGCCGTCGACGCCATCCACATACCAGTTCAGACGCTGCAGTTCCGCATCGGTCAGCGTCTTGCCGGCCGGCACCTTCACTTCGCCCGCCTGATCCTTGATCGGACCGGTAAACACATCCCACTTGCCGCCCGCGATCTGGTCGCGCTTCGCCTCGACGTCCTTCAGCGCGTTGGCCGGAATCGCCGACGTGTTCAGGTCATCCAGGCTGACCGCCTTCTGCGGAATGCCCCACCACACCGGATCGTTCTTCCACTTGCCGTCCAGCACCTGCTGGACCACCGCGGTGTAATACACGCCCCAGTTACCCACCACCGAACCCAGGTGCGCGTCAGGACCGAACTTCTTCATGTCCGAATCCCAGCCGAACGCATGCACATGCTTTTCCGAAGCCGTCGCCAACGTGGCGCTCGAATCGGTGTTTTGCAACAGCACGTCGGCGCCCTGCCCGATCAACGTTTCCGCTGCCTGCTTTTCCTTGCCCGGATCGAACCAGCTATTGATCCAGATGACCTTGGTATGAATCTTCGGATTCACCGAACGCGCGCCGAGCGTGTACGCGTTGATGTTGCGGACCACCTCAGGAATCGGCACCGAAGCGACAAAGCCGAGCGTGTTGGTTTTGGTCACATAGCCCGCGGCGACGCCGGCCAGATACGCGCCCTGATACATCCGCACGTCATAGGTGCCGAAGTTCGGCGCCTTCTTGTAGCCGGTCGCGTGCAGGAACACCGTGTCCGGGAAATCCTTCGCCACCTTCAGTTCGAAATCCTGGTAGCCGAAGCTCGAGCCGATGATGATCTTGTTGCCCTTGTTGGCCAGATCGCGGAACACGCGCTCCGAGTCGGCCGATTCCGGCACGTTCTCCACGCGTGTGATCTTGATCTTGTTGCCGAACTTCGCTTCGACTTCCTTCGAACCCGCATCGTGCGCGTAGGTCCAGCCGGCGTCCCCCGGGTTGCCGAGGTAGACGAATGCGACGCCGGGCACGTCGGCCGCCTGCGTGGTTTGCGACAGCGTTATGCCGAGGCCGAGCGACATGGCCCCCAGCGCCGTGGCGGTCAGCAGATTTCTTCTCTTCATGTTTTCTCCTGTCGTGTAATTGATTCGTTCAAACCATGTAGCGAGCTTATGTATGGGAGGCATGTCGGGGCGGACCGGCTAACCCGCCGCAAAGAAAGGCTTGCCGAGTGACGCCGGCGCGTTCAGGCGGATCGTGTTCGGATTGCGCGAGATCAGCACCAGCACCACGATCGTCGCGACATACGGCAGCATCGCGAGGAACTGAGTGGGCACCGGTACGCCGATCGCCTGTGCGTAGAACTGCAGGCCGGTGACGGCACCGAACAGCAACGCGCCGATCAGGAGACGCCCCGGGCGCCATGTGGAGAACACCACCAGCGCCAGCGCGATCCAGCCGCGGCCCGAAGTGAGTTGCTCCTGCCACAGGTGCAGATTGACGATCGAGTAGTAGCCGCCCGCCAGGCCCGCCATGCCGCCGCCGAACGCGACCGCGCCGTAGCGCACGCCAATCACCGGGAAACCCACCGAGTGCGCCACCTGCGGCGACTCGCCGACCGAGCGCAGCACGAGGCCCGCGCGGGTGCGGTACAGAAACCAGCCCACCACGGCGAACATGATGAACGCGAGGTAGTCGAGCGGCGTCAGACTGAAGAAGGCTGGCCCCAGCACGGGAATCTTCGATAGCAGCGGAATGGCCCATACATCGATCGACGCACGCACGGCCGCCGACGTATACGGCTTGCCGACATAAGCCGACAGCCCGATGCCGAAGATCGTCAGCGAAAGACCGGTGGCGACCTGATTGGCCAGCATGGTCAGCGTGAGGAAGCCGAACAGCAGCGACATGGCGAGCCCGGCCACAATCGAAGCCAGCACACCGAGCCACGGGTCGCCGGTGATGGCAGTGACCGCGTAGCCGCTGACAGCGCCCATCAGCATCATGCCTTCCACGCCAAGATTGAGGACCCCCGATTTCTCGGTGACGAGTTCGCCCACGCCTGCAAACATCAGCGGAATCGCGGCGGTGACAGCGCTCGAGGTGAGCGCGCTAGCTTGTTGGATATCCATAAGACCGGGTCGGGGAAAATCAGTGGGCTTCATTGGCCACATGAGCCGCTGCCGTACGGCGGCGCACGCGGTAATTCACAAACAGATCGGCGCCCAGCAGGCAGAACAGCAACAGCCCCTGGAACACACCGGAGAGCGCCTGCGGTAACTGCATCGAGGTCTGCACCGCTTCACCGCCGAGGTACAGCAGCGCCATCAGGAGACTGGCCAGCACGATGCCCACAGGATGCAACCGCCCCACGAACACGACGATGATCGCCGTGAAGCCGTAGCCCGGCGACCAGGTGGCCTGCAATTGGCCAATCGGCCCGGCGATTTCCCCCATGCCCGCGAGGCCGGCAAGACCGCCGCTGATGAGGAGCGAAGTCCAGATGGTCTTCTTGTCCGAGAAACCGGCATAGCGCGCGGCGAGTGGCGCGAGGCCGCCCACGTTCATGCGGAAACCGGCGAAGCTCTTGCGCATGAACAGCCACACGAGCGGAATCGCCACGAGCGTGACGAAGATCGATGCATTCAGACGCGTGCCGCGCAGGAATTTCCAGTGCCAGTCACCGGAGAACGTCGGGTAGAGCGCGTCACCGCTAAACATCTCGGAGAGCGGGAAATTCATCCCCTGCGGATCGCGCCACGGGCCGCTCACCAGATAGATCAGCAACTGGGTGGCGACATAGGTGAGCATCAGGCTCGTGAGGATCTCATTGGTGTTGTAGCGGCTCTTCAGAAACGCGGGAATCGCGGCCCACACCATGCCGCCCGCGACACCCGCCAGCATCATGGTGGGCAGAATCCACCAGCCGCTTGCCTGGTCGAAATAGATCGCAACGCCGCTTGCCGCAATGCCGCCGAGCAGCATCTGCCCTTCGGCGCCGATGTTCCAGACGTTGGCCCGATAGCCGATGGCGAGCCCGAGTCCAATCAGGCACAACGGCGAGGCTTTCAGCAACAGTTCGGACCAACCGTTGACGCTGGAAAGCGGTTCGATAAAGAACGCGTGCATCGCCTCCAGCGGATCGCGGCCAACAAGACCGAAAATCAGGAAGCCGATCGCGAGTGTGAGCAGCGCGGCGATCAGTGGCACGGCGAGCTGCATCGTGCGCGAGGGCGCGGTGCGGGCTTCGAGTCGATACGGAAAGATCATGAGTCTGCGTGGTGCCGTAGGGTTATTCGTGAGCGTGAGGTTTCAGGTGTTCCACGGGTTCGATAACGGTGCCTCGTGAGCCATTCGAGGTGTAGGCATGCTAGGCATGCGCCGGCTCCTCAGGCGAAGGCGCCGCGCCCTCTTCCCGGCCGCCGAACAGGCCCGCCATCCATCGACCGATCTCCTCGGCATTGGTGTCGCCGGTGACGCGCACCGGCGACAGCCGGCCGCGCGCGAGCACCGCGATGCGATCGCAGATATCGAATAGTTCTTCGAGTTCTTCGGAGATCACCAGAATCGCGACGCCGCGCGCCGACAGATCCAGCAACTGCTGACGAATGAACGCCGCGGCGCCGACATCGACGCCCCAGGTGGGCTGCGCAACCACCAGCACCTTCGGCGCCTGCAAAATCTCGCGTCCGACGATGTACTTCTGCAGATTGCCGCCCGACAGGCTCTGCGCGAGCGCCTCGGTGCCGCCGCAGCGCACGTCGAACGCGTCGATACATTTCTTTGCGAAAGCGCGCATGGCACCGGCCTTGATCCAGCCGGAGTTCACCATCTTCTGACGATAGCCGGTCAGGAGCGCGTTTTCTGCGAGCGTCATGGCCGGCACCGCACCGCGACCGAGGCGCTCCTCCGGCACAAAGCCGAAGCCGAGCGAGCGGCGTCCGCCTGCACCGAGCCTGCCCGCGGGCTTGCCGCAGATCGTGATCGCATCGGCGCGCGTGCCGCACTGCTCGCCGGACAGCGCCGAGAGCAGTTCCGCCTGGCCATTGCCCGACACGCCGGCGATGCCGAATATCTCGCCAGCATGCACGCTGAACGAGACGTCGTCGAGCGAGGTGCCGAACGGATCGGCGCTCGCCGCCGAGAGATGCTTCACGTCGAGCAGCACGTCACCCGGCGTATGCGTGCGGCGCGTGTAGTCCGGCAGCGAATGGCCGACCATCAACTGCGCGAGCGACGCGTGGGTTTCCTCGCGCGGCTTCACATGACCGGTCACGCGGCCACCGCGCATCACCGTAGCGGTGTCGCATAGCTCCTGAATTTCGTCGAGCTTATGGCTGATGTAGAGAATGCTGCAGCCTTCCGCAGCGAGGCGCCGCAGCGTTTCGAACAGCTTGCGGACCGCTTGCGGCGTGAGCACCGAAGTCGGTTCGTCCATGATCAAAAGACGCGGGTTCTGCAGCAGACAGCGCACGATCTCGACGCGCTGCCGCTCGCCCACCGTCAGGCTGTGCACGTGGCGCTGCGGATCGATATCGAGGCCGTAATCCGCCGACACCTCGCGGATGCGCCTCGCCAGCGTTTTCAGGTCGAACGGTTCGTCGAGCGCGAGTGCGATGTTCTCGCCCACCGTCAGCGTCTCGAACAGCGAGAAATGCTGGAACACCATGCCGATACCGAGCTTGCGCGCGGCCGCCGGGCTCGCGATCTCCACCGCCTGCCCCTCCCAGCGGATCTCGCCGGCATCCGGGCGCACCGCACCGTAGATGATCTTCATCAGCGTGCTTTTGCCCGCGCCGTTTTCGCCGAGTACCGCGTGAATCTCGCCGGGTGCGACGATCAACGTCACATCGTCGTTGGCCCGCACGGCCGGATATTGCTTGGTGATGCCCGCCAGCACGAGGCGCGGCACAGTAGCCGGGATCGCCGGGCCGCCCGCAGACTGCGCGGCGGCGTCGCCGTTATGAAAAGAAGTATCGCCCATGAGTTTCCGTAATACGCCTGTGACGGTCTGTTGCTACGAGGCGGCGCGCCCCGGACGAATGCGCCGTTCCTTCGCTATATCGAAATGACAATACCTAATTCGACCCTGTCAGTCGAGCCGCCAAAATTCCCGCAAACCCGCGCCAGAGCGCGCTGTGCGGGTATCCCTCTCTTGACGCATCTTTGCGTTCATATTAAAAGTCATATACCCCAAGGTCCGTTCGATCAGCCAGAACATATATTTCGGAGAAGTCATGAGCCAGCAACGCGAGGCGATCGACACATATTTATTACGCGTCTTGCACACCCTCCTGATGGAGCGCAGCGTGACGCGCGCGGCCGTCAAACTCAATCAGTCCCAGCCCGCCATCAGCGCGGCGTTGCGGCGTCTGCGCGACATCACCGGCGACCCGCTGTTGGTGCGCGGCAAGTCCGGCATGGTCCCGACCGAGTACGGGCTGCGTCTGCTCGAACCGGTGCAAAACGCCCTGCGCGAAATCGAGCGCATCAAGTTCCAGCAGCACAACTTCGATCCGGCGACCTCGATTCGCTGCTACCGGATCGGCTGCCCGGACTATCTGAACGTGCTGTTCGTGCCGACGGTGGTCGAGCGTTTTCGTCAGGCTGCGCCCAATGCGACGCTTGAATTTCATTCGCTCGGGCCGGCGTTCGACTATGAACTGGCGCTCGAAGACGGCAAGCTCGATATCGTGGTCGGCAACTGGCCGGAGCCGCCCGAGCAGTTGCATCTGTCGAACCTGTTTGTCGACCAGATCGTCTGCCTGATGAGCAACGCCCATCCGTTCGCCAAGCGCGGCGGGTTGACGCTCGACCAGTATCTGAATGCTCCGCATCTTGCGCCTACTCCCTATTCGGTGGGCCAACGCGGCGCGATCGACGTGCATCTCGCGCGCGAGCGCTTAAAGCGTCATGTCGTCGTGACTCTGCCGTACTTCAACCTCGCGCCGTATGTGCTGATCAAGTCAGACCTGATCTTCACGACGACGCGGCTCTTTGCGGATTACTACGCGAAGTTCCTGCCCCTGACCGTGGTGCCCGCGCCGCTGGATTTCCCGCCGATGCAGTACTACCAGTTGTGGCACGAACGGGTTCACTACTCCGACGAAGTGCGCTGGTTGAGAAGCCTGGTTGCCGAAGCGACCAAGACCTTGATCGATAAACCGTAAGTCTTGTTGCCCGCGTCACGGGACGCGGGCGCCAGGTTGTGCCTGGCTTACACCTGTCAGGCTTTGCTTCTTCATATGCAGGTCTATCTGCACGGTCCGACTATGCAGCCAAGTTCACGATAGACCCGATCGGTGCATTAGCTCAAATACCTTAAACGGCGGCCTGATACAGAGCTTTCGCCAGACGATTGTGCTGCTCGATCACCGGGCCCAGTTCGAGCGTCGCCAACTGCCCGTCCTTCACCACCACCTTCCCGCCGATCACGCTATACGACACCTGCGACGGTGCGCAGAACACCAGTGCGGCCACCGGATCATGCAAGGCGCCGGCAAACAACGGTTGACGCAGGTCGAACGAGACAAAGTCGGCCGCCATGCCCGGCGCCAGCGCGCCGATATCGTCGCGGTTGAGCACCTTCGCACCGCCCAACGTTGCGATCTCCAGCGCCTCGCGGGCGGTCATCGCGTCGGGACCGAAGCCGACCCGCTGCAACAACAGCGCCTGGCGCACTTCCGCGACCATCTGGGCACCGTCGTTCGATGCCGAGCCGTCCACGCCAAGCCCTACCGGCACCCCCGCGAGCCGCATCCGCTTCACCGGTGCAATGCCTGAGGCCAGGCGCATATTCGAACAGGGACAATGCGCAACGCCCGTACCGGTCCGTGCAAACAACTCAATTCCCGCGTCGTCCAGTTGCACGCAGTGGGCATGCCACACGTCGTGCCCCACCCAGCCGAGGTCTTCCGCATACTCCGCCGGCGTCATGCCGAATTTCTCGCGGCTATAAGCAATATCGTTGACGTTCTCCGCCAGGTGCGTGTGCAGCGAGACACCGTATTGCCGCGCCAGCACCGCCGATTCGCGCATCAGGTCGCGGCTCACCGAAAACGGCGAACATGGTGCGACCACCACGCGCAGCATCGCGTAACGTCCCTCGTCGTGATACGTCTCGATCAGGCGCTGCGTGTCCTTCAGAATGTCCGGTTCGCGCTCGACCACCGAATCCGGCGGCAATCCGCCGTCCTTCTGCCCCACGCTCATGCTGCCGCGCGCCGCATGAAAGCGCATGCCGATCCGGCGTGCGGCCGCAATACTGTCGTCGAGCCGGCTACCGTTCGGGTAGATATACAGATGGTCGCTCGAGGTCGTGCAGCCGGACAGCAGCAACTCGGCCATCGCAGTCAGCGTCGAGACTTCGATCATCTCCGGCGTGAGATTCGCCCACACCTTGTAAAGGTTCGTCAGCCAGCCGAACAACTCGGCGTCCTGCGCGGCCGGAATCGCCCGCGTCAGGCTTTGATACATGTGGTGATGCGTGTTGATCAGGCCCGGTATCACCAGGTGCCCACGCATATCCAGCACTTCGTCGGCCGTTTGCGGCAACTCCGGCGTCGGCCCGACTGCGACGATCCGGTTGTCCTCGATATACAGGCCGCCGTCGCGCAACTCGCGCCGGGCGCCGTCCATCGTGACCAGCACGTCCGCGTGCCTGACCAGCATCGTTTTGCCGCGTTTATATGCACTTGCCCCTGCGCTTGTGTTTGCGCCTGCGCCTACGCCTTCCTGCTGTTCCATCGTCATTCGTTTTCTCCGCTTTGTTGCTGCCGTTACGGCGTGCCCTGCGAGCTGGCCGCAACGGCGAGGCTGATACCGGCTGTGCCGGTACGCCCTACCGTGTGCAAAGTCGTTCGAACGCGATGTGGCGGACACGCTGCCGTGCCGCCGCGTCCATTCGAACGCCGTTGGCCCGGTTACCCAGCGTGCTACGCCGTCTTCGGGGTGCGCCGCATTGCTGCTGCGCACAGACGTAACCTTCGACGGCCAAAATAACGCTGACAACATGCGCCACTGCGATACCCAGGTTCAGGCCACCGATATAGTGGGCATTTTTGGCGTCGGTAGGATCGAGACAAGCAGTCATTCAGGGCTCGTGACCGCGCGACAAGGGTTTGCGCGAGGTTTGCGAGGCGTGGCGGCGAGCCTTACAGCGGGCTGTCATGCGCCAGCTATTATCTTTCCTATCGCTCGTGCGCGGAGGGGAACATCCTTCTTAAAATAGTTGCCACGGCGCTCGCTTCAATTCGCCGACGGGTATGTAGCCACTGACGTGGAGCCTCGATCCGCCGCAACGTATTCTGGATCGGGCCGCCGCCGAAACCTCGCATCCACATAAGGAAAATTGCGAATGGGAAAGCTCACTACCCATGTGCTCGACACCGCCAACGGCCGTCCCGGCGCGGGCATCAAGGTCGAACTCTTCGCGCTCTCGGGCGATACGCGCCGCGCGCTGAAAACCACCCTTACCAACGACGACGGCCGCTGTGACCAGCCGCTGCTCGAAGGCGACGCTTTGGTCGCAGGCGAATACGAACTCGTGTTCGGCGCCGGCGACTACTTCGCTTCGATCGGCACCAAGGTTCCGGAGCCGCGCTTCGTCGATCGCGTCGTGCTGCGCTTTGGCGTGGCCGATGCCGGTGCGCACTACCACGTGCCGCTACTGGTGTCGCCGTGGTCGTACAGCACGTATCGGGGCAGTTAAGCGGCAGCTAAGCGGCAACTGAGCGACAACTGAGGGGCAACCAGGACGCCGCGGAGATACAGGATGGAAACCGGGCCGGGCTTACGCCTCACCGACTTCGCCACCGCTGCATTTCGCAGATGCTTGGAGACACCTGCGAAGCGCAGTCGAATGCGAGCCACCCTGTTTGACCTCGATCGCTTTGACCCATCGGGGCAAACCAATAACCGCAATACGGCGCTGTGCGAACTGAGCGCACCGCGTCCCCTAACAGCAGTTTGCGCGAGTGGCGCATGGCAGACCTGGGAACCAGGTCGTCACTGACCCGGATCGAGCCGCCGCCGGCCCGCGTAGACAACGAATGAGAAGTGGAGGAGTTCATGGAAGGCTTTATCACTGACTGGCTGAACCTGGCATTGCGCTGGTTTCACGTCATCGCCGCGATCGCCTGGATCGGCGAATCGTTCTATTTCGTCGCACTCGACAACAGCCTGAAACCGCCTACGGACCCGAACCAGCGCAGGCGTGGCGTGTTCGGCGAACTGTGGCACGTGCACGGCGGCGGCTTCTACAACATGCAGAAGTACACCGTCGCGCCGCCGGAAATGCCGGACGACCTGCACTGGTCGAAGTGGCCGTCGTACACCACGTGGCTGTCGGGCGCGAGCCTCTTCACGGTGTTGTATCTGTTCTCGCCGAGCACCTACCTGATCGACACGAACGTGCTGGATATGGGTCCGGTGGTGGCGGTCTTCTCCGCGCTCGGCTTCCTTGCCGCCGGCTGGATCGTCTACGACTCGCTGTGCCGCGTGCTGGGTAACAAGGACAAGGTGCTCGGCATTTGCGTCGGCCTTTACGTGCTGTTCGCCGCATGGCTTGCTTGCCATATCTTCGCGGGCCGCGCGGCCTACCTGATCGTCGGCGCAATGCTCGCGACGATCATGTCGGCTAACGTGTTCTTCGTGATCATTCCGGGTCAGCGCAAGATGGTCGACGCGATGCTGAAGGGCGACACGCCGAACCCGATCTACGGCAAGCGCGGCAAGCAGCGTTCGGTGCACAACACCTATTTCACGCTGCCGGTGGTGTTTGCGATGCTGTCGAACCACTACGCGATGACGTACGCGAACCAGTACAACTGGATCATCCTCGCGATGATCATGATGGCCGGCGCACTGATTCGTCAGTTCTTCGTCATGCGTCACCGCGGTCAGGTGCTGTGGTATCTGCCGCTGGTCGGGATTGCGCTGATGTTCGGCGCCCTCTTCTGGACGATGCCGAGGCCAGTCGTGCCGCAAGCCGAAGCTGCCAATGCGCCGACACTGAAGGTCGCCGACATTGCGCCGATTCTGCAGCAACGTTGCGCTGCGTGCCACTCCGCGCATCCGACCTTGATGGGCAGCGCGCCGGCAGGTGTGATGTTCGACACGCCCGATGAGATCTCGCAGAATGCGCAGCGCCTGTACCAGCAGGCGGTGACGCTGAAGGCAATGCCACTCGGGAACGTGACGCATATGACGGACGATGAACGTCAGAAAGTTGCGGCGTGGTTCCAGGCTGGGGCTTTGAAGTAAAGTAGCTGAGGGGCCGGCCGCTATGGCGGCTGGCCGGTGTAGTTGGTGGCATCAGCCAAGCAGCGGGCTTTTCGCGGAAGCGGAAAGCCCGTTTTTCGTTGTACCAGGACGACGCTGCCCTTCCGCTGCATAACGCACCAGGCAGTGTAGGTTTGCCGCCGCGATCGAGCTTTCAGGTAATTCAAGATGTAGCCCAACGGCTACTATATCGCCTCATTCCGCACAATCTGATGCCCCGGGGCCACACATGACCACGCTCGCCGACGTCGCCGACATGCTAAAAGACTGCCGCCGCAAAGCAGGCGTATCGCAGGAAGAACTGGCGCGCCGCGCGGGTGTTGCCCGTACCACCGTGGCGCGCATGGAAACGCTCGCGCGACACGATATGAGTGTGTCAGCACTCGTGCGTTTGCTCGAAGCAGCGGGATACGATCTGAGGGTCGTTGAGCATGGCTATGGCCGCACCCTTGAGGACATCCTGATTGAGCAGCGTGCAGAGCCGGCGCCTACGCGATGAGCCGTCCCATTCCGGCGGCGAAATCGGCTCCGGCCGATGCTTCGCTACGCCCCTTTGATGACGCCACGCCAATAAAAAACGCCCAAGGCAAGTGCCTTGGGCGTTTTTGTTCCTCCTGCGACTAATCTGCTCGCTACGCACGCGTCGCACGCTACTCCATCAAACCGTCACCGTACTCAACGCATCCTCGGTCAGCCACAGCGACTCGGCAAGATCCTGCTCATTGAGATTGAGTCCATCTCCACCGCGATCCACCACGATGAAATCGCTCACATCGCCAAGCGCGATCAGCGGATGGTGCCACACGCCTTTCGCATAGTTCACCCCCTGCCAGCCGCTCGTCACGAACGCACGAATCTGCGCCGGATCGAACTCGCCGGCTGGCGCCACCACCACCAGGTAAGGCTTGTCGTTCAGCGGCACAAACGCCTGGCTACCAAGCGGATGACGCTCGAGCATCTTCACCTCGAACGGCAGCACGCGCGGCTGGCCGCGAAACAGGTTCACCAACGTCCGACCGCCCTCGTCCGTCACGTCCACTTTCGCGAGATCGTGATAGCGGATGGTGGTGCCGAGGTTGATCGGAATCTGCTTCGCGCCTTCGAGTTCGATCACGTCGCCGAACGGGGCGAACGCATCCTTCGTCAACGGTTCGATGGCGAGCGTTTTCATTATGCGAGCGTACCCCAAAGACGCAGACGCGAGACACCGCCGTCCGGAATGATGTTAAAGCGCACGTGCGTCACCGGGCCAAGTGAAGCCACTTCGCTTTCGAAGTAATGCTGGTTGTCCATCTTCAGCTTCTGTTCGCCCAGCAGCACCGGCCAGAACATGGCTTGCGTGATCAGCGAGCTGTCGGTGCCGCCCGTCACGTATGCAGCCTGGATCGAGCAGCGGTCCGGATAGTTACCCTTGAAGTGCGCGGTATCCACTTCGATCTTCCTGATCACGCCCGGTTGCGCTAGCGCGACGATCGCCCAGTCGTTACCCGGTTCGCGACGGCGGCGGGTTTCCCAGCCGTCGCCCATGTTCGCGCCACGGCCCGGCATCAGGATCGTCGACGCTGCACCGAAGTGCTGGTTGTTCGCAGCGACCAGATATGCGCCGTTTTCCATCGCAGCCAGGTCGAACTGCTCGGTGCGGCTCGCGCCGGCCCAGTCCACTTGCGGCTGGCCGTAGACACGCAGGCGCGCAATCCCGCCGTCCGGGTAGATGTTCACGCGCAGGTGCGTGTACGCGTTGGCGTCGCTGACTTCATGATAGTGGTGGCTGTTGCCTTGCAGCGTCGTCGACGGGACGATTTCGGTCCACTGGGTCGACTGGTTCGGCTGGCCGTCCACCACGCGCGCGGCCTCCACCGAAGCCGCCGGCGGGAAGTTGCCCGTGAAGTGGCTCGTATCGAGGTCAAGACCCTTGATCACGCCCGGACGCGCCAGCTTCACCACGCACCAGTCGTAGCCGGTGGTGCGCTTGCGGCGCGTTTCCCAGCCGTCCATCCACTTGCCGTGATCGTCGTACTTGCCCGGAATGAAGACAGCAGGTTCCGGATTCAGCATCCGTTCCTTCGGCGCGAAGAAATCGTCGCTAGCCTCGAGCGCCTGCGCGCCAAGACGCGGGTCCGCCAGGTTCACATAGCGGCGTGTGAAATCCGGTGCGTTGGGGTCGAGAATCGGGAGTGCCATCTTTGTCTTCCTTCCTGTCTAATAGTGCTAGAAAACGCTTCGTTTCGAGACTTGCGCCGTGCGTGAACGCCTGCGCGTGCCTGGTTGATGCCAACGCGTGATTACGCGTCGATCAGGTCGTCGAGCCGAAAGCGTGCGATACGGTAGATCTGGTCGAGACTCGCGCGCAGTTCGTCGGTGCGGCTATTGTTCACGCGCGCTTCGAAGTTGGCGATGATGCCGTGGCGGTCGTAGCCGCGCACCGCGAGAATGAACGGGAAACCGAATTTCTCGCGATACGCCGCGTTCAGTCCCACGAGTTTGTCGAATTCTTCCTGCGTGCACTGGGCGAGGCCCGCACCGCTCTGTTCGCGGGTCGACTCTGCCGTCAGTTCGCCGCGCACCGCGGCCTTACCTGCAAGCTCCGGGTGGGCGTTGATCAGCGCGAGCTGCTTCGCTTCACCGGCTGTTTCGACGGCGTTCGACATCGTGCGATGCAGCGCGTCGATGCTCGCAAAAGGCCGCTGCTCAGCCGCGACTTCCGCGACCCACGGCGAATGCTCGAAGATGCCCGACAGCGCTGCGACGAACGCGTCGGTCGAGATGCGGTTGAGTTGGTCCAGAGTGTATTGCATCGCCTTCATGCCGCAGCCCCGCGGTTGTTTTGTTGGTAAGGATGGTGTTCGCGCCAGTGCCGCGCAATGTCGACACGCCGCGTGACCCACACGCGATCGTGCTGTTCGATATGGTCGAGGAAGCGCTGCAGCGCGCGGAACCGGCCCGGGCGCCCCAGCAACCGGCAGTGCATGCCGATAGAGAGCATCTTCGGTGCTTCGTCGCCCTCTTCGTAGAGCACGTCGAACGCGTCGCGCAGATACGTGAAGAAGTGATCGGCGGTATTGAAACCTTGCGGGCTCGCAAAGCGCATATCGTTGGTGTCGAGCGTGTACGGCACGATCAGGTGTGGCGTCTTCGCGCCGCCGGTGACCTCGAGGTCCATCCAGAACGGCAGGTCGTCGCCGTAGTAATCCGAGTCGTACAGAAAGCCGCCGTATTCGGCGACCAGACGGTGTGTATTGGGACTGTCGCGACCGGTGTACCAGCCAAGCGGACGCTCGCCCGTCACACGCTCGATCGCTTCCATGCCGAGGCGCATGTGTTCAGCCTCTTTCTCCGGCGACACGTCCTGGTAGTGAATCCAGCGGTACCCGTGGCACGCAATCTCGTGCCCCAATTCGACAAAAGCACGGCCGAGGTCAGGATGACGCTCAATGGCCATGCCGACGCCGAATACGGTCAGCGGCAAACCGCGCTTTTCGAATTCGCGCAGAATGCGCCAGACACCTGCCCGCGAGCCGTATTCGTAAATCGACTCCATGCTCATGTGGCGCGCCGGATAGGCCGCCGCACCGACAATCTCGGACAGGAACTGCTCCGAGCCCGGATCGCCATGCAGCACGCAGTTTTCGCCGCCCTCTTCGTAATTCAGCACGAATTGCACCGCGACGCGCGCCCGTCCGGGCCAGTTTGCCTGCACTGGGTGACGGCCGTAGCCGATCAGGTCGCGTGGATAGTTCGAGTCGAGTGGCATGGTTTGACGAATGCGTGGTGACAAAACTGGGTGATGGAACTTGAAAACTCGCTTGAAACTCGCTTGAAATTCGCTTCAAACTGGCGCCGGCACGGGCGGAAACAGCAGAAAACGCCGACTGATTGCCACC
The DNA here is from genome assembly GCF_050436665.1 of Paraburkholderia sp. EB58. Taxonomy (NCBI): domain Bacteria; kingdom Pseudomonadati; phylum Pseudomonadota; class Betaproteobacteria; order Burkholderiales; family Burkholderiaceae; genus Paraburkholderia; species Paraburkholderia sp. EB58. The sequence continues at coordinate 53,106 of NZ_JBNDMQ010000017.1, read as the reverse complement.
AGCGTCCGGTGGAACCAGTGTAGCGAAAACACCCCGGCGCGCCCATACACCCGGCCAGATAGTGCGTGTCAGACCGGATGTATGTGCGCCGTCGGCCCGCTGGGGGTTTGGGACCGCGACGCGCTAGCGTTTACCCGCCCTCGAGAGGCGCTTTCGCGCGTTTTCGCGTCTTTGCGATCGTCATGCCCGGTCCCCAACGCTCTGCCTAGCCGACGCGAGAAACGCGCGCCGGCATCGGGTTCGGATTCGCCTCCGTCGGGCTGAAGGCTTCCAGCGCACCGTCGTAGCGTTTGGCAAGCGGCCTTGCGTAGTCGCCGCGCTTGGCGGTACCCAGCCGCAGCGTCACCAGCGCCTCCACCCACTTCACCGCCGCCGTCACGCCTTCGACAACCGGCGCACCCAGCGCATCCTCGATCTCAGCACAGAGTTCGGCCATCCCGGCGCAGCCGAGCACGATGGCATCGGAACCGTCCTCTTCCAGCGCACGACGGCATTCGTCGAGAATGATGCGGCGCGCCGCCGACCCCGGCTGATCCAGCTCGAGCACGGCGACGTCCGTGGCGCGCACGTTGCGGCAAAAGCGCGTCATGCCGTAGCGCTCGGCCAGATGCCAGGCCATGCCGCAGGTGCGCGAGAGCGTCGTCACGACGGAAAAACCCGGCGCCAGCACGCTGGCCGCGTGCATCGCCGCTTCGGCAATGCCGATCACGGGACCACGCGCCAGTTCCCGCGCCGCATACAGGCCCGGGTCGCCGAAACACGCGATCACGTAACCATCGCAACCTTCGCGCTCGCCCGCTGCGACCTCGGCCAGCAAGCCGGGGGTGGCGAGCGCTTCGTCGTAATAGCCCTCGATCGACGGCGGGCCCATGGACGGGCTCACCGCAATCAGCTCGGTACCGGGTGCGACGACTTCCCTCGCGCAACGCCCCATTGCCTCCGTCATACGCAGGGTTGTGTTCGGGTTGATCAGTTTGATACGCATCTTCAACTCCTATTGCCACTGGCTTACCGGATGGTCAAAGCGCGATAGAACACTGCGCCGAGCGCCGCGCCGATGAACCACGAAAAATTCGCCATGCCGTTGAGCGACGGCACCATCACGCAAATCACTGCGATCACCGCCGCGGGCAACAAGGCGGCGACGGCCTTGTAATTCACGCCGTTGCGATACCAGTACGCCCCCGTTTCGGACACCGTGTAAAGATCGTTCAGCAGAATCTTCTGACGCCTCACCAGATAGAAATCAACGATCAGGACACCATACAAAGGACCGATGAAACTACCCAGCACATCGAGCGTGTAGTGAATCACCGCCGGGTTGTTGAACAGATTCCACGGCGTAATGAAAATCGACGCGACCGCCGCCAGCATCCCGCCCATGCGCCAGCTGATCAAGCGCGGCGCAACGTTCGAGAAATCGAACGCCGGCGAAACGAAGTTAGCCACGATATTGATCCCGATCGTCGCAATCGTAAAGGTCAGCGCGCCGAGAATCACGGCGCTCGGATAGTCGATCCGACCGACCGTTTCCACCGGGTCCGTGATCAACTGGCCGAACACCGGCAGCGTGGCGGCGGTCGTGATCACGGTCACGAGCGAGAACGCGAGGAAGTTGACCGGCAAGCCCCAGAAGTTGCCCCTCTTCACGCTGCGGAAGCTCTTGCCGTAGCGCGAAAAGTCGCCGAAATTCAGCATGGGCCCCGAGAAATACGACACCACCAGCGAGATGGCCGTGATCATCACCGGCACTACTTCGAGCCCGTGATATTTGACGCCGCCCAGGTTGATACCGATGTTCTGCCAGCCCGCACGCCACACCATGTAGCCGGCGAGGATGAACATCACCACATACACAGCCGGTCCGGCGAAATCGATAAACTTCTTGATCGTTTCCATGCCGTGCCAGAACACCAGCGCCTGCAGCACCCACAGCAGCATGAAACCGCCCCAACCGACCGTGGAGAGTCCCATGAACCCATGGCGGTGTACGTCCGCATAGGGCAGCAGTTGCGGGAAGAATTTCAGCACCACAATCACAAGCGCGCTCGACGCGAGATAGGTCTGAATGCCGTACCACGCAACGGCGATCAGGCCGCGAATCACCGCAGGAAGGTTCGCGCCGAGCACGCCGAACGTCGCGCGGCACGCGACCGGATACGGCACGCCGTTCTGCTGGCTCGGCTTGGCGATCAGGTTGCACAACAGGTTGACGATGGTAATGCCGACCAGCAACGCAATCAGCACCTGCCAACTGGTGAGACCCAGTGCGAACAGACTGCCGGCGAACACGTAACCGCCCACGCTGTGCACGTCGGACATCCAGAACGCGAAGATGTTGTACGCGCTCCAGGTCTGGTGACGCAGCGGTGCGAGGTCTTCGTTATAGAGTCGCTCGCTGTAACCGGCAGGCATGCCGGGGTCGGCGGCCGGACCCTCGTCGTTAAAGGCAGGGATAGCGGGATTATGCGGTGCTGCACTGAACTGAGCCATGACTCCTCCTTGAATATAGGGACCGTCGATTGCAGATCGACGGGCAATGCATCCGATACGCACAACGCCCTTCCCAGCTGGGTTGGTCAGCACACGCATCGTGGCTCCGCGGTTGTCTCTGTACTTATCTGTACACCTAAGCACTTATTGTTATCGCTTCGCCGTTGGCCGCGGGCTCGCGCCGAAGCGTTCTCGCGTTTACACGACTCTTTATGAGCAGCCGCGTACAGGTCGTATGGGCGAAGTTCGCCACACCGCCAGTTCGCGATGATTCATCAGTTCACGTTTAGTACAGCGCGTAGCCGCGCTCTTTTTTGCGCACGCCGCCCGGCGCGCTTGGGGCAGGTCACATCAAGCTGCCGCGGTACTTCCCGGCCGTGCGCCGAATACTTCGTGCAGATCCGCTGCGCCGCGGGTCGGCCTGTCGAGCATCTTCAGTTCGACGCTTTGCAAATGGCGCGACATCAGGGCCGCCGCCGCCTTGGCATCGCCGGCGTCGAGCGCGGCGAGAATCGCTTCATGGTCTTCGAACGAACACGGGCTGCGGCCGAGTGATTCGTACAAAGCCGAAATCAAGGTTGAGCGTGCAACGAGTCCATTCAGGCAGTCGCACAACACCGTATTGCCGGTGAGCGATGCCAACTCCGTGTGGAACTCGCCCGAGAGGCGGATCCACGCAGAAAAATCGCGCGTTTCGAACGCTTTGCGCTCGCGGCCGATCATGCTGCCGATATTCTTCAGACGACGCGGACCATGCCCTGCGCAGATCCGTTCCACCACCGCCAGTTCGATGATGCGGCGCATCTCGAACACTTCGTGCACTTCCTGCAGCGACGGACTCGCGACGAAGGCGCCACGGTTCGGCTCGAGATCGACAAGCCGTTCGGTCGCCAATGACGCGAGCGCCTGGCGGATCGGTCCGCGCTTGACGTCGAATACTTCGCACAACTGCGCTTCAGTGAGCTTGGCCCCAGGCGCCAACCGGTGCTCGAGGATCGCGGCGCGGATGCGCTCAGCGATCGCTTCGGGTTTCGAACCATTCGAGGTGGCGGAGGATGGGGTCGACATAGTATGCGTTCCGTTATGTTGCTCATCATAGGTTGGACACAATGATTGTCAACAATTTCTATATTGAATTTTCGACAATTGGAGGGCGGATCGATAGGCGGAGCCCATCGGCGTTGCGCGAAGGCCCGCCCCGCTTGGCCAAGCGCCCGGTTCGTGGAAATCGGCCACCTTTCTGATAGCGGATTTTGTCAACAAAATTTGCGCTCGTCACCCACACCAGTGTTTGTGGCTGCTTCAAACATTTGACCGTTAGTTGCGTTTGTGGCCAGCAAAAAAGCGGGCAATGCCCGCTTCACCTTGCTCCGGCCACACCCGTCAACTGAGGTACGGATAGCCCGACGCCGTTAGCTTGAAGCCATGCGCATTGGAGACCAGATGCGCGTCTGCGCCGACCGGCAGCGTCACCAGGTTCGGAATATGTCCGAACTGCAGACCCGTGACTACCGGAATGCCGACCACCGAGCGCATGTGCTCGATCATCGCGTTCAGGTCGTAGCCATTGTCGTACTCGAAGGGCTTGCCTCCCGAGAAATCGCCAAGCACCAGCGCCTGTTGCCGCTCGAGAATCCCCGCCAGATGCAGTTGATAGAGCGTCCGTTCGAGCCGGAACGGCTGTTCGTTGACGTCCTCGACAAACAGGATGCCGCCCTCTACCGGCGGCATATAAGGCGTGCCGACCAACGAGGCCAGCACGGCCAGATTGCCGCCCCACAGCGTGCCGCTGACGTCCACCGTCTGAACTTGAGGCACCGTGCTCGTCAGCGTGACGGTCGGTTTGGTGAGCGCCTCCCAGAAGTGCTGCGACATGGTCTCGCTAAGACTTTCCGCGCCGAAGTCGCCCATCAGCATCGGACCGCCGAAGGTCTTCAGGCCGGCACGCGCCAGCAGCGCCAATTGGATTGCGGTGAAATCGCTATGGCCGACGAACGCGATGGGCTGATCGGTCAGCCGCCGTTGCAAGCCATCATAGTCGAGGCCATGCAGAATGCGCACGGCGCCGTAGCCGCCGCGCACGGCGAGCACGATATCCGGCAGCTTGCGCGCCGGGTCGGCTAGCCGGTTCAACTCGGCGGCGCGCTCACCGTCTGTACCCGCGAAGCGCTGATAGCGGCGCTCGGTTGCGTTGACGCCCTCGACGCGATGCCCCTGCGCATGCAAACGATGCAGCGCCCGGTGAATCGCTTCCGGGTCATGCGGGTAGCCCGAAGGCGCGATCAATTCGAAAGTGCGATGGGCGATCATGATCGGCAGTGATGGAAGGGTTAGTTTTTAGAGTGGCTCGGCGGGGCCAGGTTCGCCCCGAGCTGCATCCCGCGCTTCCCGCACGGCGCGCCGCCGGTCTGCAAAGAATGACTTGAGCGCAGCGGCGCATTCGCTTTCCAGCGCGCCGCCCACCACCGTCGTGTGGTGATTGAGCTGCGGATTGGCAAACGCGTCGACCACACTGCCGCACGCCCCCGTCTTCGGATCTCGGGCACCGAACACCACGCGGGCGATGCGCGCGTGCATGATCGCACCGGCGCACATCAAACAAGGCTCAAGCGTCACGTACAACTCGCAGCCAGGCAATCGGTAGTTTTCCAGGGCCTGCGCCGCGGCCCGCAGCGCGGCCATCTCGGCATGAGCGGACGGGTCGTGTGCCCCGATGGGATGATTGAAACCCTTCGCGATGACCTCGTCGCCACGAACCAGCACTGCACCGACCGGCACTTCGCCTGCCGCACGCGCTTCCTCAGCGGCGGCCTGGGCCAGCTTCATGAAGTGGAGATCGCGTTCCGAGAAGGAGACTGGGATAGCCTGAGGTTCGTCGGCCGTTGCAGCGTGGCTAGCCGGAGCAGATTCGCCGCTGCCGGTACCGGCACAGGCGCTGGCTGGAAGATCGTGTGTGGCGCCGGAAGAGACTTCGCTAGCGGCAAGCTCGAGCGCATCGGATGAGACCGCCGAACCTGCAAACGCTGCGGGGTTCGCGAGCGGCTCGCTCACTGCGGCCCCGGCTCACCGGCAGGCACGCTGGTCGCGCTGCCCGCTGCCCGTTCGGAGAGCCGCTCGGCAATCCGCCGGCAATACTCGCGCGGCAGGACCAGCGGGCCGCCGCGCAGCGATTCGAGCGCCATGTCGAGCGCAAGCATGCGTGCATGGAGACGGCAACGGGTGGCGCGATCGCTGACCGCGTTCAGTTCGTCGTGCAGGTCGCGCAGCGCCCGCAGTTGTTCGACGGCGGGCGGCATAAATCCCGCATTCTTGAGGATACGGTTCGCGGCGTGCACTTCCTGAGGGACCTGGACGTCGTCCTCCAGCGCATGCGCGGCGCGCGCTCCCGGCAAATCGTCGAACTCGCCGCGCGCTGCCGCGGCGGCTATACGTTGTTCAACTAACGCATCAAGCAATCTCATCTGCAGTCCACTACGTTGCGGCTCACGCATTCTATCAGGGAGCCAGGTGTAAGGCTCGGCTGGCAACTGACGATCCCCTCTGATTTTCGGATTCTGCGTATTTGAGGGCGCAGGGTGCCGCGTTAGGGTCGTGTCTCTCCCGGCTGCCTCGCAGGTCACACATTACGATCTGCTTTCGCTGGCGACGGCCACCCTACCTTTTACTTCTGCGTTGAGCTTTCTTATGCGTGTTAACCTCGTGCCCAGCCCATCCAGCATGATCTGTTCGTCTAACGCCCCGCCCCAACCTTTGTCATCCAGCAAACGCGATGTCGCAGCCGCCAAGCTTGCCGGCAGTCGGAGCGGACGGTCTCTCGCACGCGCCGTGTTCGCGGGCGTAGTGCTGTCCGCAGCACTCTCCGGATGCGGCGTGTTCTGCGGCGCCGCCGGTGGCAGCGGCGGTGCGCTCGCGGGAGGCTGCTCAACGGGCATGCGCTTTTGAGCCCATACCTGAGCCCCGCGTAAACTTCTGTAACGGGCGCGCGAACGGCTGTAATCTGGATCTCGCGCGCGCCCACTATCCTTCGGTCGCGCGCTGGCGCATCGCCACGACGCACATCCCGCAGGAATATGACTCGAGATACAGATCACTCAGCCGCGCCGTCAGCCGACACAACGCGTACCTTCCCGCTCGACCCGGCGCAACATCGCGCGCTCGCCGACGCAAGGCGTGCCGCCAGCGACGAGCTCGGCGCCGTCGCCCATCTGATCGCCGCCCACACGCTCGACGCGTACGCGAGCGGCTCCGCGGAAGCCAGCGCATCGAACCTGTGCGACGTCGCCACCGGTTACTTCATGAAAGGCGATCACGACATCGCCGCCAGTTGGTATCAACTCGTCCTCACGCTCGACCCGAACGTCGCGATTGCCTGCCAGAATCTCGCCGCGATCCACGCCGGGGCGGGACGTACCGCAAAGGCGGACACGTATCGCGAGCGCGCCTATCGCATCCAGCGCGTATTTGTCGAACAGGCGCCTGGCCAGGCGCGCCGGGTGCTGGTGCTGTGCGCGGCGCGCGCCTCGGGCAACGTGCCGTTCGAAGCGCTCTTGCCCGGCGCCATCAACTGTCGGATCAAATACGCCATCGACTACGCCGCTGGCGCAGAAGACACGCAGCTTCCGCCGTTCGATCTCGTGTTCAATGCAATCGGCGAACCGGATGTCGCGGCGCCGCTCGCCGGGCGCCTTGCTCGCTTCATGTCACACCTCGCTACTTACGACAAGCGCCCGCTGCTCAATCCTCCTGCAGCGATCGAGCGGACGGCACGGGACCGCATCCCCCAGTTGCTCGGCGATCTGCACGACGTGCAAGTCGCGCAGTGCATCCGTATCGATAGCGCGCCTTCCTCGCCTGCTGCGCTTGCCGGCCTGCTACACGACAGCGGCCTCGCACTGCCTTTATTGGTCCGGCCTGCGGCCACTCACGGCGGCGAAGGGCTGGTTCACTGCGAGAGCGTCACTGCGCTGGAAACACGGCTACGCGAAAGCCAGGGTCCGCAATATCTGACCGCGTTTCGCGACTATCGCTCCGCAGACGGTTACTACCGCAAGTACCGGATGATTTTCGTCGACCGCGAACCGTTTCCGTATCACCTGGCCATCTCGCCGCACTGGATGGTCCACTACTTCTCTGCCGAGATGGAAGGCCACGCCTGGAAGCTCGACGAGGAGCGGCGTTTCCTGCAGGACCCTGCCACCGCGCTGGGCGAGCGGGCGTTGCAGGCGATCATCGCCATCGGCCGCCGGCTCGATCTCGATTACGGTGGTATCGACTTCACTGTGCTGCCCGACGGGCAGGTCTTCGTCTTCGAGGCCAACGCGACCATGCTCGCCCACTACGAGCGGAGCTCGGGTACGATGGCCCACAAGAATCCTTTTGTCCAACATATCGTCGACGCGTTCGAACGGTTGATGCAGCGTCGCACGGCGGCTTGAATGAACGAACCTATGAATTTTTCCGGCGGCCCAGGCGCCTTGCCGGCCTCCGTGTTGCGCCAAACGCGTGACGCCATCGAAGCGCTGCCTGAGACCGGTCTGTCGGTGCTGGGCATGAGCCACCGCTCGGACTGGTTCCGCGGCGTACTCGATGAAGCCGAGCGCAATCTGCGCGCGCTGCTCGGTATTCCTGCCGGCTACCACGTGCTGTTCATGCAGGGCGGCAGCAGCCTGCAATTCTCGATGTTGCCGATGAATTTCCTGCGCGCGAGCCGCCGTCACGCCGAATACATCGTGTCGGGCTACTGGAGCGCCAAGGCGCCGGTCGAGGCGCGGTTCGAGGGCGACACGCGCGTCATATGGGACGGCCGTGCCGACGGCTTCCGACAGTTGCCGTCTGCGGACGAACTAAAGCTCTCGCCAGAGGCGGCCTATCTGCATTACGTGTCCAACGAGACGGTGGAAGGACTCGAATTCGCCGACACACCAGGCTTACCCGATGTGCCGCTCGTCTGCGACATGTCGTCCAATTTGCTGGCTGCGCCGATCGACATCGAACGCTACGCGATGATCTACGCGCACGCGCAGAAGAACCTCGGACCGGCCGGCGTCACCGTCGTCATCCTGCGCGATGAGTTCGCCAGGCGAGCGACAACCGGCTTGCCGACGCTGCTCGACTACCGCACCCATATCGACGCGCGCTCGGTCTACAACACGCCCCCGGTGTTCGCCATCTACGTGCTGATGCTGGTGACGCGCTGGCTGCGCGATGAAGTCGGCGGTGTGCAGGCGATGGCCGCGATCAACCGCGCTAAATCGGAAGTGCTATACCGTGCGCTCGATGCGGCCCGCGGCTTCTATCACGTGCACAGCGCACCGTCTTGCCGCTCGACGATGAACGTGGCGTTCCGCCTGCCCGAGCCGCAGATGGAGGCTTGCCTGCTGGAGGCCGCGCGGCGGGAGGGTTTTCATGGCCTCGAAGGCCACCGCTCGATCGGCGGCCTGCGTGCTTCGCTGTACAACGCGGTGACGCTGGACGCGGTCACCGCCCTGTCGGAATGGCTGGGCGAGTTTCGCCGCCGGGAAGGTTAAACAGCACGTGCCGTCAATTGGCGCTAACGTGCTGTTGCAGGAACAGTGCGAAGCCGTTCTGCGTCGTCGAGATCTTCTTCACGCACTCGTCGTAGTCCGAGCCCATCGAATGGTCCGGGCCGTACATGCCCTTGCACTGCGCATATAAGGTGATCGTCGCGCCGCCACCCTTCGCCACCCGTGTGGCCGAATAGGTGGCGTGACCCGAACTGCCCGGTACGTCGGACTCGATAGCGAGCGCGTCCGCGCGAGTCACCGGCTCTTCCGAGCGCTGGCCCACGTAGGTCTTGGTCCACTGCCACGCCTCATCGCATTGCGCCGCATCGTGGCAGTTCACCGTGGCATTCGTTTGTGCCGCATCGAGAAGGCGCTCGGAGCGGGTGAAGTCGTGGTCTCGTTGCGTCTCTTTGTCGTAGGACGAAGCACAGGCCGTGAGGGCGAGCGCGGTGAGCGCGACGGCAATAATCGTTTTCACTGGTTGAATGTCCCGAGTCGAATTCGAGGGAGATTATAGACGTGTGCCAGACCCGGGTGCAGTTGTAAGGATGGTAGTGGGGACTGTGCCTCGTTTTCGCTCGAGGGGACGCTAGCGTGGCAGCCGGTTGCGCGAGACCTGAGCGAAACTGAGAGCAATCGAACCGCGTGCGGAGACGGCGCGCGGTTCGAAGCTCGCCGCCTGATGGTCCGCTCGACCGAGCGGCGCGTACAGATCCGGGCGACGAGCCTTGAGCCATTGACGACCCGCGCTGGTATCGATCAGATGCGGGTCAATGCCTGCCGAAACGATGGCGCTTTCCTCACCTCCCGCGCCGGCGCTTTCGGCCAGAATACGGCCGCACGGATCGACGATCATGGCGGCGCCTGAGCCAGCCCCCTCGCTGACAGCGTCCAGTCCATCGCTCAGTACGACGAACATACCGTTATCGGCTGCCCGAGCGGGCAGCCAGGCACGCAGCCAAGCCGCTGCGTTGCCATCCGCGCGTCCGTCCACTGCACCCACTTCACCCACCGCTGTGCCGCCACGAGTAGCAAGCCCGGTTACTCCGCCAGCCGCGCTGTCGCGCCTTTGCCATTGTTCGGCGGACACCGGTTGCATCGCCCGTCCACCGCCGCGCTGCGTGGCATAACTTCGATGCGGAACGACGAGCAGCGTCGCCCCCATGAGTGCCGTCATACGCACGTTCTCAACCAGATAGGCGTCGCCACCGATCAGGACTCCGATTCGAACGCCCCACACGGTATCGAACACCGTGAAGCGGTCGCCGCTCACAATGCGCCGATGCTCGAATGCATGCAGCTTACGGTGGCAATGCCGGATTCCGCCGGGCATGCACACCACGTAGCTATTAAAGAGGCGTCCATCCGGCGCACGCTCGATCAGGCCCACGCCAGCGCCGACACCCGTGCGCTCGACGGCATCCGCTACCGCGCCGAGCGAAGGCCCGTCGAGCGGTTCAGCAAGCGCTTCGAGTTCATCGCGATGCAGTTTCACAAGGCTGCCATAGCCGGCAAGACAGGTCTCCGGAAAAACGACGAGGCCGATCGCCTCGCGAGCGCTCAGCGCAAGCCACTGCGCGATATGCGCGACATTCTGCATGGCCTCGCCGCGACGGGATCGCAACGGAATGGATGCAACGCGAAGCGTGGGAACTGACATGGATGACATCTCGCGGCGTGATGAACAGGACAACTCCATTGGACCGCTGGGCATTCGATAAGTAAAATGAATATTCCGATATGTTCGATTACCTTTTGGAATGGAACTCAAACTCCTGCGTGCCTTCCTGGCCGTCGCTGAGCTGCGGCACTTCGGCCACGCGGCCGAAGCGCTGAACGTCAGTCAGCCGGCCCTCAGCAAGCAGATCGTTGCGCTGGAAGAGAGTCTCGGCGCGCGGCTCTTCGAGCGCGGCCGGCACGGCGCGGAACTCACCACCTTCGGCTCAGGGTTTCTTGCCGACGCGCAGGCGCTGGTGCGGGACGCGGACGAGATTCATGCGCGTGCGCGCGAGGCGAGCAGCGGCAAGCGCGGTTTTTTGCGGGTCGGGCTCGGACTCTCGACCCTGACACTCGCGCCGCAACTGATTGCGGAGTTCCGCCGACGCCATCCGAACGTGAGCGTCACGCTGAACGACCTGTCGTCGGCGGAGCAAAGCCGGCGCTTGCTCGCCGGCAAGCTGGATGTCGGATTCCTGCGTTTGCCAGCGGACGCCGGGCTGGAGGCGTTTCCGGTGCTGGACGAAGCGTTGGCACTGGCTGTGCCGCAACACGCGCGCTGGAAACGCACACCGGCCAATCTGAACGAATTGAACGAACTGGGGTTTATTGGTCTCGCACGTGGACGAGGGCCGGGGCTGGCTGCGCAGATCGATCGCTGGTGTGGCGAGCATGGCTTTGTGCCGCGCGTGATCCAGCAGGTCGACGACATCCAGTCGGTCCTCGCTGCCGTTGCGGCAGGCGTCGGCTCGGCGTTTCTGCCCTCGCGCACGCAGTACCTGCTGCGCGATGCGCGCGTGCTGCCATTACGCAATCCCGCCGCGCAATGGCAAGTTGGGTTGACGTGGCAGCTCGGACGGGATGATGCCGTGGTAACCCGGTTCGTTGAATTCGTGCGGGCGACGGTCAAATATCCGGCGTAAAAATACTACGCGCGTGACAAGGCAGCTAAGCCGGATGAAACGGTCGGCGCGGTCAGCCCACCGCGAGGTCCAGCGACGCGAATAACGTAGCGCGAGCCGGATGAGCAAGGCAAACGGGGCAAGCGAGTTACGCCACGCGCACCGGCAAGCAGAAAACTATTGAATCAACGCCGACTTGCCGGCCTTCACCCGCCGCGAGGCACTGCGCCGCGCCTTGAGCTTCTTGAACCAGATGACGAGGCCGGTCGCGCTCAACAGTGCCACCATCACACCCATAAAGCTGACGAGGATACGGCCCGGCAGCCCGAAGAGTCGTCCCGAATGCAATGGGAATTGGGCCTGCAGGAAGATATCGCCAGCCGTACCGTGCCCCGGCACCGTGCCGCCCATCTCGCGCCCGGTCCTTGCATCCCAGTAGGTCCAGGCATTGCCAAGACGGCCGTCGGCGTAAAGACCGCCCGGTTCAAAATAGCCCACCCCGTATAGACGAAGCGAAGCGATTTCAAACGTCGCGCCGGGTTCGGCATTCAACTTCATCCTATGTCCCGCAGCGGTCGCCAGCTCGACGATGCGCTCGCGACTCAACATGGCGGTGCCGGCCGGTTGGGTCGACTGCAACTCGGGGTTGCTCTCAGGTTCGGGCGCCAAGCTCGAAAACAGCGACACGATGGGACGCATCACGGGGCGCTCGAGGTTCATCGAGATCGACGTCAACGCAATCACGCACAGGAGGCCCCAAACCCATACGCCACCCGAGCGATGCAGGTCGAATGCGAGCGTATAGCCGCCGCGGCGCAGACGAAACGCGAACGACTTACGCCACGTCTTGAAGCTCGGAAACGCCAGCACCAGCGCAATCACACTATCGAACAACCAGACGATCGCGACGATGCCCAACAGCCAAACGCCGATCGCGATACCGCTGCCTGTGGTCGGCAAATAAAGCGTGTAGTGAAACTGATAGAGGAACGGCATCAGATTGAGCCGCTTGAGCGACAAGGCGCCCCAGTCGCGGCGCCCCTGGATGGTCCCGGTGCCGGGATCGACCGCGATCTGATTGAAGTCCAGCACATAAGGCTTGCCGGTAGCCGGATCGGGCCGGCCTTGCACACGCATTTGCAGGGTTCGGCCCGGCACGATGCCCAGCGGCAGGTAGGTCACATGCAGACGCGGGTCTGCCGCCTCGACCCGGTTGGCGAGTTCGAGTGCCGTGAGCGCGGGTGCCGTGGAACGCGCGTAGTAGAACTCAGGATTCAGTAGCGCGTCCAGTTCCTGATTCCACGCGATGATCGCGCCCGTGAGACCGGAAACGAACAGGAAGAGCGCTGTGCCAATTCCGAACCAGCGATGCAGGCGGACAAGGATCGATCTCATAGGCGCAGCGTCGAACGCGTGCGGGCCCCTCGCATCGGCTGCGGCAGGGCCCCGAGGGCCGCGCGTTGCAAAACGCGAGCGGGCCGCATTCAGAACTGCATCGTCGCACTCGCCACAGCGGTGCGCGTCGGCGAAGGCGAGACGTAATAGCCCCACGCAGTGGTCCAGTAGCGACGGTTGAACAGGTTGTTGATCCCCGCACGCAGCGTCACGTCCTTGCCGGCAATGCGCGTTTCGTACTTGCCGCTCAGGTCATACGTCACATACGACGGCACGAACTGTGTATTGGCCGCATCTACCGCTTCGTTGCCAACATACTTGCCGCCAAAGGCCAGCGTGAGCGGGCGCAGGTAAGACGGGTTGTATTCGACGCGGCCGGTCACCGTGAAGCGCGGCGCGCCGTAGATGCGCTTGCCTTCGATGCTCGGGTCCTCGATATCCACCGCCTTCGTATCGAGCCACATCACGCCGCCGAGCACGCGCCACTCGTTTGTCAGCGCGAGCCAGCCGCTCGCATCGACGCCGGTGTAGCGCTTGGTGCCGTCCTGCACGAAGACGTTCTCGGTGTTGGTGTAGTTGTAGCCCTGGTCGACACGGAACAGCGCCACATTGGCGCCCCACTTCCGGTGATCCGTTTTGAAGCCAATCTCGTACTGCTTGCTGCGCAGCGGCCCGTACGTGGCCGGATAATTGAGGTTGGTGTTCGATGCCGAACCGCCCTGCTCCAGCGACTCGACATAGCTCGCATAAAGTGTGGAGTACGGATCAGTTTTGAACATCAGCGCTACAGTCGGCGTGACCGGATCCGCGCTGTATTGCGAGGTGACGGCGCTGCTCGGAGCGTAGACGTCCTGACGGAACTGCGTGTAGCGCAGGCCCAGCAACGCCGAGAAGCGCGAGGTGAACTGCACGGTATCGCTTGCGTACAAGGCAGCCTGAGTGGTACGCGACTGCCGGTACAGATTCTCGCCAATGCCGACGTCTGCATTGGTGAGCAGGCTGCTGCCATACAGATTGCCGGTGCCGAGGCTGTAGCCTTCGTTCCAGCCTTCACTGTTGTCGTACTCGCTGGTCTGCGACTGGAAGCCTGCCCCGATCACAACGTCATGCTTGATACTGCCGGTATTGAACTGGCCCTGCACCATCGCATCGACGTTCTGGTAGAAGTAGCGCGTCAACGCGGCATAAAGCGTGTTCGAATAGTCACCGGCGCTGTCGTTTACGAAGATCAGGCTATCCGAGTTGGTGCGATTTTCCTTGGCAAAGCGGTATTTCAGGCTCGCGTGCCAGTTCTCGGAGAGACGGTAGTCGAGGCCCGTGCCGAACGAAGCCATCTCCGTCTCGTAGTAATTCTGCGGCTGCGTGAGGTCGCGGTTGATCGAGCTCGCATCGGGAATGCCCAATCCCGTACCGAACATCAGGCCGAACAGCGTGCCGTTGGTCTTGCGCTTCTGATAGAACGCGTCGGCGCTCCAGGTCAGGTCCGGCGTGATGCGGAAGTCGAACGCCAGCGACGCTACCTGGCGGCGCACATGACCGTTGGGCTCCTCGGTATTGCCGTCTTCGTTCACCAGGTTCAGGCGGTAGCCAAAGCGGTTGTCGTTGCCGAAGCGGCCGCCCAGATCGACCCTCTCGCTGAACACGCCCGCCGACTCGTAGCCGACCGAAATGCTCCGGTACGGATCGTCGGTTGGGCGCTTCAGGACGTAGTTGACGATACCGCCCGGTGAGCCGAAGCCATACATGAAGCCCGACAGCCCTTTGAGCAATTGCACCTGTTCGAACGGCTCGAGCGGGAGATCCGTGTCCCACGAGGGGAAACTCTGACCGTCGACCTTGATGCCGTTCAGCGTGTCGACCGGCATGCCGCGCACGGTAAACATCGAGTTTTCGCTGACCCGGTTGCTGCTGCTAACGGCTGCCGCCGGATCGTACTGGAACAGATCGTTGGCCGTCGATGCCATCAGATCGTCCGCCTCCTCGCTCGATACGACGTGGGTCGAGAAAGGCGTGTCGACCTGCTTGCGTGAACCGAGCGCGCCGGCGCTGACCTGATCGGTTTGCGTGGCCGCGTCAGCAGCCGATGCGGTGACGCTAACAGCGGGCAACGTAACCGCATCGGTCGCGGCGGCTTGCGCCCAGCCGGGCGTCGACAGCGTGGAGAGCGAGAGGCCGGCGCTTGCCAGAAGCGCGGCACTGAGAAGCGAGGGAGTACGGGTCGTGCCGCGGGCAAACGCCAGGCGGCGGATGGAAAACGGATTCTGCATGTTGTTCTGATTGAGCGCAGGCGCAGGCAAACGCCCGTGCAGCAAGGTCTGCACGGGACGGGAGCGCTCGTAGCGGATCGTTGTTAAGTGAAAGGTTCAATACAGAATGCGAATCATAATGCGAGTCATTCGCATCTGCAAGAAAATTCTTGCGGGAAGCTTTCGGAAGCGTGGGAGGATTACAGCGGGGGTAGGTCTAGTACGGGGGTGGCTACTACGGCCGGCTTGCGGGCTGAACTCAGCGGTAGGTTTCGCCTTCGCGGCAAGTGTAGAAGCAGAGGCACGACGCTTTGACGCCGATGGTGACACCGAGACTGCCTCTTTAAACAAAACGATGGCGCACGCGGAAACCGGCGGCAAAGAAAAGGACAACCCCCCGCTGCACCACGCTGCGATCAAACCCAGCAACGACGATGCACGAACGAATCTGCGACACCCATGAACGGCAACTTCAACGGGTTAAAACCGGTACCCAATCCCGATAAAAGTAATGATCGGATCCGCCGTAATGTGCGTCCTGTTGGCCAACACCGTCTGACCATTGGCGGCCACGGAGCTGACCGTCGCATTTGTCTTGAGAGACAGATACGTCACCGACGCAGTCGCGTACAGGTTCTTGCTGATATTGTAAGAAACGCCCGCCTCGAACGCGGGGTTCCATGACGGACTGAGCGAAGCCTTGACCTGCCCGCCCGGTCCTGCGATCTGTTGCAACGCCCCACTGAAGGTCGGATTGAGTTCGGTATGCGAGTACCACGTATAGTTTGCACCAACACCGACGAACGGGCGCAGTTTCGTCTGCGCGTCGAAGAAGAAATACTTCAGGAAAAGAACGGGTGCCCACGACCGGGTGGTGGCGAGCGGCTGTAGATTTCCCAAATTGAGCGATGGCCCGCCGGCACCGAATGGTGTGGCGTTGCCCTGCGCATAAAGCTTGAGCTTGGGAGGTACGCCCGTTGCCAGGTCCAGCGCAATATGGTCCGTAACAAAATAAGTCGTCGAGAGCTTTAAGGTGAATGTGTTATGTATCTGACCACCCGTTCCCGAAGACGTGAACGTGCCCAAAGCGGAGCTGCTCTGCAACGAGGTTGCGGAAGATGGGCCAAAGTCGAGCCAGGCCCCGCCTACGCTGGTGATGAGACTGCCTGCGCTCTGCCCCATCGCACTGGTACATATCGCGCCCGATAACAATAGCGCAAGGTATGCAGATTTTTTAAACATGTCTCCTCCTATTTATTTCGCATACCATATCAATTATTTTGCGTCGATGATTTTTCTTGATCGTCGCACCGACGCTTTTTCCTGAGCCGCCGCTCAGAACTGTTCAATAGGCAGGTTCGACCCGCTCGATACACCGCTGCGGATTGTCGCCAGAAGCGCATTCGCTTTGGGCAAGACCTTGTCGGTGTAGAAACATGCAGTGACGAGCTTGGCGCGATGGAAGTCCGGGTCCTCATTCGCTGCGATCTTTCCTGATGCAGCAAGCGCTGCGCGCCCCATCTGCCAACCGCCGCACACGTAGCCGGTGAGCATCAGATAGTCGACGGAACCGGCAAGCGCGGCATCGGGCTGAGTCGCCAATGCGTGCAGCATCCAGGCGGTGGCATCGTCGAGCGCCTGGATGCCGGCCTCCAGCGCCTTGCCAATGGACGCCACTTGCGTATCCGTGCTGCCCACCAGCTGCGCCGCGTCCTGACGCATCTGCGCAATCAGTTCAATCATCGCCGCGCCTTGATCTGACGCGAGCTTGCGGCCTGCGAGGTCGGCAGCCTGGATGCCTGTCGTGCCCTCGTAGATCGGCGCGATTCGTGCGTCGCGCAGGAACTGGCATGCGCCCGTCTCTTCGATGTAGCCCATCCCGCCGTGCACCTGCACGCCCGTCGACGCCACCTCGACGCCCAACTCCGTACACCATGCCTTCAACACGGGGATCAGCAGATCGACACGCGTCTGGCGACGTGCGCGTTCAGCGGCGTCGGAGTCACGGTGCGCGCGGTCCATGTCCGCCGCCATCACGTACGCGAAAGCACGCATCGCTTCGACCTGGGACTTCATCGTCATCAACATGCGCCGCACATCCGGGTGATGGATGATGGCTACGGCGCCACCCGATTTGCTCGCCGCGAGCCGCCCCTGGACGCGTTCCTTCGCGTATTCGCGGGCCTGCTGATAAGCCCGCTCCGCCATCGCGAGCCCCTGAATACCGACCTTCTGGCGTGCCTCGTTCATCATCGTGAACATATGGGCGAGACCCTTGTTCTCCTGCCCTACCAGATAACCGATCGCCCCATCCTGATCACCGAAGCTCATCACGCAGGTCGGACTCGCGTGAATGCCAAGCTTGTGTTCGAGGGACGCACAGTGCACGTCGTTGCGCTGCCCGATAGAGCCATCGTCATTCAGCAGGAACTTGGGCACGACAAACAGCGATATGCCGCGCACGCCCTCAGGCGCGTCCGGCGTGCGTGCGAGGACGAGATGAATGACGTTGTCCGTCATATCGTGATCGCCCCACGTGATAAAAATCTTCTGGCCGAAGAGGCGGTAGTGGTCGCCTTCGGGTACGGCCTTCGTGCGCACGGCGGCGAGATCCGAGCCCGCTTGCGGCTCGGTCAGGTTCATGGTGCCCGTCCACTCGCCGCTGACGAGATTGGGCAAATAGCGCCCCTTGAGCTCTTCCGAGCCGTGCTGTCTCAGCGCCTCGGTGGCGCCCGCCGTCAACAGAGGACACAGTGCGAACGCCATGTTGGACGAGTTCCACATCTCGACAGTCGCCGCCTGCAGCAACTCGGGCAATCCCTGTCCGCCGAATTCCGGGTCGCCGGAGAGACCGCTCCAGCCGCCGGCGACGAACTGCCGGTAGGCTTTCGCGAAACCGTCCGCTGCAACCACGCCGTCCTTCGTCAGGCGTGCGCCCTGCTCGTCACCGGGCTTGTTGAGCGGCGCCAGCACTTCGGTCGCGAGCTTCGCCGCCTCGTCGAGCACAGCCTCGGCGAGTTCGGGCGTCACCTCCTCGAAGCCCGGCAGCGCTGACAACTCGCTAATCCCGGCCAGTTCCGTCATCACGAAGCGCATGTCGCGCAGTGGTGCCATATAGGTGCTCATCATCATCTCCAGTATGGGTTTTGTTGCAGTGGGTCCAGTTCACCGGACAACGCCGGCCAGCCCCTGAAAAAATCGCCGACGATCGAATAACCAGCGCTCTGAAAGATCAGTGTCTGCAGTTTGTGCGCCGCAATACGATGCGATCCGGCAGACATGTCTCCTCCGTCAAGGTCGTTGGGCGTATCATTTGATGAACAAAACACCGGTTCAGGAGGCGCCCACCGAGGGGCGATTCCCCCATGACCGGCCGGCGTGCCGCACCCTTGTCCAGCACCGTTGTCCGTGCAGTTGTCCGGTTGTAGAACTGCGATCGCCTCGCTGGAATACATAGTGTCCGAGCGCAGCACCGCACAACATCCCCCGTAGAGGGGAGCACGATTGCGTGGACGGGGGATGGCAGCCAGGGTCAACCCGTATGCCCGGAGCAGTTGATGCACGTGATAGAAGCGACAAAAACGCCGCCCACGAACAGGCCACCTCTGTTCCTCGCAACGAAGGTCTTTCCGCCACGCCTGCCCACGGGCCTGATCGATCGTCCGCGCCTTGCCGCTCTTGCCGCCCAGACGGAAACGAAGCGCCTGACGGTGATCAAGGCACCCGCCGGATTCGGCAAGACATCGCTCGCGCTCAGCTGGCTAAATGTGCTCGCGGCGGGCAGCGCGCGGGTCGCCTGGCTATCTCTCGACGCCGAAGATGACGAACCCGGCCGATACTTCAATCACCTCGCGCATGCATTACGGCAAGCGTGCGCCAACGTAGGCGTCTCAGTGATCGGCTTGACCGCGGAAGCGTCGTTTGTGCCGGCGAATGCGCTCGCGGCGACGTTGATTAACGAACTTGTCGACGTCGACGACGAGGTCTACCTTTTCATCGACGACTACCACCTGATCAGCGAGGCACCGATTCACGAGGCGATGTCGCTCTTCATCGCCAATGTGCCCTCGCAGGTCCATGTGGTGCTTTGCACCCGAACCGATCCCCCGCTTCCCACGGCGAAGCTGCGAGCGCGAAACGACCTGTTGGAAATCGATGCGTCGACGCTGAGATTCAACTTCGACGAGACGCGCCGTTTCGTCGAGCGCGAATGCCCTGGCAAGCTCCGCACCACGGACGTGAAATCGCTGTTCGCGACCACCGAAGGTTGGGCCGCCGCGCTGCGCATTTCCGCGTCGGTGCTGGCCCGGGACGATCGCCCGCGAGGCTGGCGGGCAAGCGCTCCGACCGGCGCATCGAGGCCGCTTGCAGACTACCTCGAAGACATACTGCAGTCCTTACCTTCTGCGATGCTCGAGTTCATGCTGCGTACGGCGATACTCGATCGCCTGAGTGCACCGCTTTGTGAGGCGCTCACCGGCCTGAAGACCAGCCAGCTCATGCTGGACGCCATTGTCGCGCGCCAGTTGCTGCTGGAGCCGTTGGACCTGGAAGGACACTGGTTCCGCTATCACCCGCTCATGGCCGAGTACCTGCAACGGCGGCTGGAGGCCCGGTACCACGACGAAATCACCGAACTGCATCGCCACGCGTGGCAATGGTACGCGGCGCAGCGCCAGTGGACCGACGCGGTCAGGCATGCCATTGCGGCCGGCGCAACGAGGGATGCCCTTCGCCTCATGGAACACTGCGCAATGTCCCTCCTCAAGGCAGGCGATCTGCTCACGCTGGTCGGCTGGCAGCGTCAATTCCCAGCTGACCTGATGCGGGCACAGGTCACCGTCACGCTTGCGACGGCCTGGGGCACGGTCCTCGCCATGCGCTTCGCTGACGCGGTGCCGATGCTGGATTCGATCGAACGCGATGCCGCCGGCAAGGGTAGCGACGCTGATCGCGTCCGCAGGGAGTGCGTCGCCATTCGCTCGGCGCTTGCCGCCTTGCAGGATGACCCGCAAAGGGCGCTCACGCTCGCGCAAGACTATCTGAGCCGACCGTCGCGCGATGCCTGGACCACCAATGCGGTCTCGAACGTGGCCCGCTTTTGCCACTGGAAAGCGGGCAATCTTGAAGCCCTTCACGCCACACCGTGGATTCCCGATTCCGTCGCGGAAGACCAGCGCAGCGTATTCTCGTCGGTGTATCGGCTTTGCCTGCTCGGCCATGTGGAAATGCAGCAACTGCACTTTCCGCTTGCGGAGCGCCTGTTCAAAGAAGCGATGGATCTCGCCGAGCACCATTCAGGCTCGCACTCGATAGCGGCGGCGTTGTGCGCCCCGATGATCGCCCAGTTGCTTTATGAGCAAGGGCGCCTCGACGAAGCTGAAGCGCTGCTCGTCGAGCTGATGCCGGTCATGGAACTTGCCGTATTTCTCGACAGCGTGCTGATCAGCTATCGCATACTCGTTCGAATCGCCGTGGCGCGCTCCAATTTTGCGCACGCGTATGCCTTGCTCGATAGTGGGCAGGCACTGGGGCAGGCACGTGGATGGAACCGGCTGGTTGCCGCCGCGCTCGCAGAAAGAACCCGGCTGAATCTTGCAGAAGGCAGGCTTGCTGAAGCGGGCGCGTGCGTCGCACAACTTCGTCAGTTGGCCGGATCAAATGGCCAGTTGTCCACTCCGGTGTCGCCGGAGATCGAGAACTACCGGGACCTCGGGGCTGCGTACCTGGCGATACGACGGCAGCAGACACAAGAGGCGGTCGTCATCCTGAGCGGCGCACTGGAGCGTCTCGAACACATCCACGGAACTTATCTCGCGCTACGACTACGGACCCTCCTCGCGCTGGCGTGGCTGAACGCAGGCGAGCGCGAACGGGCGCTCGAGGTATTCCACGAGGTTGCGACGGTCGCAGCACCCGCAGGTGTCTGCCAGTCCATCGTCGATCAAGGGCCTGAGGTCGGCCCGCTACTGAAGCTGGCGCGCGACAACGTCCCCACCCCTGCCAAAGCGCAGGTAATCGTGAAGTGGCTAGACCGTCTGCTGGATAGCTGGCGAGCACAGCACGAACCCAACAGCAAGCCCCCCCAGGAAGCCGAGCGGGAGCGCCTCAGCTCGCGGGAGCGCGGCATCGTCGAGTTGATCGCACAGGGACAGTCGAACAAGGAAATTGCGCGTACGCTCGGGATCACACCTGAAACGGTCAAGTCCCACATCAAGAGCGTGTTTACCAAGCTCGAAGTTGATAAACGCGCCCAGGCTGTCTCGCGCGCACAGGCACTCGGCCTGGTTAAACACAGGTAGCAACCCGCGCTACGCGGGCCGAATCTGGGCCACCTGGTGCCTCACCATGCTGGCTTATCGCGCGATAAGAAATACACAGGCATGTATCAGGACGCCCGCCATGCCGCCGACAAACGTACCGTTGATCCGGATGTACTGCAGGTCCCGCCCTATCTCCGCCTCAAGCTTCCCGCTCACCTCCTTCGCGTCCCAGCCTTTCACGACGTCGGTGATCAGCCCCGACAATTGATGACGATGGCGCAGCACGAGCAGGCCGGCAATATCGAGCCACCATGCGTTCAGCTTGTGCTGAATGGAGGGTTCACTCGCCACGCCTTTGCCGATGGAGACGAAGGTGCCGGTGATCATGTCGCGCAACGCCGAGCGCCCGCTTCCTAGATCGGCAAGTACGTGCGCACGGAGATGATCGAGCAGGACGCGGTAATAGCCGCCTTCCTCGATATGCCGGATGCAGTCGCGCAGCAACACTCGACCAAACCGGCGATAAACCGCTGACGTCCGCAGGTTATTGGATAGATCCTGCACCGCGCCGTCGAACTGATGCCGAAGCTCATGCTCGGGATTCGCCACGACCTCATGAATGAGCGCGATGATGCCTTCGACAAACTTGTTGACGATATAGGCGTCCAGCGGCGCGGGTGTGAATTTCGACGCCTCGCTGAACTTCGCCTTGATCAGGTCCACGTTGTCGCTCAACCACGTTTCCACGGCGCTCAGTCCGCGATCTAGTAGAGGCTGATGACGGTTGCCTTCGGTGAGGATATCCAGGACCTGGCTCGCGACGCGTGATACGTCCAGCGTGCGCAAACGCGGTATCACGAGCCGGTTGAAAATGTGTTCAACGTCCGTCTCGTCGATACCCTCAAGCAATCGGGGGAGCGAGCCCGCCACTACGTCCGCGATCACTGCGCTGTTTTCACGGACTGCGAGCCATCCTGCCAGCGCTTCTGCCGCGTTGAAGCCACTCAGTCGGCCGATGATGACTTCGGGGGTCAGGAAGTTTTGCTCGATGAAGCTACCCAGACTCTCGGCGATGCGCTGCTGGTTCTTGGGGATGATGGCCGTGTGCGGGATCGGGATTCCGCACGGGTGCCGGAACAACGCAACTACGGCATACCAGTCCGCAATCGCACCGACCGTACCCGCCTCGGCAAACGCACGCGGCCACTGCAGCCACGGATGCGCCGCCTGCCAGGCTACGCACACAACCAGCAGCACGATCATCGCCGCGAGCAGACAGGTCGCCGTCGTGCGCATACGCCTCAGCCGAACGAGCTTCTCGTCCGTTGTTGAGTCAACCTGCGCGCTTCCGTCGTTCCTGTCTGTCCCAGTCACAAAACTCAACTCGCCTACTCCCGAAGGAACCGCTTCACCACCGGAGCAACCTCAGTTGCCCGCGTGATCAGAAAAAGATGGCCGTCATCTATCACGTGCAGGGTTGCGTTTCGAATCCTGGCCGCAAGGATCTTTGCGTTCGTCAGCGGCACGATCGGGTCGTCGTTGCCATGCATGACGAGCGTCGTTTGCCGAAGGCCGCCCAGCCAGGGCAAGCTGGTCCAGCCCGATGCAGCCAGCAATTGATACAGATAGCCACGCCCGCGCGGCGGCTGGATATGGCGGGTGTGTGCATCGAGCAGCGCGGCGTCGTGCCGGTACGCGCCGCCGTATATCTCCGCCCCAATTTGCCGCAGGTACGCCGGATCAGTATACCGTCGTGGGCCGATCAGTTTTGAAAGTACCGACAGCCGCGCTGGCACCATGATCACCCCGGGCGACGTCGCCGCGAGAATCAGCCTGCGACAACGCTGGGGGTAAAGGTGCGCGAACTGCTGGGCCAGCGCCCCACCCCACGATACCCCGAGCACGTCGACAGGGCCGGTGTAACCCAGCCGTGTCAGGAGCTTGTCGGACAGGACGGCAAGCGTCGAAAACCGGTACGGGATCAAAGGGGCGGGCGAGCCGCCTACGCCGGGGACGTCAAAGATGATGACGGTGACGTCATCCAGTGCCGCAACGAACGGTTCAACCAGTTCGAGATTCGCACCGATGCCATTGAACAGGAGCAGCGGCGGCGAGGCGTCGCTGCCACGCCGGACGGCGACGCGCAGCAACTGGCCGTCCAGGTCGATCGTCTGGATTTGCATGGCGTCGACAAACTCCGGGCTTGTTTGTAATTCGGTCATCCGGTTGGTTCCCTGTTGCGTGGACGTTGCGCTTCGCTTGGTTCGCTCATGACGGCGGGCTCGCACCCGCCCGCCAGATCACTTCTTCGGCTGCACAAGCGCTTTCAGTTCCTCGACATGCTCCGCAAAACGCTTCGTCACGACAGCAATACTGTCCGTTTGAGCGCGATACGCCGCGTCAGCCAGTTCCTGCATGTCCACGAATGCCTTTTGCAGTGCCTTTTGCACCCCTTCACCCGTTGCAACAGCGGATTCGCTGCCGGGGGACCTCAAACGGGTCACGAGCGATTGGAGTTCAGTCATCGTCGAACGCGCGATATCTACCTGCTTCTGACCAAGTTGCTGGACACCGGCGAGCGCCGTCATGTTCGCCTCGGCGAGCGCCTCAATGTCCTTGCGGCGCGATTCGAGGATGGCGGCTACGTCGACGCCCGGCAGCTTGAACTGCGTGATGAGCTTCGTATATTCACCAAAGATATTGCTGGGATTGGTTGCTGTCATGATGACTCCGTTAAAGTAGTTGAAAAAAATTGCTTTCGCTATCCGGCAGTCAAGCCGGTTAGGCTTCCGAAACATAGGTGCCGGGTGCTTCCACACCGGCCGGGTGCTGTTGACTGCCAAGGGCCGCAGGCGCTGCCCGCTTTTCGCCGGACCGGGCCACCAGCCAGTCTCGCCAGTTGCCCCACCACGTGTCCGCTTCAGCCTTTGCGCCATCAAGCCACGCTTCGGCGCTAGCCGGCAACTTGGGGTTGAGGTAGTACTTTGACTTCGGATTGCCAGGCGGATTGATCAGGCTCTGGATATGACCGCTCGAACTCAGAACGAAACGGGTATCGCCGCCAAACGTCGTCGCGGTGTTGTACACCCCCTTCCACGGCGTAATGTGATCGGTGACGCCTGCCACCACATACTTGTCGCACTTGACCTCGGCCAGGTCGATCGGCGTGCCCAGCACCGTCAGCGCGCCCGGCTTGCTGAAGAGGTTCTGCGTAAAAATGTCCAGCAATTGCCCATGCATCTTCGCCGGGAGCCGGGTCGTATCGTTGTTCCAGTACAGGACGTCAAAAGCGGGCGGTGCATTGCCCAGCAGGTAGTTGTTGACCCAGTAGTTCCACACCAGATCGTTGGGCCGCATCCACGCGAAGACCCGGCCCATTTCCTCGCCCGCCAGCACGCCGCGTGAAATGCTGTGCTGCTTGGCCGCCGCAATCGCCTCAGGCGTTGCAAAGAGGCCGAGTTGCGAGTCGGCGGTGTTGTCGAGTACAGCGACCATCAGCGTGGTGGCATTGACTGTCTTGTCACCCTTGCTCGCGAGATGTCCAAGCAAGGCGGAGATGGTCATCGCACCCGAGCAGGCGCCATGCAGGTTGACGTCGTCGCAGCCGGTGATCTCACGCACAGCCGTAATGGCTTCCATGAGCGCGGTGACGTAGGTGTCCAGATCCCAGTGGCTTTGCGCCGCAGTCGGATTGCGCCAGCTGACGACAAACACCTGAAGCTCGTTTTTGACCAGATAGTCGACGATGCTCTTGCCCTCGGAGAGATCGAAGATGTAGAACTTGTTGATCTGCGGCGGCACGATCAGTTGCGGCCGGCTGTGGACCTGCTGCGTCGTCGGCGCGTACTGGATCAGTTCCAGCACTTCGTTGCGGAAAACGACCGCGCCTTTGGAGGTACCCAGATTCTTGCCTACCTCGAAAGCCGTCTTGTTGACCTGCGCAGGCATGCCCTGATTTTTGAGCAGGTCCATCATGATGTTGTTGGCGCCGTCCAGCAGGCTGGCGCCACCCGTATCAATGACCTTCTTGAGCGCCGCAGGATTGCCTAATAGCGTGTTCGTCGGAGACGCCGCGTCCGTTATGAGCGACATCACAAAGCGCGCACGCTCCTTGTTAGCGGGGTCCAACCCGGAGCGCTCGACGAAACCCGCAAGGGCACGTTGCCACGCAAGGTAGCCTTGCAGTGTCATGCGATACAGCGAATTGTTCTGCCACGCGGCGTCGGTGAAGCGTTTGTCGCCCTTTGGGGGCGTGGATTCCGCGTTACCCGAGAACAGCCCGAAAAGCTCGCGAACGAGAGCCGCTTCCTGCTCCATGGCCAACCCAGGTTGACGCAATGCCTGAGCGCCGATTTTCTGTGCGGTTGCGACGATGTCGCAGGGCCGCAGGCCGACAAAGGGATTGGGACCCAGCATTCCCTCAGCAGCCGACGCCGCGAGATCATCGACCTTATCGCCTGGTTGGCTTGCTTGCTGGCTTTGCTGCGCGCTCTGCTGCCGGCTTTCTTTGATTACCGCCATTTTGCTGCTCCTTCAGGAATATCTTCCGCTTCGCCAAACGTCAGGAATCACGCAACCAGCATCGCGAGGGTTTCTGCAATCAGTGCCGGCTTGTCTTCGCCATCGATCTGCAGTTCGTTCATGATCTTGATGAGGACGCGGCCGCCGCCCTTGCTTTCCGCCGAGACGAGCGTGACACGACTCCGCACACGCGCCCCTGCCTTGACGGCCGTCATGAAGCGCACCTTGTCCAGACCGTAGTTGAGGCCCGCCGAAGCATCCTTGGGAACGACGCCGATCTCGATCGCGAAGCCACCCAGCAACGACAGGGTCAAATAGCCGTGTGCGATCGTGCCGCCGAACGGACTCTCACGCTTCGCCCGCTCCTCGTCCACGTGAATCCATTGCTTGTCGCCCGTGCACTCGGCGAAGGCATTGATACGCGCCTGGTCGACCACCACCCAGTTCGATACGCCCAGCTCGCGCCCTACGAAGTCGCCGATGGTGGCAACGCTGTAATTTTCCAAACTCATCGCTTCCGCTCCTGGAAATTTGCTTGCCAATCAGGCGAACTGCTCGCGCAGCCACTTCTTGTTGATCTTGCCGACACTCGTTTTTGCCAGCCCATCGACGAACTTCACGATCTGCGGCACCGCGTATCTGGATATCTTTCCGGATGTGCTGAACGACAGTACGTGTTGCTTGATGTCGTCCTCCGTGACCGCGAATCCCTCCTTGAGCACGACCAGCGCCACCGGTCGCTCGCCCCATTTGTCATCCTTGATGCCGATGACGGCCACTTCGGAAACGCCGTCGTAGCGCGAGATCAGATTTTCAATCTCGAGCGAAGACACCCACTCGCCGCCGGACTTGATCACGTCCTTGAGACGATCGGTGATCTGGATGTTGCCGGTAGGATCGATATTGGCAATGTCCTGCGTATGCAGATAGCCGCCGGCCCAAAGCTGCTTCGAAGCGTCGGGATTGTTCAGATAGCCTTGCGTAAGCCACGGTGCCCGCGCGACGAGCTCGCCGGTGGCTTTGCCGTCGTGGGCAAGCTCGTCCATGTTGTCGTCGACGACACGCAGGTCAACGAGAGGAACGGGGCGGCCGGTCTTGCAGCGCAGGCGGAGCTGCTCGTCGGCGTCGAGCTTTTCGGCGCCGGGCGGAAGTTGCGCGAGACTGAGTACGGGGCACGTTTCCGACATCCCGTAACCGACGAACACATCGATGCCGCGGTCCACCGCCGCCTTGGCAAGGCCTTGCGGCAACGCGCCGCCACCGATGACGATCTTCCATCCGCTCATGTCAGTCGCCTTCCCTTCCTCGCACGAGAGCAGCATGTGCAGGATCGTGCCGACACAATGCGAGAACGTGACGCCCTCTTCGCGCACGAGTCGCGCGAGCCGGTCCGGCAGATAGCGTCCGGGATAGACCTGCTTCACACCCAGAACCGTGGCGATATACGGCATGCCCCATGCGTGGACGTGAAACATCGGGGTGAGCGGCATGTACACGTCGCCTCGATGGAAACGCTGTCCCGAAACAGGGCTCGCCAGCGCGCCCATCAGGGTGAGGGTGTGCAGAACCAGTTGCCGATGCGTGAAGTAGACGCCCTTCGGAAGACCGGTCGTGCCGGTGGTGTAGAAAGTCGTTGCGCGCGTGTTCTCATCGAAATCCGGAAACACGTAGCTCGTGCTACTCGCCGCCAGCATCGCCTCGTATTCGGTCGAAAACGGAATTGTGTGTTCGACTGCTTCGCTGTCCGGTTCATCGATCCAGATGAAAGTACGCACCGATTCCAGTTTGTCCTTGATCGATTCCACGACAGACAGAAAATCAGTGTGAACCAGCAGGACTTCAGCGCCGGAGTGATTGATCGTGTAGGCGATTTCTGCGGGCGACAGACGCACATTCACGGTCTGCAGGACAGCGCCCATCATCGGCACGGCGAAATAGCTTTCGAGGTAGCGGTGGCTGTCCCAATCCATCACCCCGACGGTGGTGCCGTGCTTCACACCCAGTTCGCTCAAACCGTTGGCAAGGCGTGCGATACGTTCGCGTAACGTCGAATAGGTCATGCGGACCTGATCGCGGTAGACGATCTCCTCTTCCTGCGCCTGAACGAACGGTGTGAGCAACAGCTGCTTGATGAGCAGCGGATAGGCGTAAGCGTCGGATTCGAGCGTGTTGACTGCGTTCTGCATCTATGTCTCCTTCAGTTCCTGAATAAGTTGCAAGCGTGGGTTGCAAATCTGGGCTGCAAACGTGGATTGCGGGCGAAACGCAGGTCTATTTGTCTTTCCCGGCCTGCTGTGGTATCGCGTTGGGTCAATCATCCAAGGGTCAGGGCTCGGGAAGTACCCCCTGAATGGGGGAGTACCGAGGAAACAACCGGGGGACGGGCGCTTGCAAGACCCGGGTTAATGATTTCGTCGAAGCTCGGTATTGCCGGTCGTCCTGTGGTCAATCTGCGGTATTTCCCGCGTCATACCGCTGGACAACACGGAAACCCGCGGTCAACGAGCTCGTCATGTCCATCATGGACAACACGAGGATCACCAAGGTATGGGGCGGTGAAGGCAAGCTGTCGCTGCCGCTAGCCGAGGGCTCCCCCTCTTTGCCCTGGCTTGCGTTGCGATTTTCCGCACATATAAAATGCATTGATATTCTTGATCAGCAGCCCGAACCCGATAATGGCATTCATGACGGACACGTCCGAAGAAATGCGGACGAACCACTGGTTCCGCTCTTTGCCTGCGGCCGAGCAGGAAGCGCTTGTCCAGCGAAGCGAGTTGGTGACGCTGCAGCCCGGCGAATATCTATTCCACCGCGGCGATATGCCGACCTGCTTCTGTGGCCTCAAAAATGGCCGACTCAAAGCCTTTACGCTGCGCGAGGACGGCAAAGAGGCAATCCTGGCCGTCCTCGAACCAGGCAACTGGTTCGGACAAACCTCCATGGCCAGTCGCCAGCCACGCGCGCGCGATGTCGTCGCGATCGAGCGATCGACCGTCTTCGTGGTCAGGACACCTGCCTTTGACGAACTGATGCAAAGTCAGGCCTTCCTCCGGGCCATCGCCGAGTTGCAGACCATCCACCTCAATTGGCTCTATCGCATGGTCGAGGATGCCACCCTCCACTCGACGCGTGCACGCGTTGCCCGGCGCCTGCTGCTGCTCGCGTCAGGCGACGTGAGCACGTGGCCAGAGAGCCGCCAGAACGTCAGCATCTCGCAGGACACCCTAGCCATGATGCTCGGCATCACGCGCCAGACGCTGTCGCTCGAACTCAAGGTATTGGCCGAAAAAGGAGCGATCGCTCTCCGGTACGGTCGAATCGAAATATGTTCGAAAGACATTCTCTCGTCCTTCCAGGACTATCCGTGATCGCTCCCACCGGGCTTTAGAGCCGCGCGCCGGCCTCGTCGCCCTATCCTGCAGCCTAGAACGTATGCCGTATGCCGGCCATGATGCCTAGCTGCGTCGTGGTGTACGACGAGCTCAGGGCGTTGATCCCCTGGAACTGTGCGCCGACCATGCCACCGCGATACAGCGAGTAGTCCGCTTCCAGATAGGTATCTGTGCGTTTCGACCAGTTGTAGTCCGCGACCAGCTGGAATTGCGTCGAATTCCCGTTGGCTGCTTCCGTCTTCCCGGTCTGGGTCGTGCGCCACACATTCGCAGAAAGGTGGGTTGCATCCCCTAGCAGCTGCGTGACGCCGCCGTAAAACATGCGCCGCGAACTGAACGTATTGAATTCAAGCGCGGACAATTCCGGCGGGCTGAACGGACCATTAGGGAAATTGCCGACAAACCCGTCATCCTGCCGATTTTCGGCCCAGCCGGCCGTGACCGTCGTGCTGCCGAAGGTATAGGAGCCGCCAGCCGTCCATGACTTGAGGTGCGCGGAAGTGTTCACGGCATCGCGCGAGTCCAGGTACGCCGCAGCGAGACGCAGCGGTATGGCGGGCAGATAGAGAAGCGACGCCCCAATCTGACTGCCCGAACCAAACGCGCCTGCATTGCCGCCAAACGCATACGACAGCTCAGCCGTCAGGTATTGCCATCGCGCGGCATATTTGACCATGTTGCTCGTCCAGACGCCCTGAGCCATCATGACTTCCGGCCGGAACTGGTAGAAGGTCGGCATCCATGCATTGGTCACGAAGGCGCTTAGAACAGCGTCGGCAAGCGGGTTGATCTGCCGACCCATTGTCAGTTTTCCGTAACTGCTCGACTGCAGGCCAACGTAAGCCGTATTGAAGAACGGATAAGCCGGATCGACCTCCCCGGTGTTCGGGAAAAAGCGATTCTCCAGCGCGAAGATAACCTTCGTTCCGCCGCCAATGTCTTCCGCTCCCTTGAGTCCCCAAAGACTCTCGCTACCGCCGTTGGCCATCTGGACGCGAGAATCACCTTGCGGATCCGCATGCGTCGTGTAGCGAATTCCCTCATCGACGAGGCCGAAAAGCGTGACCGATGACTGCGCCGCTGCTGAGACGGAATACAGCGTCGCAGTAGACACGACGGCGGCCAACAGGCCGGCCTTGCGTCGATGCCACTCTTTTCCAGCCAATCTCCTTGCCTTCCTCATTGATCAACTCCAATATTATGATTATGTCGTACTACGAACCATGTGAACCACATCCACAAACTGTGTATCGCCAACTGGCGACGAGCACCGCGTTTCTTTGTTGCGTAACGTTGTGCCCACAACCACACGGTGCCCGGAAACGTCGACCGTAACTGCCAGAAAATTTACATTCCGCGCTGCGAACTCGGCGACCACTGCGGCACGCCTTATTCCGCCGCGTTGAAGAGGCGTGGGGGATTACCCTACGAGCCTGACAAAGCGCGGCGCGCAAGCAACAGATCAACCCGGCCGGCAGCCTTCGGGGTGGACGTCTCGACTGCGCGTTTCCTCTTCCTGCAGCAGTCTCCAATGGATTTTTCCGCTCGTCGTACGGGGCAAACTGGCCGCGAACTGAATGACGCGCGGGACCTTATACGACGCCATGCGCTCGCGGGCCCACGACACAATGTCTTCTTGCGTCGCGTGCTCGCCGTTCCGTAGCACGATGAGCGCCTTTACCGACTCGCCTCGTCGCGGATCGTGAGTCGCGATGACACACGCTTCCTGGACGGCCGGATGCTCGAACAGCATGGCCTCGACCTCGGCCGGCCAGACTTTGTAGCCGGAGGCATTGATCATGCGTTTCAACCGGTCGACGACGAAGAAATACCCGTCACGATCGATATAGCCGAGGTCTCCCGTGCGCAAATACCGCCTTCCATCGATCAGAACGAATGCATCGTGTGTGGCTTCCGGCGACTTCCAATAGCCGTCGAATACCTGAGGACCGCTCACGAGAATCTCGCCGGTTTCCCCTTCACCGAGAGGCTCGAACGTCTCGGGATCGACAACCAGTGAATACGTGCAAAAGACCGGCACGCCCATACACTGTGGCTTGCTGTGCCGCGGCGGGTTGATGTGGGTCGCAGCCATTGTTTCGGTCAGGCCATACCCTTCTACGTACGGGATGCCCCAGCGCTCCTGGATCTGTTGCGCAACGGCGTGCGGCATCGCGGCACCGCCGCCGCTCAGGTACGTAATGGAGCTCAGGTCGAACCTGCCGATGTCCGCAAGGTTCAGCAGGTCGATGATCATGGTGGGAACGGTGACCCACGTGTTCACGCGGTGGCGTTCGATCACCTGTGCGGCGCATTTCGCGTCCCAGCGGGTCATGATCGCCATCGTGGCGCCGATGAACACCGGCATGTTCATGCAGTTCTGCATTCCGGTGACGTGAAACAGCGGCACCGAGCACAGCATCACGGTCTCGTTCGCGAGGTTCGGCCATTCAGCGCACGAGACCGTTGAATGCATCACGCTACGATGGGTATGGATGCACCCTTTGGGGCGACCGGTCGTACCGGACGTATAGGGAATGACCGCCAGATCCTCAAGCCGGGATTCGTGATCGCGCGGAATACACGCGCGCGCGAGAACGTCGTTCCAGCTGACGACGCCAGCATGGCCGCCGATCGACTCTGCATGACGCTGCGGCTCACCCGAAGCCAGGACATCGGGCAGCGGCAGATCAGTGCCGTTGCGAAGATAGTCGGCATAGCGCGCACGGATCACATGGTCTACCTGGTTGCCCAGCCGCGAGCGTACGTGCTCCATGAGTTCTTCGCCGACGAAGGCGACTCTCGCCCCACTATCTTCAAGTATGTGCTGCAGCTCCGAAGAGCGGTTCATTGGATTGACGGGCACCACGATCGCATCCGCGCGCAGCACCGCATAGAAGGCGACCACGAACTGCGGGCTGTTCTGCATGTACAGGACGACGCGGTCACCCCGGGCAATGCCGCAATGCTGCTGCAGGAATCCGGCCATCGCGTCGACTTCGGATCGCAACTGCCGGTAGCTAACGGTACTGCCGTAGTAAAGGATCGCGGCCTTTTCCGGATGGCGGTTCGAGGAGACTTCGAGATTCGTGTATAGCGATGTCTGCGGCGCGGATATATCTCGCGGAACGCCGCTCAACCGACGCGTTGAGGTTGCCGTCATGTCTACTCCGGGCATGAGACGAAATGCAGTGGAAGCAGGTGGCGACTCCACTGGCCGATTTCTTCGAGCGTCGCAGCGGTTTCCGGCAAGAACGGGAATAGTGTGAAGACGTGGACCGAATCGGCCACCATCTTCAACGTCACGTTCGCGCCGGCTGTCCTTGCGCGCTGCGCAAAACGCGTCGTGTCGCTTTCCAGCACCTCTCCCTCAACGGCTGCGAGGAACACCGGCGGCAGGTCTGCCAGATCCGCGAACAGCGGCGACACCATCGGGTCGGTCGGCTCGTGGCCCTGGAAGTAGGACGCGACAAGGTTGGACAACGTCTCGCGATTCGCAGCCGGGTCGTCGCCCGAATTCGCCATGACGGAGGGGCCGCCCAGCGTGAGGTCAGTAAGCGGGCAGATTGCAATGACGCCGGCCGGCAACGGCAGCTCCGCGCGACGCAATGCAGCCGCCAGCGCTAGAGCCAGGCCGGCACCGGACGATTCGCCGCTCAGGAACACCGTCGACGGATCGACACGCGCAGCAAGCAAGCCTCGATAGGCGCTGAATGCGTCATCGAATGCCGCTGGATACGGATGCTCGGGCGCGAGGCGGTAGTCGACCGTGTAGCACGGACCGTTCAGGGCGTGCGAGAGACGGCTCGCGTATTCAACCGAACTCGCAGCCGAACCCAGCACATAGCCGCCGCCGTGGAAGTGCAAGACGGTCGCCGTTTGCCCTGCTCCCGCCGCAACCACGCGCAACGCGCTCACGCCGTGAAGATCGACGTCCGTCACTTCGGTGCTAGCCGGCGCCGGGAACTGCTCCAGCAGGAACCGTTCGTAGGCGGCACGCTGTCCCCGGTCGCCACGCGCAATATCATCCGGCTTGAACACGCCCTTCCAGAGATCGAAAGCGCGCTGGCTCTCGGGGCGTGCCATTCGCTTGCCTTCGCGTGCCGCGCTCAGACCCACAACCTCGCCCGGCGGCAGCTTGACCGCTTTGAGAATGTCGTGCCCCCATGCGAACGACCACGACGCCTCTGCCAGCGGATCGATACGTGAGAGCCCCTTCAGTCGTCCGTTCCGCTGACGCACACGTGCCTCGTCAGGCTCGTGTGCCCAATCGACGACAAAGCGCGCGCCCGCCTGAATCCGCGTCGTACGCGGCTGGCGGCGCCGTTCGTATTCCAGTAAGGCGTCCTGAACGCCGTCCGGCCCATGATTCTTGAGGCAGGTGGCAAGGACCCACGCGTCTTCGATCGCCTGGCAGGCGCCTTGCGCCAGATAAGGCACCATCGCATGCGCGGCGTCGCCGAGCAGCGCGATCCGTCCGGAACTCCAGTGTTCGATCGGATCCCGGTGGTACATCCCCGTGATGAACGTCGAGTCCGCGGCTTCCAGCATCTTCTGGACGGTCGGCTCGGAACCCGCGAACGAGCGCCGCAGCTGCTCGACGTCCCCCGACTGCGTCCACGACTCGCGGCTCACTTCCGTTGCGGGCACCGACGCGAGCACGCTGTAGAGGTCCTTGCGCACCCAGTACGAAACGATATTCCTGCCCACGCCGAACCAGTTGTTCCCCGCCACCGGCAACTTCAGGTCCGTGAGCCGGTCGGCCGGGATAAGCGAGCGCCACATCAGGATATTGGCGAACTGCTTCTCCTCGGGTCCCCGCAGGGCCGTCCGAACCGCAGAGTGAATGCCATCCGCGCCGATCACCGCGTCGCCACGAATCACCTCGCCGTTTTTCAGGGTGACGTAGGCGCCCTCCGCGTCCTGGGAAATCGACGCGCATTCTGCCCCCAGCCGGACCACATTGGGCGGCACGGCGTTCGCGAGCAGGTCGATCAGGTCCGCGCGGTGGACGTTGTAGAGCAGCGCGCCGTAACGTGCCTCTGCCTCCTTGCCCAGCGGAGCAACGTACAGAAGACGTCCCGTGGACAACTCGAGGTAATCAAAGCGCGCGGGCACGGTCGCAACGCTCGCCAGCGCCGGCTCGAGCCCCAGTTCCCGCAACACGATCGTGCCGTTCGCAGCGATCTGGACGCCCGCTCCGACCTCGGTCAATTGCGGGGCGCGCTCCAGTACAATCGGCTCGATGCCGTGGCGCAGCAGCGCCAGAGCGGTCGTGAGGCCACCAATGCCTCCTCCAACGATTACGACTTTCATGCTAAGTTTCTCAAACTGGGTTAGTTATGCCAGTGTAGTTAATTAACTCGACACGGTAAAGTAATGACGACGCTAGGGAAAACCCTTCGCTCAGATGGAGCGGAGACACGAATTCGCTTAAAAGAAGAAGCCCAACGCCTGTTCGCGCTGCGCGGACTGGACGGGGTATCCGTGCAGGACATCATTTCCGCCGCAGGACAACGCAACAGCGCCTCGCTGCGCTACTACTTCGGCAACAAACTGGAACTGGCACGTGAGCTTGTCGTCGACGGCGCGCGCCTGATCGACGAAGACCGTCAGGCGCGGCTCGACAAACTGGAGGCAGAGGAAGGGATAAACGTGCGAGCGGTATTAGGCGCGCTGCTCTTTCCGATGCTTGAACTGGCGGATCGTACGGGTCAAGCAACCTACATCCGCATGATCGCGAACCTGCAGTTGAACAACCGCGCGTTCTTGCGAGAGGCGCTGGAAAACAAGTGGAATCTGGGTTATCAGCGTTGCAACGCACTGCTGCGGAATCTGCTTGCCGATATTGCGCCGGCAATCGTCGATCACCGACTGTCGCTTATTGGCATCTATGGCAATGCCTCGCTGGCCGCGTGGGAAGCGAGCCGCGATAGTGGCGATTCGGGAGGACTCTGGTCCCCGCGATACGCGGTGTCCAGTTTGATGGATACCTTTGAAACCATACTCACGGCTAAGCCGTCGGAAGAAACGCGGTCCCTGCTGGAGGGGTCAGGCGGCGAGAGCTAGTTGTCTCGCGAGAGCGCCGGAAACCCACGGCGCCCTCGCAAGGTCACGCGTTGAAACTGGCGCGATGCCTTACACCGGCGCCATCAGGTAGGGATTATTCTTCCCCGGCTCATAGCGCTGCGCCTTGAGTTCCATGCGTGCAATGCTCTGCAGGTGAACCTCGTCCGGGCCATCTGCGAACCGCAACGCACGGCCCCACGTCCAGCTATCGGCCAATGGCGTGTCGGGGCTCAGCCCCATCGCGCCAAACACCTGCATCGCCCGCTCGCAAACGGCGATGTGAACACTCGGCACCAGCGCCTTGATCATCGAGATCTCCTTGCGCGCCCCCTTCGCCCCCACGTTGTCGATCATCCACGCGGCTTTGAGCACAAACAGCCTCGCTTGATCGATTTCGATTCTGGACTTCGCGATCCACTCGGCGACCGTCCCGTGTTCAAACAGCGTCTTGCCAAATGCCGTGCGTGCCTGGGCTCGCTCCACCATCAGTTCGAGCGCCAGTTCCGCGGCGCCAATCGAGCGCATGCAGTGGTGAATCCGTCCCGGCCCAAGACGCGCCTGCGCCAGTGCAAAGCCGCTGCCCTCTTCACCAAGAAGATTCGACCGCGGCACGCGCACGCCTTTGAACTCGATCTCGCAGTGGCCTTCCGGCGCCACGTGATTGACCACCGTGATATTGCGGATCACCTTCACGCCGGGTGTATCGCGGGGCACGAGAATCATGCTCTGCTGAGCGTGGCTTGGTGCGTCGGGATCCGTTTTGCCCATCACAATGAAGATCTGGCAATTCGGGTGGGCTGCGTTCGTGATGAACCACTTCCTGCCGTCAATGACATAGTCATCGCCGTCACGACGAATCGACGTCGTGATATTGGTTGCGTCCGAGGAGGCCACGGCCGGCTCCGTCATCGCAAAGGCCGAGCGGATCTTGCCGTCGAGCAGAGGCTTGAGCCACTGCTCGCGCTGAGCGGGTGTGGCAAACATATGGAGCAGCTCCATATTGCCCGTGTCCGGCGCATTGCAATTGAACACTTCCGACGCCCACGACACCCGCCCCATGATTTCAGCGAGCGGCGCGTACTCGAGATTGGTCAGCCGGGTACCGGGCTCGTCGTCGCGCAGGTGCGGAAGGAACAGGTTCCAGAGACCCTCTTCACGCGCCTTCTCCTTTAAATCCTCCATAAAGGAAACCGGATATTGACCTGCACTCACTTCGTCGTGCCATTGCCGGATGCGCGGAACGATGTGGGTGTCCATGAACGTACGCACCTGGGTGCGCAACGCTTCAACTTTCGGGCTGTATGCGAAATCCATTTTTACTCTTCCATAATCCTGATTGAAGTCGTCGTCGACGCATCGGCCAACGACGCGCTTTTCTTCGACTTGACTAGATCGTCAGTCCACCGTCGACGACGATGCACTCTCCGTTGGTGTAGCTCGCTGCATCGGACACCAGATAAAGCACGGTGCCCGCCATCTCACGAGGTTCTGCGTGGCGCCGCAGCGGGATCTGCGACACCCAGTTCTGGTAGGTAGCCCGATCTTCGAACAAGGCTCCTGCAAAGCGGGTTTTGGTCAATCCAGGGAGCAGCGCATTCACTCGAATCCCGAGCGGGCCGCACTCCTTCGCGAATGCCCGCGTCATGTTGACGACGGCGGCTTTGGTGATCGAGTAGATGCCCTGCCTGTCGCCGGGCTGCAAGGCATTGACCGAAGCCGTGTTGACGATCGCACCGCCGCCGTGTTCCCGCATCAACTTGCCCGCCTCCACGGACATGAAGAAGTAACCGCGCAGATTGACTTCCACCGTCTTTTCGAAGGAGGTCAGATCAGTATCGAGGATGTGGCCAAAGTACGGATTGGTCGCTGCGTTATTGACGAGGATATCCAGACGGCCATGCCGTGCGCGAATATGCTGGAAGATCGCGAGAATGTCCTCGACACGTCCGACATGGCACGGATGCGCTTCCGCGCTGCCGCCCGCTTCCTTGATTTCGCGTGCCACAGACTCGCAATCTTCCAGCTTGCGGCTCGACACAATTACGTGGGCACCCTGCTCCGCGAGCAGTTTGGCGATCTCCTCACCAATACCGCGGCTCGCTCCCGTCACCAGCGCAATCTTTCCTTGCAGATCAAACAAATTAGTAGTCACAATGAGTCTCCGTATGTCCATGTTCCGGTTTTCTTGCCGGCCTTCTTGCCGGCTTTCAGATCAGGTCAGTGCCCATCTTCGCAAGCACCCCTGCCATCTCCCCCACCTGTCGCGCCTGTTCATTCGATGCATTGCCGCTCAGGGCCCGCTTCTTCACGCCCTGCGCGATCGCGGCGAACCGGAAGAAGCTGAACGCCAGGTAGAAGTTCCAGTTCTCAATCGACGACAGGCCCCGCAGCTCGCAGTACCGTTCGACAATCGATGCCTCATCCGGCACACCCAACGCCTCTCGATTCAGGCCGGCGAGTCCGGCGATATGACCGTCGGGCGGCAGCCGCAAACACATGCAGAAGTTCGCGATATCAGCCAGTGGATTGCCGAGCGTGGACAGCTCCCAGTCGAGCACCGCGCGAACTTGCGGCGCGTCGTGCATGAACATGAGATTGTCGATACGGAAATCGCCATGCACGAGCGAAGGCTTGTCGGCTTCCGTTGGACAGTAGGCAGGCAGCCACTCGATCAGCGACTCCATCGATTCCAGTCCATCGGTCTGCGCGGCGCGATATTGCCGGGTCCAGACGTCGATTTGACGCGCGAAATAGTTGCCCGGTCGGCCGTAGTCCGACAAGCCGACTTCGTCGATATCCACGTCGTGCAGAGCCGCCATCGTGCCGAGCAGTGCGTCGTAGATGGCGCCGCGTCCCTCGACAGGCACCTCGGGCAACGCAGGATTCCAGAAGATTCGCCCGTCTTCGTAGCTCATGACGTAAAACAGGCTGCCGATGACGTCACGGTCCTCGCAAAGGTGATACGCACGGGCGACAGGGACGGGTGTCCGGCCGAGCGCCGATATCACGCGAAACTCACGATCGACGGCATGCGCGGCCTTGAGCAGTTCGCCGGGTGGTTGACGCCTGAGGACGTAGCGCCCGCTCTGCGCGTTCAAAAGGAATGTCGGATTGGATTGTCCGCCGGGAAATTTCTCGACGGACAACGGGCCACGAAACCCGGGCACGTGCGCCGTCAGATAACGTGTGAGATGCTCGATGTCGAATTGAAGGCTGGCGTTCATGATGTATTTGCAGTTGCGATGGCGTCAGCCATAGGTGACGAATTCATGCCGCTCGGCACGCTCGAGATGAGGCACTGAGTTGAAACTGACTAGCGACATTGCGGAATCGTTAAAGACGTACTGGCAAAGACTGCTGTTGCGAATCTGCATGTTGAGTGCAATCGCGCTCGCTGCAGGCGCCTGCAGGACCTGTTGGGCAGTGACCGCGATCGGACCACCCGAACTCACTACCAGAACGCGCCTGCCACCCGTTCGCTGGATTGCCAGGCGCGCACGTTCGACACGCGCCTGGAACTGATGCCATGTCTCAGGTACACGGCCCGGCAAGCGGTCATCGGCCCAGAGCTGCAGCACGTGCCGCAGCCCCTTGTAGAAGTCCCTTTTTGAACTTGTGGCCGACAAACCCTGCGGCAAGCCCTCTTCGCCCAAGGCGGCGAACAATGCCTGGAAATCGTATTCGTTCAAACCCGCGTCTTGCGCGATCTCGACTTGCGGGCCACCCATTGCGGAGAGAATGGCGTCGGCAGTTTGCCGATGCCGCTGCATCGTGCCGATGACCACGCGATCGAACCGCAAGTCCGCCTGCGTGAAATACTCGCCGAGCCAAAGTGATTGGGTACGACCGGTAGGTGATAGCTCGTCATAGTTTTCGGCGCCGAAAGACGCCTGGCCATGCCGTACAAGATAGAGTTCTGCCATGCCATCCTCGTCTCAACATGACTAGCAGAATACCCAGCGCCGCACCATTCAGGAAATTTATTGTTATGATGACTGGCTATAACTTTTCGTGACACCTAGCGCCGGTGCTCTCGGGGGCCGCCGTAGCCGTCAGTAGGCGTCCGTAGGCCCTGGCTATTGGTTCATTTCCCGCATCAGACGGCCAATCTGCTCGCGCAGCCAACGATGCGCCGGGTCCCCGGTCACGCTTCGGTGCCAGTAACAATGGGACTCGAGATCCGCTAGATCGAACGGCAACTCGAGGATTCGCGCGTCATAGCGCTGCAGGAGCACGAGCGGGGCTGTGAGGACGAGATCGGTTCGCATCGCAATCAGCGGGGCGACCAGATAGTGTTGCACCCGCGTCTGAATCGATCGCCTCACGCCCAGCCTGTTCAGTTCCGCATCGACGAGACCCGGTCCCTGCCGACGGCTGGATACGTGGATATGACCGAAACTCAGGTAGTCATCGAGCGTCAGCTTCTTCTTTGTATACGGATGATCGTGGCGCAGCATGCATGCATAGCGGTCGCGGCCGAGCGGCTCCTGCTCGAGGTAGGGGTCGTCAAGCAGCGGCGCGTCGATCGCCAGATTGACCGCACCGCTGGCTAACGCTTCCGGCACGTCTTTACGCGTCGTGAAGTAGCTTTCGATACGGATACCGGGCGCGAGCCGCTGCAGCACCTCCTCCAGCGCGGGCAAAAGGAGCGCCTCTGTGAGATCGGTCATGCTGAGCCGAAAGGTACGCTCGGACGAGGCGGGGTCGAAAAGTCCTCCGACGTGAGTGCTCGAGTCAAGCAACTGCAGCGCTTCGCGAACCCGACCGATGATGTTTTCCGAAACGGGCGTCGGAATCATACCGGCCGAGGTACTCACGAAGAGTTGGTCGTCGAATGTTTTGCGCATGCGGGCCAATGCATTGCTGACAGCAGGCTGAGTGATGAACAGCAACTCCGCTGCCCGCGTCAGATTTCGCGTCCTGTAGACGGCTTCGAAGACAACGAAGAGATTCAGATCGACCTTTGACAGACTCATTTTCAAATTCCGCGACGCCTCTTGAACTGTATTTTCGACTTCTCATGTTCACCCGCACGCGTCGGCGCCGCAAAGATTGCTAAAGCCGCGGCAAATGATGCGCCGCGAGAATCTCCGGCCCAACCGACGTGATGTCCGTGTATCCGCATCATGCCATTGTGCGTGTACGCGACCCATCGATGAAGGAAGCGATTCGCATCTTCGGTGCGTCGCTGCGCGGCGCGTAGCTCTCATTGCACGCCTCGCTCGTTTATGCTACTTTATGCTCGATTATGAACGTTTTCACCAGGCAAGCGAGAAACACTCATGCAACGTACGCGACAGGACGCGGTGGACGGGCTTCTGCCCGAGGAACGCGAGCGGCTCATTCTGGAGCGACTAAGAGCGCAGGGCCGCGTGCTCGCGTCGGAGCTGGCACTCGAACTCAGCACGTCTGAGCACACCGTGCGCCGCCATCTGCGCGATCTCGCGAGTGCCGGCCATTGCAAGCGCGTCTATGGTGGCGCACTGCTCACCTCCCCCGCTGACCAGCCGGCGTCCACGCGGATGCGCGAGGCGGTCGACCGCAAGCAGCGGCTCGCCATCGTTGCGGCGTCGATCGTGCAGCCGAAGCAGATCATCCTGCTCGACGCGGGCTCAACGAACGTCGCGATTGCGCAAGCGCTGCCTGACAACGCCGGCCTCACGGTGATCACGAACTCGCCCGAGGCCTGCTTGCGTTTGCTGGATCGGCCGGGGTTCGAGGTCATTCTGGTCGGCGGTCGCGTCGGCAAACATGTCGCTGGCGCGGTGGGGGCGACTGCATTGCTGCAGATCCAGCAGATCAAGGCGGATATATGCTTCCTGGGCGCGTGCGCCCTCGATCCCATCGAAGGGGTGGCGGCGTTCGACGCGGAAGATGCCGAACTCAAGCGTGCCATGGTGAAAGCGAGCGGTCTGGTCGCCATTGCCATGACATCCGAAAAGCTGATGACCGCGGCGCCGTACGCAATCGCGCCTGCATCGGATGTCGACTATCTGATTGTCGAGGCAGACCTCCGCGCCGAAGGACGACGCGAGCTTGAAAAGGTCTGCGGTAGTGTCATGGTGGCCACGTCATGAAGCCCATCAAGGAACGTATTGCGACCCTCGCGGTGTTCATGGCCAATGGCTTTGGGATTGGCGCATGGGCGGTCGAGGTGCCGCGCATCAAGGAACACCTTTCGCTGAGCGACACCTCGCTGGGTATCGCTCTGTTTGCGTTTGCGCTAGGCGCCGTCGTCGCGATGCCGTTTGCCGGACGCCTCGCTCCCCGGCTTGGCAGCGGACGGGCAACGGCACTGCTGGGCGCGG
The DNA here is from genome assembly GCF_050436665.1 of Paraburkholderia sp. EB58. Classification (NCBI taxonomy): domain Bacteria; kingdom Pseudomonadati; phylum Pseudomonadota; class Betaproteobacteria; order Burkholderiales; family Burkholderiaceae; genus Paraburkholderia; species Paraburkholderia sp. EB58. The sequence goes on along the minus strand of NZ_JBNDMQ010000017.1, from coordinate 11,277 downwards.
CGTTTGTGGTCGCACTGCCGCTGCCTGCGCTGGCGCCGAGCTTTCCGCTGCTGTGCGCCGTGCTTCTATTGCTGGGCGCGGCAAACGGCGCGCTGGATGTCTCGATGAACGGCCACGCCAGTACCATCGAAAGCGCGTGGCAAGCGCCGATCATGTCTTCGTTCCATGCCGCATGGAGCGCGGGCGGCCTGCTCGGCGCCACAACCGGCGCGATGATCCAGAAAAACGGCATGGGTGTGATCGCCGGTCTGGCGTTGCCGGATGTTTTGATCGGAGTACTGATCCTTTCTGCCGCCGGTCTCGCGCTTCGCGATCTTGGACCGCGTGCGAAGCCAGGTGGCGGCGGCTTTGCGCTGCCAAGCGCGGGCGTCATGAAGCTTGCGGCGCTCGCGTTCCTTTGCATGATGATGGAAGGCGCAGTGGCCAACTGGAGCGCGGTGTTCCTGCGCACCGTTCTGACTGGCGAGGCGAGCGTTGCGGCAGTTGGCTATTCCGCGTTCGCGTTTTCGATGGCAGCGTGTCGCATCATCGGCGACGTGTCCGTGCGCCGGCTGGGTTCCGGCACCGTCGTGGCACTGGGCGGTTTCGTCGCGGCGAGCGGCCTTGCTCTGGTGCTGGGCTTTCCGAGCGCGTTCACCGCCTGCGTAGGATTTGCGCTCGTCGGCCTCGGTCTGGCCAACATCGTCCCGGTGATCTTCAGTGCAGCGGGCCGCTCGACTGCGACGCCCGCCGTAGGTGTCTCCATGGCTGCCACGGCAGGCTACGCAGGCTTTCTGGTGGGACCGCCTTTGATCGGATTCGGCGCAGGGCTGCTGGGGCTGCGACTGGCGTTGTGCGTGCTGGTGGTGGCAGCGTTGATCGTCTGCGCGTTTGGTGGGCAGGCAGTGCGCGGCGCGAGTCGTCTGGGTGGCGCGAAGGTGGCGGTGGAGTGAGGGACGGTCAGTGAGACGATACGTAGTCTGACTTCGTATGTGCAGGCGGGATCGCAAAGCTCTCGCGCATGCGCTTCGTCTCTGCGGCCGGTGTCAGCCCAAAAAGCCGTTTGAACTCGCGGTTGAACTGCGAGGGACTCGCATAGCCCACGGCATGACTTGCCGCCTCTGCCGTTATGCCTTGGCGCACCATGAGCAGACGGGCCTGATGCAGGCGCGTGGATTTCACGTACTGCATGGGCGACGAACGCGTGATGGCCTTGAAATGGCTATGGAACGTGGGCACGCTCATGCCGGCCTCGCTAGCCAGTTGCGAAAGATCGAGCGACTGCGCGTATGTGGCGTGGATCCGCCGCAACGCCTTTCCGATCTTGCCAAACTGTCCCTGCATCGCCAAAGCCGCACGCATGGCATTGCCCTGCGCGCCCGTCAGCACGCGGAAATAGAGTTCCCGCACCAGCGCCGGGCCAAGGATGGCAGCATCGAGAGGCTCGTTCAGCGCCTCCAGGAAGCGCAGCACGGACTCTCGCAGCAAGGGATCCATGGGGCTGGACATCATGCTTTGCGGTGCGTCATCGTGCGCCGGCATGCCATTGCGATCGAGCCGGATCAGCAAGTCAGCCACCACCTGGAAATCAAGGTGCATGTAGATGGCCAGCAAAGGGCGTTCTGGCGTCGCGTCCGTTTCCATCGTGAAAGGCACCGGCACCGACACCGCGAGGTAGTGTTGCTCGTCGTACAGATAGACCTGCTCGCCGAAATATCCTCGCTTGCGTCCCTGGCAGACAATCACGATGCCCGGATCATACAAGACCGGAACGCGGGATAACGTCCGGTCAGAACGCAAAACGCGCACATCAGGCACCGCCGTGAGGTTGTATCCCTCCTCTGGTGCTAACGTCCGGAGTAATCCTGCCATTCGCTGCTGATGGGTCCTGGAAGGCTGTTGGCCGCGCTCAGTCGTTCCCACGGAGTTTCTCCTGTGTCATAGGAATAGGCAATAACGCCAGAATATAAGACCTGAAAATCGGCTACGCAAAGGAATACCATGAAGTTCTCTTGTGCTTCTTAGGAGCGGTATTCATGTCATCCAACAAGACGTTGCTCATTACTGGCGTCAGCAGTGGTTTCGGCCGGGCGTTGGCCCAGGAGGCGGTCGCGGCTGGTCATCGCGTAGTCGGCACAGTGCGAAGCGGGCAGGCACGACGCGACTTCGAAGCACTGGCTCCGCAGAGGGTTAGCGCCTGGATACTCGACGTAACCGACTTCGCGGCCATTGATGGCGTTGTTGAGCAGATCGAAGCGACTGTCGGACCGGTGGACGTGCTCGTCAACAACGCCGGATATGGTCACGAAGGCGTGATGGAGGAGTCCCCGCTGGCTGAAATGCGCCGGCAGTTCGACGTGAACGTGTTCGGCGCCGTCGCCATGATGAAAGCCGTACTGCCCTACATGCGCGAACGCCGGCGTGGACATATTCTTAACATTACGTCGATGGGCGGCTTCATCACCATGCCGGGCATCGCGTATTACTGTGGTAGCAAGTTCGCGCTGGAAGGCATTTCCGAGGTACTCGGCAAGGAGGTCAAGCCGTTCGGCATCGCCGTGACCGCTGTTGCGCCGGGTTCGTTCCGCACGGACTGGGCCGGACGCTCGATGACCCGGACGCCCCGCTCGATCGCGGACTATGACGCCCTGTTCGACCCGATCCGGCACGCGCGCGAGAAGAAAAGCGGCAAGCAGCTCGGGGATCCTGCGAAGGCCGCGCGCGCCATGTTAGCGGTCATCGCCAGCGACGCGCCACCGGCCCACCTGATCCTTGGCAGTGACGCACTGGGTCTGGTGCGAACGAAACTGTCTGAGCTCGCCGATGAAATCACGACGTGGGAGGCGATCACCCGGTCGACGGACGGTTGAATGTCAGTGTGCGCAGTCAGACGCGCAATGCCATCGCCGGCCGAATCGTAAATCCTGGAGTGTCAACGGCTTGAACGGCACCGCGTGGATTGCCCACCGGCTCACAGCGTCATGCTGTCCGCGCCGACGCCCAGACGACGTTGCAGGCGCCTGACCAGTGCCGACATTGCCGTGCATGCACAGAAATAGCATGCGCCGGCGAACAGGATCAGCTCGACCGTCGTGCCGTCCCGCGCGCCGACGTTCGATGCGATCGTGAAGAAGTCGCCGAGTCCGATGACATAGACGAGCGACGTGTCCTGGAAGAGGATGATGGCCTGTGTCAGCAGTAGCGGCACCACCGCCCGTATCGCCTGCGGCAGCACGATCAGCAACATGCCCTGCAGTGGCGTCATGCCGAGCGCCAATGCAGCCTGAGTCTGTCCCGCCGGTACGCTATTGATACCTGCACGAATGATCTCCGCATAGTAGGCGGCCTCGAACAGCGAGAAGGCGATCAGCGCCGACACGCGACGAATGTCGGTGCTCGCGGGAAGATGCAACAACGCCTGCAGGAGTTGCGGTGCGACCAGAAAGAAGCCGAGCAGCACCACGATCAATGGCACTGCACGAAAGGCCGTGACGTAGCCCCGGGCGAACGCCGCGAGCGGTCGCGAACGGGACAGGCGGCACAAGGTCAGCAGAATCCCGAGACAAAACCCTGCAATGAGCGCAACCGCCGTGATTTCCAGCGTGATATGCAGCCCCCGGCTGAGCTCGGGCAAGTCCTTCGGGATGACTGACCAGTGGAAGCGATACGACATCATCGGCCACCCGAACCCAAGGGTAGCCGAACCGACCGCTCGATGCGCCGCCCCACGAACATGATGATGCCGGTCAGCAGCGCATAACCCGCGATGATCGCGATGAAAGACTCGTAGGCCTGGGACGTGTAGTCGATCATGCGCTGCGCCTGTGCGGTCAGTTCGAGCACGCCGATCGTGGAGGCCACTGAGGAGTTCTTGACGATGTTGAGGAATTCGGACGTCAGTGGCGGAACGAGATTGCGCGCGGCCACCGGCAACAGCACATAGCGGTAGGTCTGGAACCGGCTGAGCCCGAGCGACAGCCCCGCGGCCCGCTGCCCGGCCGGCAGCGCCTGCAAGCCCGCGCGGACCTGTTCACACACCCGCGCCGAGGTGAACAGGCCGAGGCAGATGACGGACGCCAGCGCACCGGATTCGGTGGGCGGCAAATGCTTTATCGCGCTACCGAGCCGGCCTGGCAGCAGTTCGGGGACCGCCCAGAACCACAGGAAGAACTGCACGATCAGCGGAATATTTCGAAACACCGCGACGTAGGTGGCCGAACACCAGTACAGCCACCTGCCGGGCAAGGTCCGCACGATACCCATCGCCGTGCCGACCGCCAGCGCGATGATCCAGCCCGCGAGCGCGATGCCGACGGTCGTTTCCAGGCCGGCGGCGATCCAGCCGAGGTAGGTGGTTGGCTCCCCGGTCCCGACAGGCTGGACGAAGACCGTCCACTCCCAACGATAGCTCATGCCCGCTCCACGTCATGACGGCCGCAATGACCGGCCGATCCGGCCGCGCACCCGGCTCAGCTCAGGTCAGCTCAGCGGCTTGTCGTTGGGAGCCTTGAAGAGCGTCTTCAGATCATCGCTCTCCGGCAGATGGAGGTTGAGTCCGTTCGGCGGAATCGGGCCGTCGAACCACTTTTTGTAGAACGCATCGGCCTGGCCCGACGTTTGCAGCCGTGCGACGGCATCGTCCACCACCTGCTTGAAGTCCGGATCGTCCTTGCGGAACATGCAGCCGTATGCCTCCTTCGATTGAGGCTTGCCGACGATCACGTAGTCGGCGGCATCAGGGGACTTCGCCCGTTCGCCCGCGAGCATCGCATCGTCGAGCATGAAGGCGTCGGCGCGTCCCGTCGACAGCGAGAGGAACGATTCCGCCACGTCCTTCTGCGTCGTGATCGTCATGCCCAGGTGCTGCTCGGTATTGAGCTTATGCAGGATCGGCTCGGAGGTGGAGCCGGCGTTGGTGACGACCGTGCGCCCCTTGAGATCGGCAAAGTCCTTGATGCCCGAATCCTTCTTCGTCAGGAGGCGCGTGCCGATGACGAAAATCGTATCGGAAAAGGCCACCTGCTTCTGCCGCTCCGCATTGTTGGTCGTGGTAGTGCATTCGATATCGATCGTGCCATTCTGCAGCAGCGGAATGCGGTTCTGCGGCGTGATCGCAACCGTGCGCACGGTGAGGTTCGGCAGATTCAGCTTCTTCTTGATCCCGTCGACGATCGCCAGCGCGACGTCCTGCGAATAGCCGAGGGGCTTCTGCTGGTCGTCGTAGTACGAGAATGGCACCACCGCAGGGCGGACGCCAAGGACGACCGTCCCGCTCTCCTTGATTTTCTGTAGCGTGCCGGCGCTCTGCGCATGGGCGGATCCCGCTCCCACCCACGTGGCGGCGAGCAGCAATCGAAGCATTTTTTTTCCAGGCGTAATCATGGTCTCGAGACGGATGGTTTCGTGTGGACTAAGGTTCGATCAGGCTCAGCACCCGGTTGACGCACAGCGCGCGCCATCGCGAGCCTCTGCTGCTTCGGGCAGAGGCAGCATGACCTGCAATGTACCCTATTCTTTTTTCAGTTGCTGGTTTGCCACGGCGTCAACCGCTTCTGCAATCGTCGCAAGCCGATTTCGGACTGCGCGGTTGAACTGGCGGTAGACAGCACCGCACCGCTGCGCATATGCATATAGCAATTGCTTCTATAGGGGCGGACGTCCTTACGCCGGCTCACCGGAGGGCCGCTACATCAAATGGCGCACCATCAGCGATGCTGACCAAAGCGTCGTCGAAGACGTCCAGCGCATTGCAGCGCATCCGCTCGTACCCGCAAACATTCCCATTTATGGCTTTATTTACGACGTCCGACCGGCTGCCTGATGGAAGTGCCCGGTGCGAAACGCGGCGTCTGAATGAGCGCGGGCTCATCCAGTTCGCGCAAAATCATTTAGATGACGTTCAGCTGGCAATCGGCGTTTAACCGCAACGTGTTCCGTGCCGCTTTGACGATTTGCGCAATCCAGGCATTGCAATCGCCATTTGCGTTGGAGATTGCGTAAAACTCCAGGGCCAGGTCGTCGACGAGTCCAATTGGACGCAAATCGTATTGCCGCGACAAGTCTTCCTCGAGGACGTCCGGGGCAGCGAATACGCCTCTGCCTCCCTCTCCAAACGAGATCATTAGAGCCCAGTCATTGAACTCACCCACGATGCGCGGACTTACCTGCTTGTGGCGCAGCCACTTCTGCAGACCATCACCGACGGGGCTTTCCGGTCCCGGCATCAGTAGGGGCATCCCTTCCAGACACTGCGGAAACGGTGCGGTTGCTGTTTCTCTCACGCTTCGAGCGGCAAACATGGCCAGGCTCGATGACCCCAGCCGATGGTTCACGGCGTGTTCGTTTGCTCCGGCTGGCGCCGGCGCGTTGGCAAGCACGAGGTCGAGGTTTCGCATATCCAGTTCTGCCAACAGTGTTGCCAGATCACCTGTACGTCCGACGATGCGCGTCGACGCGGCAGCAGGCTCGAGGAGACGCCATGCGATCGGCGTCGGCATCGATTGATCAATGCCAACTCTGAACTCAGCCGGTGGGGATGATGACGTTCCACCTTTGAGCGAAGCCTCGAGCCGATGGCCCAGTTCGAAGATCTGCGCTGCGTAGCCGACAGCGACCTTGCCCGCCTCGGTCAGGCGGACAGTTCGCCCGTCGCGCTCGAAGAGGCGTCGACCCAATCGCTCTTCGAGCCTCTTTATCTGGCTGCTTAGCGTCTGTGGCGTGATATGCAAGAGAGCGCTTGCACGAAGAACACCGCCCGTATTCGCGGTCATCCAGAAGTAGTACAGGTGCTTGAAATTCACTTTCGCGACCCTCCCCCCGCTAGTCAAGAAGTGAGCTTCTGTCACGAAACAGTCCGTCAATTGGGCCTCGATGATCGACAGATAACCTTACTTTCTCGATCTCCCGAATGTGGCTCTCCATCTCCGATACCCGACCAGCCGACCCGGTACCGAGAAGCCTGATTCGCCCCAAAATTCCCATAGGTATCCAAAAGAAATCCATGATTCACGCTCCTGCACACAACCGTTGTTTGATCCGCGGCGCCTCGCGTCCATGACGAAGGCGGCCTCGATGTCAGGTCATGCTAAGGCTCGAGAATGAGGGGAAACTTAGGTCTTAGGTGGCAGGGGGTGAACCGGCCACCCTTCGGCTTTTTTCAACCGGTGAACGAAAAATTCGAATAGTCGCGACCGGCTTGGTTCGTTAGATTGAACTCGCTTCCCTTACAAACTGCCAACAGGAGAGTGCGATGGAAATCACCATTCAGACGTCAGGTCACCGTTTGTCGGCCACTGCCGCCAGCAACATGCGCAAGCACATACAGCAGCGCATTGAAGAAGTATTTGGGCGCATACGGCAACGGATTACCCGAGTCACGGTACACCTTTCTGATGCGGACGGCCCCGGTGACAAGCACTGTGTCATGCGAGTGAGTCTGCCCGGCGCAACTGCACTGGTGCAGGGCAGTGACCGCAACCCATTCGCGCTGATCAACCGGGTCTCCGCGAGTGCGGCGGCTATTGCGATCAGGCGTTTGAAGCCAAAGCGGAGCACGGCGACGATACGCAAGCTCGCCGCGACGCATGACGACGAAGCGATGCGGTCCGAAACGTAGCAGCAGGCCTGATCGCGAAGGCGTCGCGCTCGACGACGCAAGGCACAGAGAAGCGCCGATCACGCTTCTCTGTGGCACTCTGGCCTGATGTGCGGCCTGAACGGGTCAATACGCCCACCAGCCCGGTCCCCACATGCTCCAGTTCCAGGCCGCGTTTTCATTCATTTCGGCGGTCATCCGTTGCTGATCGATGAAATTCTGCTGGAGCTGCTCGCGTTTGTAGTTGTCCCACGCGGCTTCGTCGCCGATATACAGGCAGCCGCACGCATAAGGGTCCGCGTAGACGAATATGACCTTACCGTCCTTGACTTTCTGGACGACCCGATTGGGCGGCAAGGTCTGCAACGCCAGGCGTTGTTGGTCTGTGGTCACCGGGACGATATGGAAGCCTGCTGCGGACAGCAGATCATTTTTCTCATTGGCTCGCTCCACGGGTGTAGCGCAAGCTGTTATCAGCACACTCATGCTCACTGCAGTCAGAATAGCGGCCCACCTGCGCATCATAATTCTCCCTTGTCGTGACATCGGAACTGACGCGCACATTACGCAGTGAGAATTAGCCGAAAATTACGCTTGCGAGCGCGCCCTGCTGATATCACGCGCCGCTCGAAATGCCGCTCGCCCAGGATTAAACGATAGTTCGGGTCCGTTCCATCACTCGACTCCCTCGAAATCCAGCCGCTCGGCCCCGTCATTCATACCGATACACCCCCCAGCCGCTTTTTCGCCCAAGACGCCCGGCCGCGACCAGTTCGCGCAGCAGCGGGCAAGCCCGATACTTCGAATCGCCGAAGTCCCTCAGGAACACGTCCGTCACGGAAAGAAGGACATCCAGTCCGATCAGGTCTGCCAGTGCGAGCGGGCCAATGGGATGACTTGCACCTAGCCGCATTCCAGCATCGATTTCTTCTGCCGTCGCGGCGCCTTCATACAGCAGGAAGAATGCTTCGTTGATCATCGGCACGAGAATCCGGTTGACCACGAATCCGGGTGAATTCTTGACGCTGATCGGCGACTTGTCGAGCCGTACCGTCAGTTCACGAACCAGTTCGACAGTCGCGGCACGGGTTTGTAAGCCGCTGATGATTTCAACCAGCGGCATCAGCGGCACCGGATTGAAGAAATGCATGCCGACAAAGCGCGATGGATCAGCGAGGTTCGCGCCGAGCGCCGTGATCGAGATCGACGAGGTGTTCGACGCGATGATGGCATCGGGTCGCACCACAGACTCAATCTGCTGCAGGATACGCACCTTCAGATCGAGGTTTTCTGTGGCCGCTTCGACCACGAAATCGGCGACAGCGAGGCGCTGATAGTCAGTGGACGTTTCGATGAGAGCGAGCGCCGCGTCGCGCGTAGCCGCCTCCAGTTTGCCTTTTGCCACAAGCCGCTCAAGGCTGGCTGTCATTGCGTTGACGCCTTTGACCAGCGCGGCGTCGGTAACGTCGATCAAAACGACTTTAAGTCCTGCAACGGCCGCGGCCTGCGCGATTCCATTGCCCATCGTGCCTGCGCCGACGACGCCTAACGTTTCGATTGTCATGATTGGTCGATTTGCCTGTTGCTGCGTAGCACGTCTACTGGAGATTCTCGAAGATGGCAGCAATGCCTTGGCCTCCGCCAATACACATCGTCACGAGCGCGTAGCGGCCACCGATTCGCTGCAGTTCATACAGTGCCTTCACGGTAATCACCGCGCCAGTCGCGCCGATTGGGTGACCGAGCGAGATGCCGGATCCGTTCGGATTGACCTTCGCCGGATCGAGCCCGAGTTCACGCGTGACCGCGCAGGCCTGCGCGGCAAACGCTTCGTTGGCCTCGATGACGTCCAGTTGGCTCGGATCGATGCCCGCGCGCTCGAGCGCCTTTTGTGTTGCCGGCACAGGGCCGATGCCCATATAGGCCGGATCGACCCCCGCATGCGCATACGAAACGAGCCGGGCAAGCGGCTTGACGCCTCGAGCGCGCGCGGCGTCCCGGCTCATCAGCAACACGGCGGCGGCCGCGTCATTAATACCGGAAGCGTTACCCGCCGTCACTGTTCCGTTATCCTTCACAAACACAGGCTTGAGCTTCGAGAAGTCGTCGAGGCTCGCGTCGAGGCGCACGTGCTCGTCCGTATCGAACGCGACCTCGCCTTTCCTCGTGCGCACCGCTATGGGCACGATCTGCTCGCGGAAATAGCCCTCCGCAATTGCGCGCGCGGCACGGCGATGCGATTCAAGTGCGAGCGCGTCCTGATCGTCGCGCGTGATGCCGTACTTACGAGCGACGTTCTCGGCCGTCACGCCCATGTGAATCGAGTGGAACGGGTCGTGCAGTGCGCCCAGCATCATGTCGACAAGCTTCGCGTCGCCCATGCGCTGTCCAAAACGCGCCGACGGCACGCTGTATGGCACGCGGCTCATGTTCTCCGCACCGCCGCCGATCGCGACGTCGGCGTCGCCGAGCAGAATCGTTTGCGCGGCCGACACGATCGCCTGCAGGCCAGATCCGCACAAGCGGTTCACCGTTAGCGCGGGCGTATGCTGTGCGACGCCGCCTTCGATAGCCGCGACGCGCGCGAGGTACATATCCTTCGGCTCGGTGTGCACGACGTTGCCGAACACGACGTGACCGACCGCGTCGCCGTCCACATTCGCGCGTGCCAGCACCTCACGCACGACTCGCGCGCCGAGCTCGGTCGGCGCAATGTCCTTCAGGGCACCGCCGAAATCGCCAATCGCGGTCCGCACACCGCTCACCACCACCACTTCATTCGTTGTACTGTTCATCGTATTGCTCATCGTGTGGCTCCTGTTCGTCGGCGCACGGGTGCGCCCTTGGATTACATGTTCGGATAGTTCGGCCCGCCACCGCCCTCAGGCGTCACCCACACGATGTTCTGCGTCGGGTCCTTGATGTCGCAGGTCTTGCAGTGCACGCAGTTCTGCGCGTTGATCACCAGCCGCTCGCTGCCGTCGTCGTTCTTCACGAACTCGTACACGGCCGCCGGGCAATAGCGCGATTCCGGTCCCGCATAGGTGTGCAGGTTGACGTTCACCGGCACGCTCGCATCCTTGAGCGTCAGGTGCGCCGGCTGGTTCTCCTCGTGGTTGGTGTTTGAGATGAACACCGAGGACAGACGGTCGAACGTCAGCTTGCCGTCGGGCTTCGGATAGACGATCGGCTTGCACTGTGAGGCCGGCTTCAGCGTCTCGTGGTCCGAATGCTGGTGGTGCAGCGTCCAGGGCACATTGCCGCCCAGCAGCTTCTGCTCCAGACCCACCATCAGCGTGCCCAGGTAGAGGCCCTTGCTCATCCACTGCTTGAAGTTGCGCGCACGGTACAGCTCGTTGTGCAGCCAGGAGGTCCTGAATGCCTCCGGGTAGGCCGCCAGCTCGTCCGAGTGACGCCCAGCCTGCACCGCATCGAACGCGGCCTCGGCGGCCAGCATGCCGGTCTTGATCGCGGCGTGGGAACCCTTGATGCGCGAGGCGTTCAGGAAGCCGGCATCGTCGCCGACCAGCGCGCCGCCCGGGAACACGAGCTTGGGCAGCGACATCAGGCCGCCCGCGGTAATGGCCCGTGCGCCGTACGAGACGCGCCTGCCGCCTTCGAGGAACGCGCGGATCGACGGATGCGTCTTGTAGCGCTGGAATTCCTCGAACGGCGAGAGGTACGGGTTGGAATAGCCGAGACCC
>NZ_JBNDMQ010000016.1:0-197285 GCF_050436665.1 Paraburkholderia sp. EB58 | reverse complement strand
GTCGAACCGGTGTTCAGCAGCTTGCGTTCCCAGCAGGGGCTTAACCGCTTTCGGCGCCGTGGGCTCCAGGCGGTCAAACGCGAATTCGCCTTGCACGTCCTGGCGCACAACCTGTCCAGAGCAGTTGCCCTGTCGAGGGCATTATTTACCCTTTTGTACGGCTTTACGCGGCCTCCACGAGGTCGCGCAATGTTTTCCGGACAGATTTCCTCGATCTGTTGGCTCGCGCCAGCAATCACATCAACGCCCGGGCTTCAATTGGACGCACAGCAGAAGTGTTTTGCGACAGCCTCTTCACGGGGAGGAGGATATCAACGCCACTGAAAAACGTCGCGGTGCCGGGTGCCGCGCCGGAAAGCTGTACTACGAGACACCGCTGAGCAGCGCTGCCGCCAGCGCCAGCCCCAATTGCATCAACAGCAAACGCGCCAGTGGCCGCGCAACCGGCCACCCGCGCACCTGCATCGGCACCAGTTGGCCGAAATAAGGCCAGAGTCCTGCCAGGCCATCCGTGATCGGATCTGCCGCGGTAACGAAAATCAGGAAAAGTCGAGACGGCACGAATAGGAATGCTTATTTCGCAAGTTCGTAGAACTGCCAGGCGGCTGAACTGTGCCGACCACCGTGCGACGAATGAGTACTTTCGACCCTTTATAGATAGTCCGTCCCGCTTTCATCGATACTGATGTGACTGGCAGCTCGCTGCCAGTCTTCTCTTTTCGGAGTGCAACGGTCAATCGATCGCTCAGCTCAACAATGCGTATGCCCGGCGCGGTGCTCTGTAATGGTTTCATCGCCGTCGACGATCGGATGTCGTCCTTTCAGCTTATTCATGCCGTGCGAGCCGACCGTGACCGGCACACAGTTCTCTTGAGCGGTACTACGCATGCACCGTACCACGATGGCGATCAGCGCGGCGAACACGAGCGAGCCGAAGCCGATCTTCCAATGGCTCTGCATCTGATTGCCCAATTGCGGGTAGAGCCATGCCACAGCGAGGACCGGGCGCTCCCAACGCAGCCAGCCGTTGCGCGTGGTCGTGACCATGAGCATCGAGATCGAAATGCCAAGCCAGACTGCGTCGTAGTTGTAGATGTATGGGCTGGTGAGAAAGGTCCCACTGACGAGCGCGATCGCGCGCAATTCGAGTTCCTTCGAGTTGCGCCAGACGTAGGCCACTGCGACGGTTGCGATAATTGCCTGACATGCCTGCACGTCATACGCAGCGCCCGCCGGCACGCCGAGCGCGCGTAAGGAGGCGAACAGGCTCGCCATCTGGTCCCACGGCAATACGCCCCTGGCGATATAGTCGTTCGCTTCGCTCAGGCCATGAAAAAACGTCGGGACGATGTCCACGCCGAAAACACCAATCGACACAGCGGTGAACAGCGTCGCGGTCACGGCTGCGGCAACGAAGGTCGTCCACATGCCTGCGCAGGCCAGGGCGATCGGGAACAGGATCGCCAGATGTGGTTTGATCGACAACAGGCCGATCAATACGCCCGCGAGCACGGCGCGGCGCTCGCGCATGGCGAGGAAGGAGCCTAGCGCGAGGCTCGCGGTGAGCGCGCCGTTTTGTCCTTGCGAGAAATTGAGCCAAAGGCCGGGAAAGGCGAGAATCCAGAGGGTAGAGGCGCGCGCCGGCATGGCGCGGCGCATGAGCACGATGAAGATGGCCGTCGTGACGGTCTCAAAGATCAGATAGCTGATCGGGCTAGGAATGAGCGCCGCCGGCGTCATCAGTAGCAGGAAACTCGGAGGATAGAACCACGGCCCCGAGATCATCGGATTCGGCGAGATCAGATGCAGCATCTCCTTGATCGCGTGCCAGTCATACGCTCTGAGCGGCGTACCCTGCAGAGTGAGACGCGAGGCCGCCCAGAACGTCTGGAAGTCGTAGCCGACCGGATGGCCATTCCTCTTCCAGGAGCACACTGCGCAGTACACGAGACCGAAGATCTGAAAGGTGAGTAGCGCCGTCCCGCCATACGCATGTATGCGAGGTGATCTGAGAATGCGTTGCACAAGTCTGGGCATGGCAATAGTCACATCGAGTTCGCGGCTGATGCGATAACGGCAGAATCGAGCAAAACTTTATAGGCGGCGGTGACCGGACGTGCTTCTTTCCGTGGGTAAAACCTGGGCATCGCGCACTTGTCCGGCCGCGTTAAGAGACAAACTAGCCGTGTCTTACGGCAAAGGCACCCCGAACGTGCGCCAAGGGGAAGAGTAAAGGACACAAACGGGCAGGGAATGACTCGTTGCAGATCGAAGCGGGCGCGCCTACGGCCATTTGCGCATGCGGTCGAACGGCTGAAGCTGGCCGAAGGTGGCCGTACCCAGTCAATCAAGCGAAGGCGAGCATCGGCAATCAGGCGCTTTTGTGCGCGGACGCTCCCGCGCAACGAGCCGTTGCAACGCCACGAAGCCGAGCAGTGCGAGCGCGCAGCCCAACGTGAAGTCCGCACGGCCTCCGGCTATATTGACGATGCCTGCGCCAACGGACGAGCCTACCGCGATCGCCACCTGAACCACGCCGACGAAGAGCGCCGAGCCAGCCTCAGGCGCATCGGCGATACCTCGCTGGATCCAGACACTGCAGCACAGGGGGCATTGCGCCAAACGCAGCACCCCAGACGAGCATCGCAAAGACCTGGCCGACGCGCGAATGGTCGAACAGCAACATTGATGCAATCGCGCTCAGCAGCAAGAGCATCATGACTGTGACCGACGCCTTCAGGCACTCGGCGATCACCGTCGACAGCAGCATATTCGTGAGGAAACCGGTCGCGCCGAACGCGAGAAGCAGTATCGTCATCTCCCGGATCGAAAAGTCTTGCTGAAGCCAGGACGCGATATACGTGTACGTCGAAAAGTGCGCGCCAAACACGAGTGCGATCACCAACATGCTCAGGCTAACGAACGGACGTCGCAGCACCTCGACGAGTTCGCCGAAACGCAACGCAGTTGCGGACGGCAACGACGGCGTGAGCCACGCCTGCAATGCGAGCGCGACGGCGGCGAGCGCACCGGTCGCGAAGAACGACGCGCGCCACGACTCAAGACTCGCGACGAAAGTGCCTAAAGGCACGCCGACAACGGTGGCTAACATGACTCCGGTAAGAATCGTCGCCGTCGCTTTTGCGGCATCGGCGGGCTGCACGAGGCGCCCTGCTGCTGCGGTCGCCAGCGTCCAAAAGCCGCCCAGCGCGGCGCCGAGCATCGCGCGTCCGAGCAGCATCGCCACGAAGTGCGTAGATGTCGCGCAAACCAGATTCGATGCGAGCAGCACGGCAGTCAACAGCAGGAAAACGTTACGGCGATCCATTCGGCCTGCGAGAATCGTCAGTGCGAGCGCTGAAATCGCCGCCAGCACGCCCGGCGTCGTTACCATCAGGCCCGCGGTGCCGGGTGTCACACCGAGGTCGCGCGCGATCTGAAGCAACAGACCGACCGGCAGAAATTCCGACGTGACGAAGGCGAATGCGCTGATCGTGACGGCGATCACCGAAAGCCACTGACGCCGCGTAGTGGTCGCGGCCGTACCGGGCACGGGGGCGGTGGCGGGGGAAAGTGAAGCATTCATCATGAGCTCAATATCGATGAAGCCCCGAACTTTGGCGTCGTTGCTCGGGGAAGCTGCGGTAGAAGCGAGGTGTTGATCGTCGCATTGCTTCACCGTTCAAGGAGAGCTCACGACGTGTGACCGGGGGACCCGGTTTATATGCACCGCTGTTGTGAAACAGTATGCGGTCCGAGAATTAGATTTGAATGAGCGATAGGTTCTTGTCATATTTCCTGTGCCGCAAAATGGCAGGAACCGCGACGCGCTTTCGGTATCCGTGGTCATGCTCTGTTTCGCTCGCTGTACGTTACAGCGGCCACATCGAAGCTCGCAAAATGACGAAGGCTAGCCGACCACCGTATATTTTTCACTCCTGGTGGAGCGCCGACTGGTTTGGTATCCGGTAGATGACGGACATGTATTTGGGTGTCTCGCGCCGCTCCACGACAACGCCAGCAAGAGATTCGACGATCCGGCGGCGACTGGCTTCGGTCGTTAAGGGTTATTCGATGCCTGCCATCGGCCACAGGAATGTGAGGGTGTCTCTGCGCGTGTTGGCAGGCGTCGAATAAGCCTCGATGGAGGAAACCGCGGGGTGTCACGATGCGGTTGGAGCTTCGCGGCTATGGCGATTGATCGGTCAGGATGCTCAGCGGTGCCGGATGCGGCGCGACCAAGCGGGATGCTTGATACGCGCTGACGCAGTGATGAAGCGGTGCATTGGCGCAATTGTGTTGGCGAAGCGGACGTGTGCGGGAGTACGCGCGGCGCCCCGGCGCCGGGATCAGACATGAACCCCACAGCTCCTCGAACTGCCTGTCTAACGTTGGCTTTGCGGCAACGCGGCCCACGAATACTGTCCGACCGGCTTCCCGCCAGACTGTGTCGCACCCGACATCACTGAGCATTCCCGGGCTATCAATCGCCATAGCCGCGAAAGCTCCAACCGCATTGGGGCACTCCGCGGTTTCCTCCATCGGGCTTATTCGACGCCTGCCGGCACGCGCCGAGGTATCGTCACGTTCCTGTGGCCGACGGCAGGCATCGAATAACCCTTAACGATCTGAGCCCGACGACGACCGGCGCTGACCCAGTCCGGACGTTGGATCGGGCGCCGTCTAATCGGCCGCTTTCAGCGGTACAACAGACCTTCACGCGCCGGTCAACCTCGTTTTTCCGCCGTCCAACCCAGCCGTACGCGTTCCAACGATCGCTTCCGCCGTGAGTGTCCGTACGTGGACGCAGTCCGAGCACCTTTCAGCGCTAGACGGGATAACAATGAATTCCCACGCAAACGCGAAGATGGCGAAGCTGGTGAGCAAGGCGATTTGCGTCGGCCGCGTGACGTTTGGGTGTGAGTCACTCGCGCGGTGAACACAACCGGACCGCACGCTCGACGCAGCTATGAGGTCCCGTCAAACCTCACTCCAGGTTGGGTCTGTCGGTTGTAACGAGCGCAGCGCCGAGAGAACGACGTCTGGCTCGCAACGGCTTCGGTAGTCAATGTCGACATGAGAAAAGACCGTGCGCCCGTCTTTCGCGATAACGAAGGTCGCTGGGACCGGCAACTCCCAGCTGTCGTCGCCATTGATGCCTGGCAAAGCCTTGTCGACCGAGCGCAGGGCCTGGCGTAATTCTTCCGGAAGTGAGTAGACGAGGCCAAACGACCGGGCTACGCCATTGCCGGCATCGCTCAGAACGGCGAAGTCAAGCACATTGCGCTGGGCGGTGGACAACGACGCGTCGGGCAACTGTGGTGAGATCGCGACTAGGTTCGCGCCGAGTTGGGCAAGCTGCGGTAGCAGGCGCTGGTACGCCCTGAGCTGAATGTTGCAGTAAGGACACCAGCCGCCTCGATAGAACACGACGACTGCGTGCCCCTCGCGAAGCACTTCCGAAAGCGAAACCATCCATCCGGAGGCGTTGGGCAATACAAAGTCAGGTGCTTGCTCTCCGACTGCAAGCACATCGGCGATCGGGAAAGCTGCCCGCAATTCCTCGACCTTCGTCTCATAGAGCGCAACCCGTTCGGCGGGTGCAGTGCGCTCGTATTCGGCGCGAAAAGCTGCTAGCTCCAGATCAAGTTCCATCTTGCAATTCCTGTTTATGGGGTGGTGCATCTCGGTAGGTTCCCGAAGGCACGGCGCAGAGCCTATTTTCGGAGCAATCGTCTGGCACGCAGTAGTCCGGGGCGGCACATAACACTTATTCCGGCAGGGCATACGGAGACGGTGACCTCCTGGTATCCACATCGAGCACTCCCGGTCCGCTTCGCCGAAATGCTGGAAAAATGGATTCTCAGGAGGGTCGCTTGCGCGCGTTGAGTCATTGCACGGTGGTTTGTGAAGATTGGAGACGGCTCACAGAGTGGCGGCGCGATCGCGCCAAAAAGCTATGGATACTGCACCGTGGCGGGACAAACGCGATGCCGAACGGTTCAACGTGGACGAAGTTGGATACCACACCAAGCAGCCCGAGAAGGTCCGCTAACGCGCAGCGGACCGGCCGCTCGAGTGCCCGTGTAGCACACCGAAGCGTAAGGCTGGAGATGGCCGACCTCTGCCCGACGCGGTCGGCGCAGGTCGACCCTCAGCGACCCTTCAAGGTGTCGCAGCTGAATAGTCGGTTTGGAGGACCAATCAGTCAGACAGGGATCCGCGATTGGATCGTTTTAGGCCCGGCGCCAGTCAAGCAGCAAACGGGCGGACCTAAAACGCATCGGCCGTTTCTATGTTGAGTTCGCGTGCAAGCGTACCGAGTTCGCTACCGACATGGGTTTTTAGCGCGTCGACAAACCGCTTGATCTTGGCGTCCACGAACTGACGGGACGAATAAGCGCGTAGACGTTGCGCGAATGGGTGTGATAGTCCGGCAGCACGCGCACGAGCTTGCCGTTGCGCAGATCTTCGATGGCGGAGAAACCCGCTAGCAAACCTATGCCGGCGCCCTCACGCAAAGCGACGCTCATGGCCTCCATGTCGTTGACGCAATAGTGTGGCCCTAACGGCCGGAACGTCGGGTTGGCCACCTTGCTTGCAAGGTGCCATTCGTCACGCGCGTAGTCCACTGTGGCCAGCAAAACACCTGGGTGGTCGGCAAGATCTTCTGGCTAACGTAAGCCGAGTCGAGCAAGGTTCGTGCAATGACAACTGAGACGTCCAGTTGATCTTCTAGCAGGTTCGGCATGCGCTGGGAGAGCAGCAGAGCGACCGAGACCTGCGGGTATTCCTTGCGATAGGCAAGGACCGTCCGCGTGACAAGTTCGCGCCCGAGACCCGGCACCGAGCGGACCCGAAGCTTGCCGCGCGGGTCGAGAAGGGCGTCGCGCGCCTCGGATTCTGCTTGTTCGAGATCCGCGAGGATAGCGGCGCAGCGCTCTTAAAAGCGCCGTCCCGCATCGGTCACGACAAGGCGCCGCCTGGAGCGCTGCAGCAACCGGGTGTCTAACGCATCTTCGAGCGTAGACACCGCGCGGGAAACATTGCCCACCGTCGAGTCAAGATGGTTGGCCACCGCCTTAAAGCTGCCCATGTCCACGACTTTCGCAAACACCGACATGTTGTAGAACTTATCCATTCAGGTCATCCCGATAGCTTTCCAATCGTCTTTGCGGCCATGGCCGCCGGTCTGCGCGGCACATCTGGAGCGACTTCCGTCACGGTCGACGTCCCGCGTTTGCGCGCCACACTCACGTATCTATGACAAATTCGTCGAGCACTTCGTGAACGCTGCGCGTGCACTGAATGTGGGCGATGGCATGCAGCCGGGCACGCAGGTCGGACCGCTCGCCAAGCCGCGCCAACTCGCGAAGATGGAAGAACTGGTGGCCGACGCGGTCGCGCGCGGGGCGCGAGTGCTCGCGGGCGGCAAGCGCATCGAAGGCGACGGCTTCTTCTTCGAACCCACCGTGCTCGCCGACGTACCGATTGATGCACGCGTCATGCACGAAGAGCCATTCGGTCCGATCGCCGTGCTGATGCCGATCGACACGCTCGTCGACGGCCTGGCGGAAGCGAACCGGCTCCCTTATGGCCTGTCAGCCTACGCATTCACGAGCAACGCGCGCACCGCGATCGATGAGGCGGACGGGCTCGAAGCCGGCATGATCGGCATCAACCAGTACCGCATTGTCTCGACGGAGCTGCCGTTCGGCGGCATGAAGGAAAGCGGCCATGGCTCGGAAGGCGGTACCGAAGGCATCGGGTTCTTTTTCACCAACAAGTTCATCAGCCAGATTCGAAACGGAGGCGATCATGTCCCACGCAAATTTCAGCAGCCTGCGGGAAGCCGCGCGCGCGTTCACACCGAAGCTCGGGCATTCGTCGACGACACGCTGTATCCGAAGATCTGGAACGACCCGGCGCTCGCACTACGCGACCGCAGTCTGATAACGGTGGCTGCGCTCATCGCGGGGGGACATCTCGAAGAGTTGCGTTCGCCTCTGCGCAGGGCGCTCGCCAACGGCGTCACGCGCGACGAACTAGCGCCTGCTATCACGCATCTCGCGTTCTATGCAGGTCTTCAGGCCGCCATCTTCAGCCGTCGCTCGAGGCACGCTCAACGAAACAAAGGAAGCGCAAGCATGAAAGCCATCACATTCAACGATTTCGGCGAAGCCGACGTCCTTCAGCTCACAGAAGCGCCCTCACCCGAAGTGCGTCCCACGAATCTTCTAGTGCGCGTGCACACAGCCGGCGTGAATCGCGCCGACCTCACGCACCGCCGGGGTGTTATGGCCGGCCCAACTTCGGCGACTCGACAATCATGGGTCTTGAAATCGCGGACGAAGTCATCGAGACCGGGAGCGACACCAACGGATTCAAGGGAGGCGACCGCGTGATGGGCGTGGTAGGGGGCGGCGCGTATGCGGAGCTGGCGCGTATTGACTATCGCACGGCGATGCCGATACCAGCGGCACTCGACTACGTGCACGCCGCAGCGATTCCCGAAGTGTTCGTCACGGCTCACGAGGCCATGCTGCATCTGGGCCGTCTCACGCACGGCAATTCCGTCCTGATTCACGCGGCGGGAGGCGGGGTCGGTTCAGCCGCCGTGCAGCTCGCCAAAGCGACCGGCGCATCGACTTTCGCCACGGCCGAAGCGACCAAGCTCGAGCGCGTGTCGCAACCCGGCGCGGATGTGGCCATCGACTATCGCACCCAGGATTTCGTCGAGGTCGTAGCGAAGGCGACGAGCGGACGCGGCGTCGACGTGGTGATCGATTTCGTCGGTGCACCGTATTTCGCCCGGAATATCGCTTCGCTCGCCAACGGCGGACGGCTTATCCAGGTCGGCATGCTTGGTGGCGGCGGCAATGTCAGCGTTGAACTGGAGCAGATTCTCTATCGCCACCTGCAGATCATGGGAACGGTCATGAAATCGCGTCCGCAAGAGGAAAAGCACGCCATGGTGCGCCGTTTCCGCGAGCACTGGCTTGACCGGTTTGCAGGCGGGACCAGCCTCCAACCGGACGTGGACTCCACGTTCGAGCCGGCGCGCGCAGCCGACGCGCATCGACGCATGGAATCGTCTGCCAATGTCGGGAAGATCATCTTGACGATGTAGACGGGCGACTTCGCAAGATGTGCCCGATGATGGCGCAAACCAGATCGACTCAATAGATGCCGTACCGTCGAAATTGTTGGCAAAGGAATTGCATTTCGGGCACATTATGGTGTAAGCATTTAATAATATGCCTGCCAGCGCCATCCTCACCGGTTGGTCATCGCCGATCGACAGATGCTGTGAGGCAGGCGCCGCTGCTTCGATGGTGCGTCCCGTGCCCACGCGACCGACTCAGTTCACGCGATAACGAACCCGAAAAACACAGTTTATGACGCAGGAATCAACGTCAACCGCTTCTCCTGCAAATCCGGTCCAGCATCCGCCACTGCAGGGCGGCCAGTTGGTGATCGCCACGATCGTGGTGGCGCTTGCGACTTTCATGACCGTTCTGGACACGTCGATCGCGAACGTCGCGGTGCCCAACCTGTCCGGTAACCTCGGGGTGTCGGTCGATGAAGGAACGTGGGTCATCACGATCTTCGCCGCCGCCAATGCGGTGTCCATTCCATTGACTGGATGGCTCACGCAACAGATCGGTCAGATCCGGCTTTTCGTCGGAGCGATTCTGATGTTCGTTTTCGCTTCGTGGCTCTGCGGCATCGCACCGGACCTGCCGTTCCTGCTGGGCGCGCGGGTGCTACAAGGCCTGGTGGCCGGCCCGCTCATCCCGTTGTCCCAAGCCGTCCTGCTCAGTTCCTATCCCAAGGCCCGGGCCAACATGGCGCTGGCGCTCTGGGCAATGACCGCCACAGTTGGCCCGATCGCAGGGCCGGTGCTCGGCGGCTGGATCACTGACAATTACAGCTGGTCCTGGATCTTCTACGTCAACATCCCGGTCGGATTCATCGCGGCCGGTGCCACCTGGCTCATCTACCGAAAGCGCGAAACGCCGACGAAGAAACTACCGATCGACGCAGTAGGGCTTGCGCTGCTCGTAACATGGGTCGGGTCACTGCAGGTGATGCTCGACAAGGGGAGAGATCTTGACTGGTTCTCGTCGCCTTTCATCGTTGCGCTGGGGTTGATTGCCCTCGTCACCTTCGCATTCTTTCTTGTGTGGGAATTGACGGAGGCGCATCCGGTCGTCGACCTCAGGCTCTTCGCACTGCGCAATTTCAGCAGCGGTACGATTGCGATTTCCGTTTCCTACGCGCTTTACTTCGGCAACCTTGTGCTGCTGCCGCAGTGGATGCAGGAGTATCTCGGTTACCGGGCTTACGATGCCGGCCTTGTCACGGCGCCCGTTGGCATCTTCACGGTTCTACTTTCTCCCTTTATCGGGCGCCTGCTTCAATGGTTTGATGCCAGGGCGCTGGTGTCGGTTGCGTTCGTGGGTCTGTCCGGTGTGTTCTTCATGCGCACGCAGTATCTGAGTACGGTGGATGCATGGCATCTGGTTATACCGACCTTGCTGCAAGGCATTCCAACGGTGCTTTGGTTCGTTCCACTCGTGTCAATCATTCTTTCTGGCTTGCCTCCCGAGCGCATCCCTGCAGCGGCAGGGTTGTCCAATTTCGCGCGTATTTTCTGCGGCGCTGTTGGCACGTCGATCGCGGGCACCGTATGGAGTCATCGGACGGTTGTGCATCATGTGCGACTCACCGAGCAGGCGAGCATCGACAATCCGGCTTTCAACCAGGCCATTGCGACGTTGCAATCGCAATTCCATCTGGATGTGGGCGCTGCTTACGCATCGTTTGAATCGATGGTCGCGAATCAGGCTGCGGTCATGGGTCTCGACGATTTCTTCTATGCGTCCACGTTCATCTTCATTCTGATCATCCCGCTCATCTGGATTACGCGTCCGACAAAGAGTGGGGACTCGACAGAAGCGTCCGCAGCTCATTGAGGCGACCGCGATCCCAGCATGCTCAGAAGATAGGGATTGGTCACTTTTTTCCATTGGGAGATGCCTTCGACGAATGCATCTCCCTAGCTGTCAACTTACGCGACTATTTGCCCGGATGGCGACTCAAGTGCGCCAGCGCCGTTCTCGATTGGAGACGGGTTGGATGCTGCGGCCTTCCGGCTGGCGGCTTTTTTCGCCACTACCCTTTTGCCCTCAGCCGTTGCTCTTACTTCCTTGGCCGACACACTTTTAACTACCGCCTTCTTTACTGTAGCAAGTTTTTTCCGCGCAATCTTTTTCGCAGCGACCGCATTTTTACGAATCGCCTTCCGCGTGACCTCCTCCTTCGACCCAATTGCGTCAGTGCCTACCGCCGGATTGATCAGAAACTTGGAGCGGTCCTTTGCCTTAGCCAACCAAGCCGGTGCGCGTCCGCGTCCGCTCCAGGTCGCGCCCGTCTTTCGGTCGATGTACATCGCTGGCTGCGCGCCCTTGGGCTGCCCGGTTCGTACAGCGCCCTTCGCAGCACCCGCCGATTTTTTTGCTGTCGCAGAGACCGCTTCAACTTCGCCGTGAGCAAGGAATTTCGTACGGTCCTTGGCACCTGCGATCCAGGAGGGCGCTCGCCCATGACCGGTCCAAGTCGCACCGGTTTTCGCGTCGAGATACTTCGGCACACCGGCGGGTTTCGCCGCCTTGGCGTTGATCCCGGATTTGCGGACGGCTGCGGTTTTCGCTGCACGACGGACCGTCGTGCCTGTTTCGATATCGGCCGTCGTCAAACCGTGCTTCAGCATCAATTCACGAATCTGATCGACTACCACCTGTGCCTTCTTCGCGATCAACGCGTCAGCTTGAGCCTGCAATTTCTTCAAACGATTCTGAATTTGCTCTAGCGTTGCCATATTGAGCCCCGTGTGGTTAGGAGAGTGATCGCACTATGCCATGCACACATCGCCTAGCGATAGTCTTCCGAGAACGCGACAATATTCGCGACTATCCGAGCAACGGCTTTGACCTACGAACGGCCGTCTTCTTCGTGTCAGTGGGCGGCAGGGGCGGCCATTGCGGACAAGCGTCAGGGCTGACGCATGGTTGACTGAAGGGAACAATTGAATTGCCACGGACCACGATGTTTTCGCGTCGAAACACGCCCAGAATCGAATGCATCCCCGACGGGGCAAACAACCCTTGACGCACGAACATCGCCTCGGCCACAGGAGACGACTGCTTCCGAGGTTCAACGGCCATTTGATCCGCCACTTCGGAGAGTGCTCAGCCAATTCGGCTGTTCGAGCTTTTTCAAAAGTGTTCTTTTTGAACGGATGCTTTCGACAGGTTGTGGATTCGAAAGTAACTTCCAGGGACGATGTTCCACACCCCGGTTAAACGCCAACGGAGCAAGAAAATGGGCAAGTTCAGTGATTATGAGTACAGGAATCTACCCGGGTTCGATATGAAGACCTTCGAGGGCGCGAACCAGGCTATCCCTATGAAGACACTTGTGATCCACTGCTTTGACCCTCGGGCAGTCGAAATTCCACGGGCCGTCGCCGACTATTTTGGGGACGAGGTCTACCCGGGAGAAATCATCACCGACGAAAATGGCACCCGGGTTGGATCCACGCGGACACTCTTTGCTACGACCAACGCGGGTGGACGCGCCGCCTTCGCTCTAGCGTCCGTGGCGGCGATGGATTATCTGTTTGATGTCCAAAAAGTCGTTGTAGTTCACCACTCGTTCTGCGGTACGACGACCCTGACGCCGGAGTTGCTGGTCGAGGAGTTTCATGATCATCATCACGCTGATATCTCGACCTTGTTTGATCACGAAAGCCTCGCCATAATGGATTTCGAGGAGTCGCTCAACTATGACATCAAGCTGCTTCGTTTGAGCCCGGCAGTACCGAAGCACGTCAAGCTCTACGGCTTTTTCTACGAGATCAGTTCCGGCAAGTTGACCGAGGTGGTGCGGGACATTCCTGCATAGATTCAATCACGTGCTGAGGAATGGGACCTTGCAGAGCAAAGGGATTCTACGACATGATGCCAGTTGCATTCGGTTTGAGAATGGGGAGACAGCGACGACTACAAACTTCGCCGTGCAGAGTTGTATTCATGATAAAGGCAATTTTATTCGACTATGACGGTGTGCTGACGACCGACAATACGGGATCACACACGACGAACAAACATATCAGCAAGGTATCGGGTCTAAGCTACGATGTAGTCGAACGTGCATTCGCTCCGTTCAACTTCGATCTTAATATCGGGAGGACTGAAGCGCGCCAATCTCTTAGAAAAACTCGCGAATCTCCCGAGCAATCGAATCCACGTGCGTCTCTAGTGCAAAATGGCCCGTATCGAGAAAGACCACGTGCGCACCAGGAATGTCGCGCCGGAAGGCCTCGGCACCCGGCGGGATAAAAAACAGATCATTGCGGCCCCAAACTGCGAGGAGCTTCGGCTACCGCTCGCGGAAGAATGCCTGATAAAGCGGATATCGTTCGATGTTGCGCTTGTAATCAAGCTTCAGGTCGACTTGCAGTTCGGCATTACCGGGGCGCGCCAGAATCGCTGCGTCGAGGGTGTAAGACTCCGGCTCGATCACGCGTGGGTCCGGCACACCCTGGAAGTATGCGGCTTTCACTCCTTCAAGGCTCATGCGGGCGCGGATTGGCTCTCGCTTTTCAGGACTCGGATTTGCCCAATAATCGCGCAGGGGCGCCCAGGCCTTTTCACCCAGCCCCTCCATATACGCGTTACCGTTCTGACTCACGATGCCTCCCACGCGATCTGGATAGTTCAAGGCCAATTCCCAGCCGACCGGCGCACCATAGTCGAAGACGTACATGATGTAGCGTTTCAGATTCAATGCGTCTACGAACGCGGTCGTCGTCCGGGCCAGCGACGCGAAGTCGTATAGGTAGTTGCGTTCCGCTGGGATCTCGGTAAAACCGAACGATGGAAGATCCGGCGCAATCATCCTGAAGCGGTCGGCCAGCTTCGGCATTAAATGCCGAAAATAGAAAGAGGAGTTTGCGAATCCATGAAGCAGCAGCAGCACGGGTGCGTCTGCCGGACCAGCTTCGCGGTAGAAAACGTCAACGCCGTCTGCACGGATCCACTTGTGCTCAACATCGTCCGGTGGACCGCTCGCCGGAGTTTCGGCCCTGACGGGCAGACTGACAGCCAGCACACCACCGGCGAGTAGCGCGCGGCGAGACGGCCTTGAAGGACTCCCTGCGTCAAAGGGCTCGGTCGGATCAGGAAAGAATGTACGGTTAGCCATTAGGATTCCAATGTCAAAGAAATCAGCGCGACCTTCCGCGATCGATGTTCATCCAATTTCAAGTGTATTTGATCCTCTGGGATCACGCATCGTTACGAACTCCCGCGCCCAAGGTTCTATGGGTTGGCAATTATTCGCGTGGCCCTAAGCCGAGGCTTTGGATTCGCCGCCGACTCTGAGCGGGATACGAAGCGGGAATGTTTCGGTTACCGTAGTGATCATCTCAGTTGCCGCTCTGCGCCTGGTTGCGTGGATCGTCGGCAGAATCGTGATAATCGAGGCCGAGTGGCCCTACCGCCATAACCTGCGTTATGTACTCGCCGGATCGGGCCCAGTGGAAGTGCCAGGTCTCTCCGGGTAGAACGATGACACTACCCGGTGGATACGCCTCGACCTTGCTCCCGTCGAATTGCTCGCCGAGCCCGATATAAAACACGCCCGACATCACCGTGTAGATGCGGTCCTCCGGATGTTTGTGGGGCATCAGCTTGACACCCGCGGGCACTTTCACGCGGATCACATAGGGGCCGGGTGCTGACGGTTCGCCGACGAGGACAGCAAGACGGGCCGAAGGTGGAAAGGCCGGAAAGGGCTTCCACTCGATGTCCTCGGAAAGAATAGCCTTGAAGGTGGACTCGTCCGGTTGACGTGTACGAACCATTGCAATACTCCTCGTGGCGACTACCCCAGGGTCGTCGTATGAATCGCCTTCAGGACCTCGCTGGTGAATCTGGGGTCGTCCAGTTTGATATCCCCTGACAATCGCACGGTAACCTCCTGCAACAGCCAACCGTTGCCGTCGGGATCGCTGAATGAAGCGTATGACGCATAGCTTTGACGTTGCGGATTCAGGCCGCTAACCACGCGTTTTCCGTCAGCATGATGGAAAACCCCGCCCGTGTCGTGGAATGGCTCGCTGACCTCGATGCCACGACGGAGTAGTTCCTTGCGGGCAGCTTCGATGTCAGAGACGACGAGATGAAGCCCTTCAACTGAGCCGGGCGTGGCCGCGGTCATGTTCTTGCCGAACATGATCGAGCATCCGGAACCTGGCGGCGTGAACTGGATTACGCGGTAATCGTCCCCTCCCGTGAAGTCCATATCGAGCCGCCAACCCAACCCGGTATAGAACCGCTTGGCGCGATCGACATCCGTAACAGGAATGATGACGATCTCGAGCTTCATGTCGAACGTGACGACGCCCGAGGTCTCGACTGCGGCTTCGCTCTGCATCGGAATAGTGCTCATGTCTGACTCCTTGGGGGTGTTGACCAACGGCTTCCTTTTCCACCGCTTCGGGCAGGTGAAAAAAAGATAGGTGAAAACGCAAGCCGAAAACACCCTACGTGGCGACACAATCTTTCAAATTTATTCCAGCAGCAGCATGGCAACGTAGCCACGAAGCGAGAGCCGCACTAGCAACGACTTCGTCTGAGACCCTTAAGGCGAAAGGCGAAGCCCCCTCATACCATCGCATGGTCCGCCAATACCATGGACCGATGGTGCACGCCCCGGGCAACGGCGTTAAATACAAGCGCATTACAAGTTCCGGCGATCGGCGGCCTTCTGAAAGCGTCCTCGCTATCGTGATCCGGTGCTCCCGTGCTCCAACCCGCGCGGACGCATTTCCCGGAAAGCTGAGGATAACGAACATCCGATCCGGGCAACGACTTCCACTTCGGGCATTTCCCCGGCAATGCCGCGTTTATGGATTTGCCCCAATGAACGGAGATTGGCAATGAAGATCCTGTTGGTTTTGACTTCGCACAACGTACTTGGAGATACCGGCAAGCCGACCGGCTTCTGGCTTGAGGAGTTCACCGCGCCCTACTATGCGTTCACGGATGCCGGTGCAGAGGTCACCGTGACCTCACCCAAGGGTGGCCACCCACCAATCGATCCCAGAAGCGACGATCCGGACAATCAGACCGAAACGATGCTGCGCTTCAAGAAAGATCCTGCAACCCAGAAGGTGTTGGCCAATAGCGTCAAGCTCGCCGACGTCAAGGCAGCGGACTACGACACGATCTTCTATGCCGGTGGTCACGGCCCGATGTGGGATCTGACCAATGACAAGAACTCGATCGCCTTGATCGAGGATTTCTACAACGCCGGCAAGCCGGTCGCCGCCGTCTGTCATGGCCCCTGTGTTCTGCTCAAGGCAACCTACGAGGGACAGCCTCTCGTCAAGGGCAAGCGCGTCACGTGCTTTACCAATGATGAAGAAGAAGCCGTGGGCCTGACCAAGGTCATGCCCTTCCTCGTCGAGGATGAGCTCAAGCGTCTGGGCGGCCGCTTCGAAAAGGTGGAAAACTGGGCCGTGCTCACCATTGTCGACGGGCGGCTGATCACCGGCCAGAACCCGGCCTCATCTGGCCCGACTGCCAGGGAACTGCTCAAAGTCATGCAGGCCTAGTTCCAATCCCGGCGCGGGCCATAAAAAGCCCGCGCGCATCTATCGGCGACAGGAGTCTGCGATGAAAGCGACGACGAGCCCCGTTCAGATTTACGTTACCCCGCGTTCCCCGGCGTATTGGCGTGTCACGATCGACCACCCGCCGCTCAACGTCATGGGCCCGACGATGGTCGCGCAGTTCCACGAGATCATCAATGCCCTCGAAACCGACGAGCAGGTCAAGGTGGTGGTTTTTGACAGCGCGGTAGACGGCTACTTCCTCAATCACGCGGATTTCGACGCCGGGATCGAGGACCTGACCGCCATGCCACCCGGCCCCACAGGCTTGCCGCAGTGGCCAGACTTCCTCGTGCGCCTGACACGCGCGCCCGTCGTCTCCATCGCCCTCATCCGTGGACGGGCGACCGGCAATGGCAGCGAGATCACGCTTGCCTGCGACATGAGTTTCGCCAGTCAGGAAAAAACCATCATCTCGCAATGGGAGGTGGGTGTGGGCATGGTCGCCGGTGGCGGCCCCATGGCGCGCCTGCCCCAACTCATCGGGCGTAACCGGGCTTTGGAGGTGCTCCTGAGTTCGGAAGACATCCGTGCCGACCAGGCAGAGGCCTACGGCTACGTGAATCGCGCACTGCCCGATGCCGAACTCGACGCATTCGTGGACACGCTGGCAACGCGGATTGCAGGGTTTGACAAGTGGGCCATTGCCAACACCAAGCGTCTCGTCAACACCAGCCTGCCGCCGGACGTCGAACTCGGCGCCGGGTGGGATGCGTGCATGGCGTCGTTAGGGCGGCCCGCCGCGCAGGAGCGCATCAAGGCTCTCCTCGCGCGCGGCTTCCAAAAGCCCGGGGATGTCGAAGAGCGGCTCGGATACCACATTGGCCAGCTCGCGGGCTAGGCCGACGCGCGACGCGGTCTTGCGCCGCACCGATAGAGCCGACAGTCGACCAGGTGGCGGCGCCGCCGTGTTGCTGAAGGAGAATTGGCGATGAGCAACGAGTCAATACCGGGCGGCGAGACGCGTTCTCCTCGACCGGCATACGATGCGAGCGGCGTCGACGATGACATGGCCGACGACGACCCGTACGTGATCGGCCATCCACGCTACCATCACATGTTTCCTGTCCTCACAGGGGCCGAACTCGGCAGACTGCGCCGCTTCGGCAGTCTTTCGCGCTACGCCAAAGGCACGATGCTCTATCGTGCGGGAGTCCGTAGTCCCGGAGTGTTCGTCATGCTGTCGGGCAAAATTCGGATAATCGCCCGTAATGGTCTCAGACTCGAACGGATTATTCACGCCTATACCCAGCGCGGCGAGTTCACCTCGGACGTCGGCCAGCTCTCGCCAAAGCCCGCAGTGGTGGACGCGCACGTCCTCGAAGATGTCGAAGCGCTATTGGTACGGCCCGACGACCTCACCACCATGATGATCGGTGAAGCCGATCTTGGCGAAAAAGTCATGCGCGCCCTGATTCTGAGGCGGGCTATGGTGATCGAGCGCGTGCCCGGCGTCGTGCTTGTCGGCTCTTCCGGCAACGCACGACTGCTCGCGTTGCAGAATTTCCTGCGCCGCAACAATTTTCCAAACACGACGCTCGATGTGGAGCAGGACGCTGAAGCCGCCTTGCTTCTCGAACGCCTGACACCGCAACCCCAATGAGTTCCCTCTCGCCGTGTGTCCTGACGGCACCGTGCTGAAAAACCCCGATGAACGACAGTTCGCATCGTGTCTCGGACTGATTCCCGATTTCGCTCCAACGTACGTCTACGATGTGGTCATCGTCGGCGCCGGGCCCGCGGGACTTGCAGCGGCCGTCTATGCGGCGTCGGAAGGCTTGTCAGTAGCGGCGCTCGACTGTCGCGCCCCTGGTGGACAGGCCGGTACCAGCGCGCGCATTGAAAACTATATGGGTTTCCCCACCGGCATCAAAGGTCACGATCTTGCAGCCCGCGCGTTCATTCAGGCGCAGAAGTTTGGCGCGCATATCGGTATCCCGTGCGAGGTCAAGGCGTTGTATTGCAACCGGCAACCGCACGTCGTGGAGCTTGTCGACGGCCACCGCATCACGGCGCGCACGGTGGTCATAGCGAGCGGCGCAGAATACCTGCGACCCGCCGTCGAGGACCTCGCACGTTTCGAACGCTGCGGCGTGTACTACTGGGCAACACCCCTCGAGGCGAGGCTGTGCGGCAATGAACCGGTGTTGCTGATTGGTGGCGGCAATTCTGCAGGGCAGGCAGCGGTGTTTCTGGCGTCACACACCGCGCACGTGCATCTGTTCATCCGAGGCCCGAACCTTGAGCACAGCATGTCGCACTACCTGATCGAGCGCGTCATATCGCTGCCAAACGTGACGGTTCATACGCGTGTCGAACTGACCGCACTCGAAGGGGGCACGCGTCTTGAGCGCGTACATTACCGCGGTGCCGGCGGCATTGAAGGAAGCATCACGATACATCACCTGTTCGTCTTCATTGGCGCAGAGCCGAATACTGACTGGCTCAAGACATCCGGCGTCGCGCTCGACAGCAAGGGATTCGTATTGACGGGGACCGACCCTCGGGAAGGCAGCGTGCAATCGATGCCGTTGCAGACGAGCGTCGAGGGGGTCTTCGCAATCGGTGACGTTCGTTCTGGATCGACCAAACGAGTCGCGTCGGCAGTGGGTGAAGGCGCGGGTGTGGTGGCGCAGATTGAAGGGTTCCTGACCAGTGCCTGACGCACGCTCTTTTTTTGTGCCCGCGGCGGCTGACACCGCACTCGGACCAGCGAAAGACGAAACCGGGGTTTAGATCATGGCAATAACCCCGAATCGCAATCAGGTCCATGTCGCGACGACAGAGAACGAAAATTTCTTCGTTTATTGTGAGGCAAAGCTACGCGTGCTTACCGAAACTGAACGCCACCAGTTCGAGTCCGGCGTGACACGAGTTGCCATAGTGGCGTCGATCATCCTGGTGATAGAACTGGTTTTGCTTCGGTAATCTTGCTCTTCTTCAACAATGCCTTTCAATGGGCGACTCGCGATGGGACGCAATGGGAGACTGAAACCTAGAAGGTGAGCGAATGCAGCTTTCGCACCTGTTCAAGTAGCCATTGGAATACCGACTGTTCAGAAGCAACGACCTGCTGAGGCCCGGCAGACAGGTTGTCCAGTGTCGCTTGCTGGCGCGACAACATTCGGCACATTCGCTCCGCGACCTCCGGGTTGTTTTTGAGGATTGGTGTGAGATCATCTTTGTGGAGTTGATACGCCGCGCATCTTGTCAGGGCGGTAATCTGGACCTTTGTCGATAAGCCAGCGAGCAATCCCACTTCACCGATGGCATCCCCTGGGCCGAGACGTGATACTTCAACCTGGCCAGTGCTCTCGTCAGCGGTCACAGATAGCACGCCGGAATCAACGATGCTCAATGTATGTGGCGCCATATCTTCGGTCATAAGAACTTGCCCCCGGTCAAGCTCCCGTCGAGTGAGACGCGTTGCAAGGTGCCTGATTTCGTCGTCTTCAAGCGCTGTAAACAGGTCGACGTTGCGAAGGAGTCGTTCTCTGGAGTCAACCGAATTGCGGGACGGCCCCGTCACGCTGAGTGGATGCAAGTTAATACCCGCTGCCGCCAGATGTCGATAGCATAGGTCGTAGAGGTCGTTAGAGACCGGGAGTTTTCTTGCCATATCGTCGACATAAGCCGTGACTTCATATTGAATCGAATTGACGCTTGTCTTCTTGACTTGAGCGTACGGGGCCGGCGTCTGCAAAATGAAGCGTGTTGCCGCCAGCGCATTTTCGAGCGCTGCGAGAACAGTCCTGGGACGCTCTTCAGGCGATATCTCCAGCAACACGCTGACGCCATGCAACGCAGGCGGCCGGTTATGGTTCATGATCTTTGTCTTTGCTGCCACGGCGTTTGGCACGATGAGGACATTACCTCGAGCCGTCAAAAGATGTGTTGCCCGCCAGTTCATCTCAAGTACCTTGCCTTCGACATCGTCAATAGCAACCCAATCGCCCACCTGATACGGCTCGGTCGTGTTAATGACGATACCCGCAAACACATCGCTCAATGTGCTCTGGATTGCGAGGCCAAGAACAATGGCCAACGCCCCTGAAGTTGCGACGACACCCCGGATTGGCAAGTCGAGGACGAAAGCGAGAGCTGCGACAACCGCAGCAAGAAAGACAACCGCGCCGAACACGTCCTGAAAAAGACGCTGCTTACGCCATCGCTTGGGTAACAGTAATGCGTCGAGCGCAAGTGACAACAGGCGCGCTCCGTTGAGCCACCAGACGATTTCAAGAATCTGTTCTGCGACGTGCTGAGCAGACGAATGCGGAACGGGCGCTTGTGAAACGGGACTTAGGCCCGTGCTGAAAAGCAGCAGGGTCAGCAGGGCAAAAACAAACAGTCGAATGGATAGTCGGGCGTTTTCATTCTCTGGAAATCCGGAACGCCAAAGTAACACGTCAACAATTACGAGCGCATACCCCGTCAATACTGGATGGTTCATCGCTTCTCCCCCTTCAGTATCGAGAAGCCGTTAGTTTGCTCCTCGCCGATCTTTCCCGCATGCTGCGTAATAGTGACGAAACCAAGTCGTGAGAGTGAAACGCCAACGCTTTGCCGGACAGAGTTGTGCGTGCGCATCAGTTCAGTCAACGAGGAGTCTGGATGTCGTCCGGACGATTTCCTCGACGAATACCTTGATCGTTGGGTGCTTGCGCTCGCCGCGGCGATAAGCGACGTAGATTTTGCGGCGAACCTCTGGCGCCAACTTAATCCATGCCACACCTGCTGGCGAGCGTAGCACCCTGAGTCCGGGGACGACTGACACCGAGCAGCCGGATGCCACCATCGCTTCGATCATGTCGGGCCCACGGCATTTGGCGTTGATCCGAGGCTCGTATCCGGCGCGATGGCATAGATCGGTGACGAAGGCGCCGAAGGTACTCCACATCGATTCGACAGCCCAGGTTTCATGCCTGAGGTCGGCTACGCTCAGCGACGGCTTTTTGCTCAGTGGATGGTCAGTCGCGACTGCTACGTACAGCACATCCTCTGCCAGGGGCACAACCTCGATTTTTCCGCGATTATCGCCCGCCACGATAGACAGATCGTCAATCAAGGCGATGTCGGTTCGCCACGACCGCAGTGCCGCGACTCCGTCGATTGGCTCCAGTTCTTCAAGTGCGACTTCCAGGTGCGGAAACGCGCGCCGCAGTTCCTTGATGGTGTCAGGGAGTACAACCGAAGCGATTGACTCAAACGCGGCGACGCGCAACTCGCCTGCTATTTCGTGCCGTAGCTCTGCCAACTCCGAGCGTGCCTCGTCCAGCACCGCCATCACCCGTTCGGCGTGCCTCACCAGCGCGTTGCCCGCAGCCGTGAGCCTCACCCTGCGGCCGATACGTTCCGTGAGCTTGACGCCGGCCTCATCTTCCAGTTGTGCGATCTGCTGTGAAATCGCCGAGGGCGTCAGGAACAGCGCCTCGGCGGCGGCCGCCATCGTGCCACACCGCGCCAGTTCCAGCAGCGCCCGCAGTCGCCCGACTTCCAAGGTGTGCACCTCAAAGCATGATTGAACAGAATAGCTAATGTATTAGATAAAAAATGATAAGTATACGTAAGCATGTTTGCTGCCTACGATTGCGGTGCAGACTAGAGCGAGAGAACAGCCGGGAAACAAAATGCTGTGTCGCGTCGGGCTAACTGCGCCGCAAGGAGCAACTTCTTGGAGATGATCATGCTTGGCTTTCTTTTCACATGGATTCACTGCTGGTTCGAACACGCCGAACAACGTCACAACGATGAGTACCTCGCGGCCGCGCGGGACATAGCCGAGCTCGAACGCCGCATGCGCTCGATGGAAAGATCCTGATTCGACCGCAATTTCCCGCTCTTGATTTGTCTCGATGCAATCGCTTGACGCATTGTTTCCATCACAGAAGCGATGTTTGTGATCTGTTCCGATCGGCAAAAAGACACGAACGCCACCGCACTGGACGCCAGCCCACGCTCGCCACACCTGGACTTCAGAGAATATTCAACGCTCGAGAAAGAGCTAACTCGGTCCTGTAGCGCCTGCTCGTATATGCGGGGACTCTCGAATTCGGGCAACATCTGATGGCAGGATCAGGAGACCCTCGCCAAAGAAAGGAGACCTCATGAACATCGCCAGCATAGAATCGATCCCGCTGCGCATCCCGTTCACGGCAGGCGGTAGGTCCGACGCGGCAGTGTGGGGTAAAGCGGGATTGCAAACGGCCGACTCGCTGATTGTGAAGGTCACCACCGACACGGGCGTCGTCGGTTGGGGTGAGTCGTTTGGATTTACCGCCGTCCCGGCGGTGAAGGTGGTGATCGATTCGATCCTCGCACCTGAAATAATTGGCCGCGATGCCAGCTTGCTTGAAAAGCAGATGCTCGATCTGCAGAGAAAATTTCATGTTTTCGGCCGCAGTGGGGCCTTTATCTACGGCCTCTCGGCCATTGATATCGCGCTGTGGGACATCGCCGGCAAAGTCGCGGGCCAACCGGTCCACCAGCTTCTCGGCGGCAGCGACGCCGTTACGTTGCCAGCATACGCGAGCCTGATCCGTTACTCCGATCCTGAGCTCGTCAGGAAAAACGTCAGACGTGCGCTGGATAGCGGGTTTCGGCATCTCAAGCTACACGAGATCGATATCGGTTGTGTGCGTGCGGCGCGCGAAGAGGCCGGGGATGACGTCGAGATCATGCTGGACGTCAACTGTCCGTGGTCCGTGCGCGAAGCATTCGACATGACAGAGCTGCTGCGACCGCTCAAGCTGCGGTGGCTCGAAGAACCTGTCTGGCTACTCGGGGCTCGCGCACGTCAGGCAGCAGGGCGGCATTCCGGTGGCCGCTGGCGAGAATGCTTCGACTCTGATGGATTTTCAGCATCTTCTCGAGGCGAAGGCCGTCGACTTCATTCAGCCGAGCTCCGCAAAAATGGGGGGCCTGACCGAACTGCGCAAGGTCTTCGCGCTGGCCAACGCCCATAACGTCACGGTGATGGTGCACTCGTTTTACGACGGTCCGGGGCTGCTGGCAAACGTACATGCAAGCGCGGCGCTGGGCGGTCCCGCTGCGATGGTCGAATGGCGCTACTTCGACCTCGAGGTCCAGCTCTTCGGCGAGGCGATCATTCCAAAGAACGGAACGATGGCCGTTCCGCGAGGTTTTGGACTTGGCCTTGAACCGGATGCCGACGTAATCCGCAAATTTCGTCTGGGATGAGTCTGCTGCCTTAAGGGCGTTGCCGCACTCCTCGTATTCTGTAGAGGCGTATCGGTCGACACATGCGGGCCATCATGAGCTCCTCGCACGACCTCCTTGAGTATCGGCGCCGTGCCCGCGAAGACTGCAGCGCGTTTTTCATTTCCCCGCTGGCACGCTTGCTTCGACCAACTGAGTGCGGGAAAAGCACCCTAAAGAATACTGTCCAACGCCTTGGCGAGTCTGGCGACCGCGCCTTCGACGTCATGCAGTTTGTCCAGGCCAAATAATCCGACGCGGAAGGTCTTGAAGTCTTCAGGCTCATCGCATTGAAGTGGAACGCCGGGCGCGATCTGCAAGCCGGCATCGGCGAATTTCTTGCCAGATCGTATGCCGTCATCGTCCGTGTAGCAGACCACGACGCCCGGAGCTTGAAAACCTTCGGCCGCCACGCTTTTGAAACCTTTGCTACTCAGGAGTGAGCGAATGCGCTTGCCGAGTTCAAGCTGCTCCATTCTCACTTTATCGAAGCCGTATGCCTCGGTTTCCTTCATGACGTCGCGCAGCGTCGCGAGACTGTCCGTGGGCATCGTGGCGTGGTACGCGAACCCGCCGTTCTCGTAGGCTTCCATGATCTGCAGCCATTTGCGAAGATCGCAAGCGAAACTGGTGCTGGTTGTTACATCGATTCTTTCGCGTGCGAGAGGGCTGAGCATGACCAGTGCGCAGCACGGTGACGCGCTCCATCCCTTTTGCGGCGCGCTGATCAGGATATCGATGCCACTAGCCTCCATGTCCACCCAGATCGTACCGGAGGCGATGCAATCCAGTACAAACATGCCGCCGACAGCGTGAACAGCGTCGGACACGGCACGCAAATAGGCATCAGGCAGCATCATCCCGGATGCAGTTTCGACATGCGGCGCAAAGACCAGATCTGGTTTGTGCTCCTTGATCGCAGCTACCACTTCTTCGATCGGAGCCGGTGCATATGCAGCCTGCCTTCCTTGTTCGACCGGACGCGCCTTCAACACCATCGATTCAGACGGAATGCCGCCCATGTCGAAAATCTGCGACCAGCGGAAACTGAACCAGCCATTGCGGATAACCAGACACTTCCTGTTCGTCGCGAACTGTCGGGCGACGGCTTCCATGCCGAAAGTCCCACTGCCTGGGACGACAACCGCCGACTTCGCGTTGTAGACCTTTTTCAGGGCGCCGGAAATATCGCGTACGACTCCTTGAAAGAGCTGCGACATATGATTGATTGATCGGTCGGTGTAGACGACCGAATATTCAAGGAGTCCCTCGCGGTCGACATGGGGAAGTAATCCTGGCACGTTCGCCTCCGGTGAAAGACGATTAAAAGAATCGACAACACATTCTAACGAAAACCACCTGCAACGGCATCGGCCGAGAGGCTCCGTTACCCGTCTGGCAAGTTTCGGCATGGACCAGCCGTCGAGCCACGCCGTTGGGAATACACCAGTGGCAACAATCGGCACGATTGTGAACCTTCGCCGGAGCATGGTTTCATAATGAAACCCCCATCTTTCTTATGGGAGTGTGCCATGAATACCGAACAATCCCGTGAGGCGATGGGAGTCTTGCGAGACAAAGACAACTCCAGATTTAGATGTTGCGAAGGTTTAAGACAAAATCGTATTGAAGCGTATAGAAGGCGTCGCCCAAGCTCGTTCCGTCAGGTGCCACCCCGGGCTCATGTCGCACCCAATCGGCAATCAATGACGGCCGTACCCCAAAGACGGCGTCCGAGTCAAGATATTGGCCGCCATTGCGGAAAATGTGAGTTACCAGTGTCTCGTAACCAGGCGCAGCAATCATGAAATGGAGATGCGCGGGCCGCCACGGATGACGGCCCAGCGCATCGAGCAATCGGCCAACTGGTCCGTCATGAGGGATCGGATGTGCCCCGGCGAGTATTGAGCGAAAATTAAAGGTCCCGTCCGCTGCACTGCTCAGCCTGCCCCGGGTCTGGTGTTCAGCCGTCAACGAAGACTCTGGCCGCCGTTGAACGTCGTAGAAGGCGTCTTCGTCTGACTGCCACACATCGATTCGTGCGGAAGCAATGGGCGACCCGTCAGCGCTCAGAACCCTGCCGCTGACGAAGCAAGGCTCTCCAGAAGCTCCGTTGGAGATGTCATCACCGCTCTTGTACTCCCGCGCACCTTCAACAAACAACGGGCCGAAGTCGGTGGACTCGGTGCAGCCTGACGGCTTCTGATTATTCTGCGCAGTCACAAGCGTCGACAGGCCTAGCGTGTCCGATAGAAGGATGAATTCCTGCCGTTTGTCGTCGGTGATATGGCCAACCGCAGTCAGAAACCTGATCGCCCGAAACCATTCGTCCTCGGTAAGCTTCACTTCACGCGCGAACGAGTGCAGGTGTTGGACCAGACAGGTCATGACCGTGCGCAGTCTTGCATCTTCAGCCTCGCGCATTGATGCGACTACCGCCTGGGTAATTGTGTCTTCGATAATATTGCGCATAGGCCATCTCCGCGCGAGGTCGGGTTGCAGCAAGCCCGAATTCAGGAACTGTTGGATTCGGTGTCATCGCCCCCGCAGGGAAGGTGCTCACAGCCGGGCAAACCCGGCATGTTCATGTGTCGGTTAGCCGTACGACGGACCCTGCCCGATCATTGAGGAATAATCCGCTCGGCCTTGAGCCGATCGAATAGCGCGAAGAAAGCATCTGGCGTGCTTTGATAATCGAGGAAGCCGGCCTTGCGGCTCTTCGTCATATCCGTGAGCACTTCCATGGGGCGGCCAAGATCTGCGTCCGTGTGCCACCAGGAAGCCAGTTTGCCAATATCCGCTTCCTTCAGGTCGAATCGCGACGCGATGTCTGACCATTCTTGCCCGGCGTTCTGCATGCGAGCCTCAAGCGGACGTATTTCGCCATCGAACGGCACGGCCTCAATGCCGAAGTAGCCGGCGATTTGCGACCACAGCCATTTCCAGCGAAACACGTCACCGTTGACGACGTTGAAGTCCTCGTTGCGCGCGTTGACGGACGTAGCCGCCCATTCAAGGTGACGTGCGAGGAGCCGCGCATCGGTCATGTCAGTCAGGCTGTTCCATTGCGCTGCAGAGCCCGGAAAGACGAACGGCTGGCCCGTGTGCTTACAAAGCGTCGCGTAGACCGCCAGCGTGACACCCATGTTCATCGCGTTGCCGATCGCAAAGCCGATGATCGTATGGGGTCGATGCACGCTCCAGCTAAAGCCATACCGTTGTGCCGCTTCGAACAGCCTGTCTTCCTGCTCGTAGTAAAAGTTCTCCACGACCTGACGGCCTTGTTCTTCACGAAACGGCGTAATGGGTACCGCGCCGGTCGCATACGCTTCGAACGGTCCAAGATAGTGTTTCAGACCCGTGACGAGCGCCGCGTGCGACACGGTCCCCGATGGCCCTACCGCATCCAGCACATGACGCACCATGCCCCCATTCACACGAATGTTGTCCTTTTCGGTGGCCTGGCGAGACCACGCCGTAAAGAAAACATGGCTAAAGGACTTTCCAGCAAGCGCCTCGCTCACGGATGTCGCAGAGGTCAGATCGGCGGTGATCGGTCTGATGGCCGGCGACAATGCAGTGCGGCCTCGCGAAAGACCGGAAACGGTCCACCCGCTCGATAGCAACTGATCAGCAAGGTTGCTGCCGACGATACCGCTTGCGCCAATAATAAGTGCCCGGTTTTCCATGAGATAGATAGTCACAAAGTAAATGCCTGTCGACACGGGTTGGTTCTACGACCGATGACTGCCCGTGGGTTAGACGCGTCTCCAGCGAGATACTTAGAAGCCGTCGAACGAAGTTAGATCCGGACATGCGCCGTCAAAAGTTAATTGCAGCAAACGGCGGATCGCAGCGTATGACAGCGGCCGTGGATTCCAGTACGGGGACCGCATGGCGATTTCAGCCGCATGGTCAAGGTCGCCCGCCTTCAGGCCAAGCGTCTCGAGTGATGCAGGTGCGCCGAGTTGCCGCCCGAGTTCGTACAGGCAGGTAGCCGGGTCCGGCGTCCCTAACGCACGACGTAGTCGCTCAGACGCATCGGGCGCCGCTGGCAAATTGAACGCCATCGCATACGGCAGGATGACGGAGTGCGTCTCGGCGTGCGGCAAATTGAAGGAGCCGCCTAGCGTGTGGCACAGCTTGTGATGCAAGGCCATGCCCACGCTGCCCAGCACGGTTCCGCACAGCCACGCGCCGTATTGAGCGGCCTCGCGCGCTTCGAGGTCGTCGAGGCGTGCGCAGACCATCGGAAGCGCGCGCGCCAGACTGCTGATGCCCTCCTCGGCAAACATCGACATCACCGGATTGGAATCCTGTGCGTAGAGTCCCTCCGCCGCATGCGCAATCGCGTTCAGACCGCTGGTCGCTGTCAGTCCGACGGGTAGCGTGAGCGTCAGGCTTGCGTCGTAGATCACGGTGCGTGGCAACACACGATAGCTTTTGCCAGTCTTTTTTTCATTGGCCGCTGTCATGCCATAAATCGGCGTGACTTCGGATCCCGCGTAGGTGGTTGGGACCGCAACGATGGGCAACGACGTTTCAAGCGCAATGGCTTTGGCGAGTCCAAGCGTCGAACCGCCGCCCACCGCGATCAGGCCGTCCGCATCTGCTTCGCGCGCTGCGTCGACGCCGGCCTGTGCGGTGGCGACTGGCACATGCATCACAGCGCCATCGAATATGCCCGCGCAACGCTCACCACCCAGCTTACGGACACGATCGGCGAGAAAGCGCTGTTCGGGAGTGGACAATACGAGGGCACGACGAATACCCAACTCGTCGAGTTCCTCTCCGAGGCGTTCAAGTGAACCTGCACCGAACACGATCCGTGCCGGTCGGGCGTTATAAGTGAACGGTGTCATGACGAGCGATTCAGAACGAAATCGAATTCGAGTGTGCTGAACGGCGTTTCCATTGATGTTCCGTCTGGCGTCGTGCCTTCTTCGTGTCGGACCCACTGCGCGACTAGCGAGGAGCGCACCCCGAATACCGCATCCGAATCCAGATACGGGTCGCCGTCGCGGAACACGTGCGTCACGAGTCTTTCGTAGCCCGGCGCGCTAATCATGAAATGCAGATGCGCCGGTCGCCACGGATGACGCTCAAGCGCGGTGAGCATCCTGCCCACCGGACCATCGTGAGGAATCGGATAGGGCTCGGCGACGATCGAGCGGAAATGAAAACTGCCGTCAGCGAGGCTGTGCAGTGCACCTCTTGCACGATGCGCGTCGTCACCGGCATGCTGCACATCATAGAACCCGTC
Source organism: Paraburkholderia sp. EB58 (assembly GCF_050436665.1). Classification (NCBI taxonomy): domain Bacteria; kingdom Pseudomonadati; phylum Pseudomonadota; class Betaproteobacteria; order Burkholderiales; family Burkholderiaceae; genus Paraburkholderia; species Paraburkholderia sp. EB58. The sequence continues at coordinate 168,060 of NZ_JBNDMQ010000016.1, read as the reverse complement.
GGCATCGGCCTGCCATACCTCGATGCGCGCGCCACCCACCGCTTCACCGTCCGGTCCCTTCACCGACCCGGAGACGAAACAAGGCTCGCCGTTTGCACCGTTCGCCACGTCATCGCCGTTTTGATAAACCGGTGCGTCCTCAACGAAAAACGGCCCGAAAACCGTCGCCTCCGTGCAGCCTGGCGGCTTGCGGTTTGCCATGGCGGTAACGAGCATCGACAACCCCAGCGTATCGGACAGCAGAATAAACTCCTGGCGCTTGTCGTTGGTGATGTGGCCGATATCGGTCAGGAAGTGAATACCCTGCTCCCACTCGCTCTCGGTCAGGTTCACCTCGCGTGCGAATGCATGCAGGTGGCGCACCAGACTCGTGACAATAGTCTTGAGCCGTTCGTCGGCGGCATGTTCGTGCCGCGCCAGAACCGCTTCAGTGATCGTGTGTTCGTCGAGATTTCGCATAACCGTCGCATCGCTCGGAAGTGGGAGGGGCTATCGATTGTCTACGCGTTTCAGGAAGGGCCGAATATCCACCGTGCGCCAGATGCCGGCTTCATTGAACGGGTCATTGCTGTTAAAGCGCATCACGTCGGCGATATCGTCGGCTTCATACAGGAAGAAACTGCCGATCATCGTTTCCTGATCGCCGGCTAGCAGCGGACCCGACATCACGGTCTTGAGCGGCGAGGTGGCCAGATAGGCTTTGTGCGCTTCGTAATGAGCGAGTCGGCGTTCGACCATGTTGTCATGGTCCAGACAATAAACAGTGAAGTGCATGGAGGTTCCGGAAAGAGTCAGTTATGGAAACGCGTCGGTCAGTTTTCGATGCCCGCGGCTGCTTCAACCGCACGAACGATCGAGAAGAAATCGAGTTCTGCCCCGTCGCCGTTTGCATAGTGCTCGAACTGTTCGCGTACAAGCGACGCTGCGGCCATCGGCACACCGGCGTCGCGGCCCGCATCGACGACGAGCGACATGTCCTTCAACATCTGTTTCGATGAAAAGGCCGGCGAGAAATCTCTTTGCTTGAGCGGATCAAGCTTGTATTTGATGAGCGGAGATGCAGCAACGCTATCGCCAATCACCGTCAACATTTCGACCCAATCGAGACCGCCCTTTTTGCCGAGGGTCAGCGCTTCAGCCAACAGCACGGCAGTCGAGCCGACAAGATGGTTGATTGCAAGCTTCAGATAGCGCGCCTGCTGATCATCGCCAACGTAGTACTGGCGCGCGGATATTGCCTCGAAAACCGGCAGCATGCGCTGGAACGCTGCTTTAGGACCGGAGGCGAATACGGTCAGTTGCGCTTTCCCGGCGAGCATCGTGCTGCCCGATACCGGCGCGGCAATGAAATCAACGCCCCGTTCGCGCGCCGAGTCCCGCACGGTCTCAGACACCGCCGGCGAGACCGTGCTCATGTCGACATAGACGGCACCGTCACGCGCATTGGCCACCACACCCTGCGGACCGAGTGCGACCTTTTGCAGCGCCGCGTCGTCGGGTATGATCGAAAAGATAAACTGTGTCAACGCGGCAAGGCTTGCAATATCGGGCGACGCATGCGCGCCACGCTGCGCCAACTCTTCCGAGCGCCGCTTATCCATGTCATACACTGTCACGTCGAACCCAGCCCTGAGCAGATTTTCGACAATGGGCAAACCCATCTTACCCAAGCCGATCCAGCCAATTGTGGGCTTGTTCTGCGTACTTGTATCAGTCATGCAAATCTCCGGGCGGCTTTAGCGCGTCTGCGGGTTGATCAGGATTTTCATCTTGTCGCTACCATTGTCGCTCAGCACGTCGAACCCCTTGGCGACGACATCGTCGGCATCGATCAGGTCGTGAATGAGTTTTTCCACCGGGAATTTTCCATTGGCGATCATGCCGATAATTCGCGGCCAGATAGTCACCGGATAGCACCAGGTCCCTTCGATGCGAATGTCCTTGAGCGACCATTTCATGGGATCGACGGTAGCGTTGCCGACATGCAGCCCTGCCTGCACAACAGCCCCCGCCGAACGGACCGCGTCGACGCAAGCGTTAAGCGCGTGTTGATTGCCGGCACATTCGATCGCAACGTCCACGCCGACTCCTTCAGTCAGATCCCGGATTTTTTGTGGCAGTTCACCGTCTGTCGGATCGAATATCTCGCTCGCCACGCCGAATCCGGCCATTTTCGCGGCACGCGCGGGGTTGGGGTCGCTCACGAAAATCTTCGTAGCGCCGGTCGCATGACAGGCAAGCGCAGCGAGCACGCCAATCGGACCCGCACCCGTGATGAGCACCGTCGAGCCGACTGTGACGCCACCGCGATCCACGGCATAGAGTGCCACTGCTGCCGGCTCGATCAGCGCGCCCTGCTTGTCGCTGACGGTGTCGGGCAGCTTGTTCGCGTGATAGTCGTTAAGCACCGTATATTCGGCCATACCGCCGCCGTCCCAGCTCAAACCCACACAGCCCATCTTCGTGCAAAGATGACGCATCCCACGCACGCAGTAGTAGCATTGACCGCAGGACGCGAGCGGCATCACGGAAATGCGGTCGCCCGCTTGCACGTTCTTTACGTCCTTGCCAACCTCGACCACTTCCGCGCTGAATTCATGTCCCAGCACCTGCGGCGCCTTCGCGCCGGTCAGCGCATGGGGTTCCGTGGGGACGACAATCGGTCCCGCCTGGTATTCGTGCAGGTCGGTTCCACAGATGCCGCACCACATAGGCTTGACGATCATCTGGTTTGCGCCCATGCCGCTCGGGTCGGGCACATTCTCGACGCGAATGTCGTGGGCACAATGAAAACGGACAGCTCTCATGGATCTACTCCTGTTTAAAAGCCTTGTTCACCGGAGCCGGCGCGTCACGTAGCACGCAGACGCCCCGATGATGATGACGCCCTTGACGATGATCTGGGCCTGAACCGGCATGCCGATCAGCAACACGATGTTGAAGACGATGACGAGAATCGCTGCCCCCGCGAGTCCGCCAAATAGTGAGCCGCGACCACCGGACAGTGCGAGTCCACCCATCACGGCGGCGACAATCGAGTCGAGTTCAAAGCCGCGCCCGACCCAGTTGTCGACAATGCCCACATAGCCGGACAGCGCCAACCCGGCCACGCCTGCTAGCAGCGCGCTGATCACGTAGCAGACAATGCGCACCAGATCGGGACTCACGCCGACCAGCCGCGCGGACTCGGCATTGCCGCCGACCATGTAGACGCGTCTGCCGAAGGTCGAAAGATGCAGCAACACCCCAAAGACCACAGCGCATACCGCAAGCATCAGGACACTCACCGGCGCGCCGCCGAGCGTGCCAGTGCCCATTGTGTGGAAGAGCGGCGGCACGTTGCCGGAAGGAGAGCCCTGCGTGTAAGCGAAGCGGATGCCCTGCAGCACGACGGCGGTTGCGAACGTTGCCAGGAATGGCGAGACCTGGCGCTTGGTCACGAGCAGGCCGTTTAAGAGCCCGGCGCATAGGCACATCACAAACGTCGCGCCAAATATCGCAGGTGCCGAGGCGTTAGTGCCGTCGAACGCGGTCGCGATCACAGCCGCCGTTGCCATCACTGAGGCCACAGAAAGATCGAGACCGCCAACCAGAATCACGAACACCTGGCCAATCACGACGATGCCGAGGGGCGCAAACTGCACCAGCATGTTCAGGACGTTGTCCGTACGTAGGAACGTCGGCGATAACACACCCGACACCGCGACAAGAAACACGAGGAACAGGAAGATCCCGTATCGCCTGAGGAGATCCGTCGAGAAGAATCGTGCGATGGGCGGCCGGCGTTTGGATACGACTGAGTTCATGCCGACACCCGCTTGCGTTGCAGATTCACCGAGACCGCGACGATAATCGCCGCGCCCTGAATGACCAGCTGGTAGTGCGACGGAATGCCAGCGAAGTTGATCAGGTTGTTTAGCAGGCTGAGCAGATAGACACCAATCAACGTACCGATCACACCGCCCCGGCCACCGCTGAGCACCGTACCGCCCACCACAACCGGCGTAATCGAGGCGAGCGTGTAGTTCGCACCAAGGTACGGCTGTCCCGAGCCGAACTGTGCCGCGAGATAGATGCCGGTCAGGCCTGCGCAAACCGCCGAGAAGGCATAAACGAACAGGATCACCCGGGCGCGTGGAATGCCCGTTAGCGTCGCCGCGTTCTCGTCGTCACCGACCATGTATACGTAGCGCCCAAGCTTGAAATGACGCATGAAGAACGAGACAGCGAAGTACAGCAGCACGACAAGCGTCGCCGTCACAGGGATGCCCGCGTAGCGCCCGTAGGCGAGCGAATCGAAACCATCGGGTACATTGCCGGCCGGCCCGGTGGAATAGTAAAGAATCGCGCCTTGCAGAACGGCCCCCATACCGAGCGTTACGATCAACGGATGAACGCGCAACCAGAGGATCAGGAAGCCATTGGCCAACCCGACGGCGACTGACAGCACCAGGACCGCGGCGATCGCCGTACCCCAGCCGCCGTAGGGGTTGTCGGCGAGGCCCGAGGTCAGCGTTGCGGTGACGCTGATCAGCGAACCGACTGACAAATCGATTCCACCGGTCAGTATCGCGACGGTCTGCCCGAGCGCGACCATCGCAAGGCCGGTCGCCTGCTGGTGCACGTTGAGCAGATTCGGCAGCGTTGCGAACCGGTCGCTGACATAGGCGCCTGCGAACAGGAGAACGAGAAGAAGCGCACCTACCGCGTATGCCGCGCCATTCGGCGCGATGTGATGCTTGAAGAGATTCCCGTTGCTGCTAGCTGGCGAAAGCATGTTCGCCTCCTTGTGGCTGCAATTGAGCACCGGTGGCGAGCCGCATGATGTCGTGCTCGGTCATCTGAGCGCCGCTGACCTCACCGGCAATACGCCCTTCGCGCATGACGAGGACACGATCCGACATGCCGATCACCTCCTGCAACTCCGAACTGATCATCAGGATGCCGAGCCCTCGCGCGGTCAGTTGGCGCATGACCCGGTAGATTTCGGCTTTCGCGCCAACATCCACACCGCGGGTCGGCTCATCGAGAATCAGCACGCTGTCGGAGACACGCACCCAGCGGCTGATCAACACCTTCTGCTGATTGCCACCAGAAAGTGTGGCTACGCTGCCACCTGGACGCGCGCCGGCAATACCATATTCCTTGATCGCTAACGCACCTGCGTCACGCTCTGCGCCTGCGCGAAGCAGACCGAAACGCGAGACACGCTTTAATGTCGTGGCGGTCACGTTCTGCGCGACGTTCAAGTACATCAAAAGGCCTTGCGATTTGCGGTCCTCGGTGACGAAGCCAAGGCCCAGCCGGATAGCGGCGTTCGGCGTCATCCGTTTGCGGCGAGTGCCGCGTACCTCGACCGTGCCGCGCATCGCACGCATCGCACCGAAGATGCCCGAAGCCAGTTCAGTGCGTCCCGACCCGACCATGCCTGCCAGTCCGACGATTTCGCCGGCCCGCACAGCTAGCGACGCGTCGAACACGCGATTGCCGACCTGCAATCCTTCGACCGCGAGCAGCGTGAGCGTATCGTTCGGGAGGTTCGCCTTCGGTGGATAGATTTCGTTCATTTCGCGCCCCACCATCATGCGCACGAGCCCATCGCGGGTCGTCTCGCTGACCGGCTGAGTGCCCACCTTGCGGCCGTCTTTCATCACGGTCACCCGATCGCAAAGCGCGAAGATTTCTTCCAGCCGGTGCGAGATGTAGATAATCGCCACGCCCTTGTCTCGCAGTACACGCAGCCGCTCGAACAACAGTTGCACTTCCTTTCCCGCGATCACTGCGGTCGGCTCGTCGAGTACAAGGACGCGGGTCTCGGCGGCCATCGCTTTGGCGATCTCGACCATTTGCTGATCCGCGACGGACAGATTCCCCACCCTCTCCCGCGGATCGAGCTGCACACCGAGTTCTGCGAGCAATGTCTGCGCGAGGCGGTTCATCTGGCGATGGTCGATGGTGCCGAAACGTGAGCGAGGCTCAGCACCCGCGAAGATGTTTTCGGCAACGCTCGATTGCGGGAATAGCACCAGCTCCTGATAGATGACATGGATGCCGCGCCGCTTGGCATCCGCCGCCGACTTCCATTGCACAGGCTGACCGTCAAAGCGAATCTCGCCTTCGTCAGGCAAATATGCGCCCGCCATCACTTTCATGAGCGTGGACTTACCCGCACCGTTTTCGCCGACCAGGGCGTGGATTTCTCCAGCACGCACGCCGAACGAGACCGCATCAAGACTCTTGACGCCAGGAAAGCGCTTGGTCACCTGCAGCACCTCGATCCGGTCTCGAATGGGTCCCTCGTTCGTGGCAGGGGCAACGGTTTGCTGGCCGTTCATTTTTCCCCCGGCAACTTGACCTTGAATGTGGACGGGTTGTAACCCGGTCCCATCCCACCATCGATGAGTTCATCCGGCGGTCCCTTCGCATCCACGATCTGGTCAATGTATTGATCCGGATGCGGGACCGACGCGGTTTCATCACCACGTGTCAAAGCGATCTGCGGGCTGATCTCGTAGATCTTGGGCAGCGGTTCACCATTCAGCACCTTCAGCGCGACATCGATCGCCGTGCTTCCCATCGAGGGCGGGTAGCCGATTTCAAGCATCGGGATCTTGTACTGAAGCGCAAGCTGAAGCGGACCATTCAGATCGGCCGTGGTATGCGGCGGAATCTCACCTGCCTTGAAGCCAGCGGCGAGGAACGCATCAATTGACCCAGCCACCGGCAGGCCATGCGCGCACCACACGGCGTTAATGTTGTGGCCATACTTTGCAATCATCGCTTGCATCTGCTGCTTCGCCTTTACGGGGCTCCAGTCCGAGTACACGGTGTCCAGCACCTTGATACCCGGATACTGCGCGAAGACTTCATGTGCCGCAGCTTCGCGGTCGGCGCTGACGCTTGAGCCCGCCTGCCCGGCAAGCATGATGACGTTCCCCTTGCCATGCAGCTTTTCGACGATCCACTGTGCCCAGACCCGGCCCATCATCGCGTCTGAGCCCGTCACGAAGGACACAAAGTTATCTGACGAAATGCGCCGGTCGACCATCACCACGGGAATACCTTGCTTCATCGCACGCGTGACAACCGGATCGAGTGCTTTCTGCGTATTCGCGCTAACAATCAGCAAGTCCACGCCGCGCGAAATCAGATCCTGAATATCCGCTGCCTGCTTCGCATCATCCATGTTGCCGTTGGTGATGATGAGTTGCTTGATGACGTCGGCGTGCTCAGACGCGGCCTTCATCAGTGAATGCTGCATCACAACACGCCAGCTATCGCCAAGACCCGCGTTCGCGAAGCCGATCACGTACGGAGGCTTCTTCTTGAATTTGGCCGTGTCGGAGAACGGAATCTGGACCGCCGGATTGAACAGAAAGGTTCTCGGCGCGCCGGCGTAATCGGCATGTGCACTGATCGCCGGAAGAAAAAGGACTGCTGCGACTGTAAAAACGCTCGCACGTGTGAAGTGAATCAAGCGACGCATGTATGTCTCCATGAGTGTTTTTGGTGATCGCCCGGCGCGGAGTCGCGGTATCTTGCGAACGCCTGCTATGCGCGCGCAGCAATACCTTTGTTCGGCGCGCGATCTATAATCAGCGCTGCCGCCGCAAAAACAACGAATACCTGGCCGACGGCACAAATGTGGCACGAATGAACCGGCGCATCTAGCAACTGCCATTACTAGTAATGGCAGTAATAGGGAAAGTATCGGGAGACGCGGAATGGAAAAGCAGCAACGGTTGACTGAACTGGCTGATTTTTTGCGGACGCGCCGCGCGCGGCTGCGGCCTGAAGACATTGACTTTCCCGCGGGCAATCGCAGGAAAACGCCTGGACTGCGGCGTGAAGAAGTGGCCGAACGCGCCGGCATCAGCGTGACCTGGTATGCGTGGCTAGAACAGGGCCGCGAGGTCAACGTGTCATTCAAGACTATCGAGAGTCTTGCGAACGCGCTCAATCTCTCAGCGCATGAGCGCACTCATCTGTTCGAGCTTGCCAACCATTACACACCGCCCGGACCCTATCCGATCGCGCAGAACGTGACCGACACGGTGCGCCGCATGGTTGATCAGTTGGGCAATATGCCGGCGTACGTCGTCGACGGTAACTGGAACTACGTCACGTGGAACGAAGCGGCGGTCAAGATATTCACTGATTTTCGCAAGATGCCCGCGGGACGCTGCAATCTACTGTGGTTCACCTTTCAACACGAAGGCGCACGTTCGCTGTTTCATGGTTGGGATGCCTACGCAAAGTGCGTACTGGCGCAGTTCCGCGGAGATTACATCCTGCGTCCATCCGGTGAGGTGTTTCTCAGGGACCTGGTTGAAGAATTGACGGATACCGATGCGGATTTTTGCCGCTGGTGGGCGGAGCATGAAGTCCTGAAGCGCAGCGACTGGCGCAAGGTGATCGAGCATCCTGTGGCTGGCGTGCTAGAACTGGATGCGCTCTCGCTCGAAGTGCCCGATGCGCCGGGAATGAGGATCATGATCTACACACCGGCCCCGTCAACTGATACGGCGCAGCGCATCGAAGCACTGATGAAGAGTTCGCGCGCGGCGGAAAAACCCTTTGAGGCGGCGACGGTGCTTGAGACGTTTCGCAACCCTCGTTTATCGGCTGGAAGAAAGGGGTAATCGCGAGCCGATCGCACCCCTAAGCGACTATGGTGGCGATTTGGTCTTGTCGCCTACTACGCGTCATCAGGAGTCGAGCGCCGGATTTTCCCGTAGTGCCAATGCCATCGCATACAGCGCAGCCAGATAGCCATTCACACCGAGTCCGCAAATGACTCCCATCGCAGCCCTGGAAATCAGGGAATGCCGATAGGTTTCGTCACGCTTGTGGATGTTGGTAATGTGCAACTCGATCAGCGGACGCCGCACAAGCTTCACCGCGTCAAACACCGGCACTGAGGCAAACGAGAATCCCGCTGGATTGATGATTACGCCCACGTCGCGCTCGAACGCTTCCTGCAGCCAGTCCACCATAGTGGCTTCGCTATTCGTCTGTCTGAAATCGCACTTGAGGTCCAGCGTGGCGGCAAGAGTCTCGACCCGCTGCTGGACTTGTGCAAGCGTGGTGGTGCCATACAGATGCGGCTCACGCTTGCCAAGCATGTTGAGGTTCGAGCCGTTCAATACATATACGAGTTCAGTCATGTTAAATCCGTCCGGTTACTCAATCTGACGTTCGCTGCCTTGAGGCGGCGAAGAACACCTACGACTCAGGTTCGGCGGCTCGGCACGCCACCCTGCAAATACTCCGACTCGCCTGAGAGCTTCGCTGCCGGGTCGGTACGGTTCATATCGATACCAAGCGTTTCGGGTGCCGTCAGGATCATGGTCAACGAAATAATGTTGAACACGACACACACAGCAACGACGCCCCACGGAGAGCCGCTGCAAATCGAGAAAAGCCAGACCGCAAGGACCGGCATAGGACCGCCTGCGATCAGATTCGCGCCGGTATAGGCCAGTGCCGAACCCGAATAGCGCACGTTGGTCGGAAAGGCCTCTGCGAACGCGACAGGCTGGATGCCACTCTGAAACTGAGTGAAGCCAAGGAAGAAACCCATCGCCGCCAGCATCGGAACGAAGCTCTTCGTATCCAGAATCTGGAAGTAAAAGAACAGCATCAGCAACGTCGCGATCGACCCAATGGCAAGCGCCTTCCTGCGGCCGATTCTGTCGCTGAGCATGCCGCCCGCGAGTGCACCTACGATTGCACAGACATTGGCACCCATCAGCAGCAGGAAGCCGGTCTGTTTCGGTATGGCCAGCGTTTTCGTGATGTAACTCAGCGAAAACACCACAATGAGGTAGAAGAGAGCTGCCGGGCCGCAGAAGAAAATCATCCAGCGCAGCACCGTCCGCCAGTGAAATCGCAGCGCGTCGCGCAACGGGCTGCCAACATGGACCACCTCGGTCTTCCGCAGTTCTATAAACGCCGGTGTTTCGCTGACCTTGAGCCGGATATAGACGCCGACAATGACGAGAATAAAGCTCAGTACAAATGGGACGCGCCAGCCGTAGGAATCGAACGCCTGAGTAGAAAGCGTGGCCGACATCAGAAGCAGCACCCCGTTGGCGAGAATCTGGCTTAGTGGCGAGCACAATCCAAGCAGTCCAGAATATTTGCCGCGACGCTCGGGGCTTGCGTGTTCGATCGCCATCAACTGCGCTCCTGTTGATTCGCCGCCCAGTGCGAAGCCTTGCAGGATGCGTAACACGACAAGTAAAACCGGTGCCCACACGCCGATGCTCGCATAGGTCGGTAATACGCCCATAAACATCGAGGCCAGACCCATGACAGAGACGGTGCCTAACATGAGGTTTCGACGCCCCACCTTGTCGCCCAGATGTCCGCAGATGATCGCGCCCAGCGGGCGCGCGGCAAGTCCGACGCCGAAGGTCGCGAGCGACGCCAGCAACGCTGAGGTCGGATCCATCGAAGGAAAGAACAGCTTCGGAAGAACGGTTGCCGCTAGCGCGCCGTATAGCGTGAAATCGAACCACTCCAGTGCGGTGCCAATTGCGGCGGCCGTCACCGCTCGCGTGCGCATTGCCGTACCACTCTGATGCTGTGCCAGTTGACTCATCTCGTCTCCTTGTTCATCAACCTGTTGGGAACGCAACGGAATCGCGCGCCAGCTTCGCCATGACGGCAATCGGCTGTGCCATTCGTTTTCGTCGGATTCCTCATTTTTTTGGAGCGTCGCTTGACTGTGCCGCGCCCGTGGTTAAAGCTTAGCATCGTGGATTGGGACACCATTCCAAGCTGGAATTTGATACCGTAATGCGAAAAATAGCTTGCTTCGTCGGCCAGATCTCGGCGAGCAGAGCGTCCTGGAGACTGATATGCCCGGCGTCACCGAACGTACCCTCGCGGTCCTTGAATTCCTGGCCACGCAGATGGAAGGTACGCCGCTCGCGATGATCGCGACCGAGCTCGACATTCCCCGCAGCGCCTGTCACAGGTTGCTCGTCGATCTAAAGCAGTGCGGCTACGTCCGGCAGTTGCGCGAACACGGGGATTACGTGCTCACGACGAAGCTCGTCGGTCTGGGCCTCGGGTTTCTCGCAACTTCGGGCATCGTCGATATCGCGCAGACCATGCTCGACCGTTTAGCGGAAACGTCGGGCGAGTTGGTGCGGCTTGCCATCGTCGACGGCGATAGACTGACGTGGGTAGCAAAGGCACAAGGTGCGCTAAAGGGCTTGCGATACGACCCTGACATGGGTATGGACACCATTCTGTCCTGCAGCGCAACAGGTCATGCATGGATGATGACGATGACCGATGAACGTGCGCTCGAACTGGTCTCACGACAGGGATTCGGGCAGCCGAAGCAGTACGGCCCCAACGCTCCCACCACCATCAATGGTCTTCTGGAATTCGTTCACGCAGCACGCGCGCGCGGCTATGCGACCATCAATGAAGTGTTCGCGCCGGGCATGACGGCGATGGCCGCACCGGTACAGCGGCGCGGCTTTCCTGCGATCGGGGTAATCAGCATTGCGGGACCACTTGTTCGTCTTGACGAGAAGCGTATGGCAAATCTCGGACCCGCATTGCTTGCGGCCGCCAACGAATTGGCCGCCGCAAGCAATGCGTCGCCGCTCTTCAATCGGGTTCGATAAGTCTTGTCCTCTACCTGTTGCACGCCCAATTCAAGATCCCAAGGCCAGCAGCCTCGCATCTATCTCGGCCAGCGTGATGGTTCCATACTGGACCGGATCGCGCTTGCTAAACAGGTGTTGGTTGATGCCGTGTCGCATCAAGACCGTCTTCATCTGAATCTCCGTCACGCGGTCAATTGAGGTGAACCGTAAGCTGGTCGATGATGGCTCGCGTCTGGGGTCGAGCGCCGCGCCATCATGCAAATGCCTCTGCCGCCTGTTCCACCAGCATGCCAACGCCGTCCACGACGCCCAGCATGCCCGCATTACGCGCGAGGCGCAGGAAGGGCATCAGCGCCTTGCCGTAGATCAGTTCGTAGGCCGTGCCCATCGGGCTGAACACAGTCGGTGGAACTGGCGGCAACTCGCCGGTGAGGCTGGCAGATGTGGCGTTGACCACCAGGTCGAAGCACCCCATCGCTTCCAGGTCCCGGTAGTCGCAGGCGAGCGGCGAGCCGGGCGCGCCGACCTGCGCCACCCATGAAGCGGGAAATCGCTGGCTGCGCGGTCTGGTAGTGCAGTTGTTTGGCAGCGCGGGCTGACCTCATATGCTCCTTACCGGGAAGAAGGATTCCTTGCGGAGCCAGCAAGGCAGTTTTCAGTCAAAAAGTCGATAACTCCATGAATGGCATCCAGGCCCGCCGAATAATAAATGAAGGTCCCCTTCCGGCTGCTGGATACAAGGTTTGCGCGCGACATGTCCTTGAGGTGGAAAGACAGACTGGACGGAACGATTCCTAACTGCGCAGAAATCTCTCCTGCGGGCAACCCGCGCGGCCCCACGGCAACGAGCAGCCGGAAGATAGCCATGCGCGACCGGTGTGCTATGGCGCTCAAAGCAAGCAATCTGGTGTCTTCGTCCATTTGTGTAGCTCAGCAATTGTCGAAGGTCGCGTGCGAATGCTCTTGCGCCCGCACGCGCTCCGGACTATTACTCACGTCTGCCAGTGAATCAGGCCTCGTAGCGTGTCAGCGGAAACGCTCGTCGGTTTCCTCAGGCAATCCACCCACCATCGACCGTCAAGCTTTCGCCGTTGGTGTAGCCCGCTTCGGGGCTCGCCAGGTAGGCCACCGCCGCCGCGATTTCTTCGGGCTTGCCAAAGCGACCCACGCTCGCGAGCTTGGTCATCGTTGCGTGGTCTTCCGTCCCCGGCTGGGGAGCCAGTTCGGTGTCGATCGGGCCGGGTTGAACCGCATTGACGGTTACACCAAACTTCCCCAGTTCGCGCGAAAGGCCGCGCGTGAATCCCCGAATGGCGAATTTCGACGCGATGTAAAGCGTTACACCAGGCAGCGGCGCTGCTTCGCCGAAAGCAGAGCCCACATTGATGATGCGTCCCCACCCCGTCGTGACCATGCGCTTTGCCGCGTCCTTCGCCAGTTCGATCGGGGCCCGTACATTGAGGTTAAAGTGCGTGTCATACGACGTCGCCGACGACTCGAGGAACGGCCCGTATTCTACGGTGCCCGCGTTGTTGACGAGAATGTCGAGCCGACCTTCGAACCTGCCGCCGAAGACGCCATTCAACGTATCGATCAGCGCCGTCACCCCTTCGGGCTTCGACAGATTGGCGCCGACTGCTTCGGCCTCACCGCCTGCGTCGCGGATCGCCTTGACCACCGCATCTGCGCGGCCCGGACTCGACGCATAGTGGACGATGACGGATGCGCCGTCCCGCGCGAGACGGGTCGCGATGGCGGCGCCGATGCCGCGAGAAGAGCCGGTCACGAGTGCGAGTTTGCCTTTCAGAGCTTGCGTCATGATTACCTCGATAGTGAGTTTTGAACGGTCCGCTCACATGCCCATATACAGCGACTAGCGGACTGCTGCATGCGCGCCAACGCCTTCGTGCATTGGTTGACGCGTATCGTCCGCTCGTGGCGGGATACGCGGTAGTAATCGGCGAGGAATAGGTCCTATTCCTGGCACAACGCGCTTTCCTAGGCCCAGACGTCACCCGGTTGACTTCGCCCTCACCGCACTCCGTGTCTGACTATGGCAGCTTACATACCGCCCAGCGGTTTCTTCACCGTCAGCTTGTTGGTCACCGATGTCACTCCGGAAACTCCCCCGGCGATCGCCTCGGCCTTGCCGATCTGGGCAGCTTCCGTGACCGTGCCATTCAGTGTCACCGCGCCGTCTTTCGCGATGACACTGATGTCTCCGGCGCTGATTTCCTTGTCCTTCCCGATGGCGGCATACACCCGCCGGCGCAGGGCACGGTCCGCTTTCCTGCCCGCAGGAGCCACAGCGCCCGATGCCGTCATCTCGGACGCCCCTTGCGCACTGATGGGTGCACTGGCTGCTTGACCAGTTTGCGACCACGCCGTTGTGGACACTGCAACAAGCCATGCTGCGACCACCAGCTCGAGTGTCTTGATTGTTTTCATGGATGACTCCGGTTCATGAAGGTGACGAAATCAGAAGCTATGGCGAATGCCGACCATGGCCGCAGTGGTGGAGACACCCGGCGCAACCGGGGCTCCATAGATGATCGTCTGGTTCATCGTCCCCTTGTTGTTGACATACCCGACCTGCGCATACGCCTTGGTCCTCACGGACAGATTGTATTCCGCACCTATAGCGAACTCGCTTGAGTGATTCGCTGAATTGTTTCGGTCCTTCAGGTAGTAGAAACCGGACGTGATTTTGAAGACCGGATTGAACTGGTAGCCAAGGCCGCCCGATGCCATTTCGAAGTCAACGCTATTGCTCTTGGCGGGGTTTCTGGCAATAGCGTACGAGCCGGATACCGAAAAGCCGCTGATCGTATACATCGCACCGAAATAGTAGAAGCGGTTATTGTCCAGGCCGGTCGCTGGCGTCGCTGGAGCCGCTGGATAAGTCAGCGGAAACGGGTTGGTGTCATGCCCGTTGTAGTACACCGCGGACAGGTTCAAACCGTAATTCGAATACTTGAGCACGGCCGACTCGCGCGTGCCGCCCTGGAACTGTCCCGCGACCCCACCCGGCGCGTACTCCAGCGCAAGCGTCGTGCCATAGAATTTCGGCGAACTGTAGACCAGCGCGTTGCTGTCATACAGGGCGCCGATTGGAGCGTTTGTGCTGGTACCGGGCCAGCCGGCCGCCTGATTGATGCCCAGCCACGCCGTCAGGATGCTGCCGAAATACTGTGCGCCGCGTACGTCGGTTTCCGCCATCGCGTAGATCATCGGGATGATCTGGCGGCCGGCGTCGAATGTGCCAAACGGCCCGGTTGCGCCGACCGTCGCATACTGGTTGAAGAGCGCGGTCGTGCCCGGCGTGTCGGACAGTCCAGACTTGCCGTTCGTGGTGTTGAATGTGCCTTGCAGCTTGAACGTGATCTTGTAGCCGCCGCCGATGTCTTCGCTTCCCTTCAGACCCCAGAAACTGGAGTAGATGCCACCGTCCTTGAGTTCATAGACGTGCCCCAGGTTAGGCGCACGTGGCTGGAACGTTGCGGCCGAGGTGCTCTGATACAGGAGCCCACTGTCGGCTACGCCATAGAGCGTAACCGACGACTGGGCATGGGCCGCTGCTGAAAAAACGATCAGCACTACCAGGCTACCTGACTTGAATTTCATTGTGTCTCCTCCAGGGGTGGGGCGCGCCGGGTGGCCCCGGCTGCTTATGGCTTGTTACTTAAATGAAACTGTGTAGTTGCGACGTCGGTGTCTCAGGCCGACAGGTAGTAATCGCCGAACTGATCCCGTAGCTGGTTCTTGAGCACCTTGCCTGTTGCACCGAGCGGAACCGAGTCCACGAACACCACGGCGTCTGGCTTCCACCACTTCGCAACCCGGTCGTTAAAGAATGTGAGCAGTTCGGTAGCGGCGAGCGTGCTGCCGGGCTTCTTCACGATCAGCAGCAGCGGACGCTCGTCCCACTTCGGATGCCGCGCGGCGATGCAGACCGCCGTCGTGACTTCGGGGTGCAGATACGCAACGTTTTCAATGTCGCTCGAACTGATCCATTCCCCGCCGGACTTGATGACGTCTTTGCTGCGATCCGTAATCTGCATGAAGCCGTCGGGATCGATCTTTGCCACGTCGCCGGTCGGAAACCAGCCGTCGTGCAGCGGCGATCTGCCGTCATGGCCGAAGTACTCCTGCATGACCCAATGACCGCGCACGAGAAGGTCGCCAGTTGCGCTGCCGTCCCACGGCAAATCGCTGCCTTCCAGGTCGACGATTTTCATGTCGATGCCGAACACCGGGCGCCCCTGCTTCGCCTGAAGCGCGTAGCGCTCCTTCACAGGTAGAGACGCCTGATGCGCCTTGGGACTGCAGACGGTGCCAACCGGGCTCAATTCCGTCATGCCCCAAGCGTGCAGTACATCGACGTGATGGCGCATCTGGAACGCCATCGTCATCGCCGTCGGACAAGGAGCGCCGCCGATAATCGTGCGCTTCATCGACGAAAACGAACCCTTGATCGCGTCGACATGCGCAAGCAGTCCCTGCCAGACTGTCGGCACGCCGGCCGACAGCGTGACCTGCTCGTCCTCGATCAGGTCATGGAGCGACTTGCCGTCGAGTACCGGCCCCGGAAACACCAGCTTCGCACCCACCATGCACGCGATATACGGCAGTCCCCACGCGTTCACATGGAACATTGGCACGACCGGAAGGATCGCGTCGCGCGCCGAACAGTTGAGCGAATCCGGCAGCGCGGCAGCGTAGGTGTGCAGCAGGGTCGAGCGGTGGCTGTATAACACCCCCTTCGGATGGCCGGTTGTCCCGGACGTGTAGCACAGCGATGACGCGCTGTTTTCGTCAAGCAGCGCCCAGTCGAAAGCGTCGCTGTGACCGTCGATAAGATCCTCATAGCACAGCAGCATCTTGGACAGGCCATGCTCTTGCGGCATGTGCGCACGGTCGGTCATTGCGACGAAAACCTTCGGGCTCGTGACTCGTGGCGCGACACTCTCGATCAGCGAGAGAAACGTCAGGTCGAAGAACACGACGCGATCTTCCGCATGGTCGATGATGTACGCGAGTTGATCAACATGCAGACGGGGGTTCAGCGTATGCAACACGGACCCGGCCCCAGACACGGCAAAGTACAACTCCATGTGACGGTAGCCGTTCCACGCCAGCGTCGCCACCCGCTCGCCCGGCTGGATGCCGAGGCCTCTGAGGGCGTTTGCCATGCGGCGCGCGCGTTGCGCGAAATCCCGGTACCGATACCGGTGAATGTCGCCTTCGACCCGTCGCGACACGATTTCCTGTTCGCCGTGGTGGCGTTCAGCGTGCACCAGCAGCGACGCAACCAGAAGCGGTTGCTGCATCATCAATCCTTGCATCCTTGTTCCCCTGAATGACCGCATATTCCCGCGCGGCCCGTATCACGGTGCCGCGTTGCACGCCGATGCCTGCGCGGGACTGGCGCTCGCATCTTCCAGACTCACGAACAGCTTTCCGTGGTTGACCCGGACCGTGAAAGTCGTCAGGCTCAACCCGCCCGCGCCTGGCATACAACCGGTGCGCAGATCGAAGCGCAGACCGTGCGCCGGGCAGCTCAGCACGCACCCGTGGAGATGACCGTTTGCGACCGAGGCTCCCTGGTGGGGACACGAGTCCTCAATTGCGTGGATCGTGCCGTCGATGTTAAACAGGACAACACCGCGGCCATTGATGAAGGCCAGTTTTCGCTGGCCTGGCGCGAGTTCATCAACCGTGCCAACCGGTATCAGATCAGACGAGTTCATGGATCAGTGTCTCCGCCATCGGCCATTCACCAAACCCTGCGGCCGGATTCAGGTGACCGACTTCGCCAAGGTCGACGAGCCGACTGCCCCAGTCTTTCGCCATCGCCGCGACGCGCTCGAATTGCGCGAGCGGATCGTTGCGGCTCGCACCGACGATGCTCGGAAACGGCAGCGCATTTCGTGGAATCGGCTGCCAACCGTTCTGAGCCAACGCATCGAAGGCCGGATAGCCTGCCGGCAGCGGCATCTCGAGGTCGGCCGGAGCGGCGAGCAGTGCACCGTGAATCTTGCGGCTGTGCTGCTGGGCCCAATGCACCGTGATCATCACGCCCGCGCTATGCGCGACGAGGATCACCGGGCCATCGATTTTCGCGAGGGCGGCATCGAGCGCGGCGACGCGCGCCGCGCAACTGAGTTTGTCGTGCTCAAGTGGCGGCACCGAGACCGCCGTGGGCACTCTCCGCTCCAACAACGTTTGCCAATGCTCCGCGACGAAGTCGCGCAAGCCCGGCACCATCAGGATGGTGGGTGTCATATCGAGAGTCATGAAGCGGTTTCCTTCTGCCCGATCAGTACGGCTTGTCGCCGACAATTCCGGCGCGCTCCATCTTGCGGTGACACGGCGGGTAGTCCATCACTGCATAGTGCTGCGTGCTTCGGTTGTCCCAGATCGCGATGCTGTTGGGTTTCCAGCGCCAGCGGACCTGGTACTCGGGGATGTAGGCCTGGCTGATGAGATAGCGCAGCAACTCACCCGCACCCGGATTGGCGTCCTGCCCGAAGCGCACGCGCGCCGGCGTGTGGTAATTGGTGAAATGGGTGGTGAAGGCGTTCACGAACAACACCTTCTCGCCGGTCTCCGGGTGCGTGCGCACAACCGGATGCTCCGCGTCCGGGAATTGCGCCTTGAGAGCAAGGCGTTTTTCGACCGGCATCGCGGCACCGAAGCTGGCCTCGATGCTGTGGCGGGCGCGAAGGTCTGCGAGCTGGGTTTTGATGTGGTCCGGCAGGTTCTCGTAGGCGAGGACCATGTTTGCCCACATCGTGTCGCCGCCGACGGGCGGGCACTCCACGCAGCGCAGGACAGCACCGAACTGCGGCGCCTCGCGCCAGGTGGCATCCGCGTGCCATGCGTTTTCATAGCGGTCGTTGGGCTGATCCGGGTTCTTGTAGATGCGCACGAGGCCCGGATGTTCCGGGTCGCTGCCGGCGACGGGATGGTCCTCCAGTTCGCCGAAACGACGCGCAAACGCAATATGCTCGGCGCGCGAGATATCCTGGTCGCGCAGGAACAGCACCCGGTGTTTGAGCAGCGCCGCACGGATCTCCGCAAACAGGCCGTCATCGTCGATGGCTTCGGCGAGACTCATCCCGACCAGTTCGGCGCCGATGGCGCACGTCAATTGTTCGACTCGCATGGCGTTCTCCTCAGATGACGAAGACCGACGAGCCGGTCGTCTTGCGCGATTCAAGGTCGCGGTGGGCCTGCGCCGCGTCCTCCAGCGCGTAACGCTGGTTGAGTTCGATCTTGATACGTCCTGCGGCAACATGCCCGAAGAGTTCGCCGGCGAGTTCGTCCTTCTCGGCGGGATCGGCGATATAGTCTGCCAGCGCGGGGCGCGTCAGGTAGAGCGAACCCTTCATCGCCAGAATCTGCGGATTGAACGGTGGGATCGGACCGGATGCCGTGCCGACGCAGACCATCAGACCACGTCGCCTAAGCGAATCGAGCGACGCTTCGAATGTATCCTTGCCGACGCTGTCGAACACGACGTCCACACCCACACCGTTGGTCAGCTCACGCACGCGTTTCGCGACGTCCTCCCGGCTGTAGTAGACGATGTGGTCGCAGCCATGTGCGCGGGCCACTTCGCCCTTGGCGTCGTTCGAAACGGTGCCGATCACGGTGAGACCCAGCAGCTTCGCCCATTGCGACACAATCAGGCCGACACCGCCGGCGGCGGCATGCAGCAGGATGGTGTCACCCGCCTTGAAATCGTGAATGCGGCGCATCAGATACGACGAGGTCAGGCCTCGCATCGTCATGCCGGCAGCCGTTTCGCAGGAAATCGCATCCGGCAGCTTGATGAGCGGCGCCGCCGGCACGAGGCGTTCAGTACTGTAGGCGCCAAGTGTGTTGAGAAAGCCGGTGTAGGTCACGCGATCACCCACCGCGACGTTGGTCACATTGGGGCCGATTGCCTCGACCACACCCGCCGCCTCGACACCCATGCCCGCTGGCAGCGGCACGGGGTACAGGCCTGTGCGGAAGTAGGTGTCGGCGAAATTCAGGCCCACTGCCTCATGGCGCAAGCGAACCTGTCCGGGGCCGGGGTCACCCACTTCAACGTTTTCATAGCGCAAGACTTCGGGACCGCCGGTCTCATGGAAACGCACTGCTTTCGCCATTTCGAAACTCCTATCCTTTATTCGAACTGCCAATTTATTTGGCGTGTAATGGGGCTACCGGTCCTGTTCCTGGGCGCATATGTCAGGTCTAACGCTCGCGGGTAGCCGTAGGGTCAGCGCCCGGCCCGTTCACGCAGAGCATTCACGTGATCGAGGTCGACGCCATAGTTCCGCTTGCCAATGAAGAAGGCGACCGCCGCGACGAGAGGCGCAAACGGCACGAGTTGCAGTGCGCCGAGCAGCCCGATCCGGTCGGCCACGATGCCCGTCAGAACGGCCGCGGGCGCCAACCCCAGCAGATTGTTCGCCAACGTCAGGGTGGCAAACGCCGACGCGTGGATCGACGGCGGGGTGAGGTTCGCCACCATCGCCCCCGAGGGACCGGTCGCGCCTGCGCTGAAGAACATGCCGGCCCCAATCACGACGAGCTGTGCCGGACCCGCGGGCATGCGGAAGCCGATCGTCAGTAGCGCGAAGCAGATCAGGCAGAAGACGACGGCAGTGCTCCACTTCCTTTCCCGGTTGTCCTTGCTGAGCCGGTCGGTCAGGTTCCCGCATACCACCATGCCGAAAGCGGTGGCCAGTACGAATATGGCCGCGCTCATGGCAGCCTTACCAGTGGGCATGCCGTAGTAGCGGTTCAGAAAGCTGGGCATCCACGCCCATACGGCCGCCGGAACCAGCAGATGAATGCCGCTGCCGACGTAGGCACACACAACCGACTTCGTCGAAAAGAGTCCTTGCATCAGCGCGCGCAAGCTCATGCGTACACCGACGCCCTGCGTCTGACGGCCCGCGTTTGCAGGCCGCAGCGGCGCGAGCCGCTTTTCGGTGACAACAAACCGGTAGAGAACGACCAGCACGATGCCCAAGGCCGCCATTGCGCCAAACGCCGCGCGCCAGCCCAGATGGGCCGCGACTGCGCCGCCTAGCGCCATGCCCAGCACTGAGCCGAACGCCCCACCGGCCATGAATGCGGCGGTGAGCGTGGAGCGCAGACGTGCCGGAAAGATACTGAGGACGACCGCGATGCCGACACTGCCATAGGCGGCTTCACCGATACCGACGAAGGCCCGCGCGACCAGCATCTCGCCATAGCTTGTCGAGAGCGCACAACCGAGCGTCGCGAGACTCCACATTGCCGCCATCAGGACAATGCTCTTCACGCGGCCCCAGCGGTCGGCGAGCACCGACAGCGGAAGTGTGAGCACGCCGACCATCAGCGCGACCACACTGCTGAGCGAACCGAGCCGGGTGTCGGACAGGTGCCATGTGGCTTTGAGCATCGGAAACACCGCATTCAACACCTGCCGCGACATGTAGTCGGAGAGCAGCAACCCGACCGTCAGGGCAAATACCACCCACGCATACGCTCGCACGTCTTTTTGCGTCGTCGAAACATCGGCCGTCGTGGGCTCAGCATGGGTGAACATGAGTCGTCTCCTTCGTGTCCAGCTTGTATCGGTCGAAGCGTCTGCTGCGCTCCGATCCCTTACGCCGCGTGTAGCGGCAGATTCTTCACGCCGGCCTTGCGGTTCGGCGCCATGCCGTTGGCCGCGAGCGTCTCGTCGGCCGTTTCGTACTGCACACCAATGCGGTAGATGTCGCGCGCTTCCTTGCCGGAGGCAATCTCACGGCCCAGTTCACGCGCCACACGCACGCATTGTTCGATCTGCTGCACCGAAGTCATCCTGTTGCCGTGCTGGTCGATGATCGTGTCTTCGATACCGCAACGAGGATGCAGGCCCAAGGCCATCGCCATCATGTTGAACGGCAACACGTTCTTGAGCAGCGACTCGGCTGTGAGCGTACAGCCGTCCGGCGCGCGGTGCACGAAGTTGAAGAAGTTGAACGGGTTCGGGCCATCGAAGCCCCCACCAATACCGATCCACGTCAGGTTGAGCGGACCCTTGTAGGCACCCTTGCGCACGAGGCGATCGAGTGTCTCGAGCGCATGGATGCCCGTGAGCTGGAAGTGCGGCTGGATGCCCGAGGCCTGCAGGCGACGTAGGTGCTCCTCGACCCAGGCCGGACCCGCAGGCACCGTCATTTCGCTGTAGGCGGCCATGAGCGCGGGGTTGGACAGCGACGTGCCTTCCAGGTACGCCGGATAGAGCAACTCCATGATGTTCATCTGCGTGGTGTTGATCGCGACCGTCACCTGATCGGGCTTCGGGTCGAGATCGGCCAGCATGTGGCGCGTGTCGTCGGACAGCCACTTCGCGGCCTGGCCGTCGTCTTCCGGCGCGAATGAGATCGAGCCGCCAACCTGGATGATCATGTCCGGCACGGCCGCGCGTACACCCGCGATGAGCTCATTGAATTTCGACAGGCGCTTGGAGCCCTTGCCATCCAGCTCACGCACGTGCAGGTGCAGGACGGTCGCGCCGGCGTTGTAGCAGTCGACGGCCTTCTCGATCTGCTCCTCCATCGTCACCGGAATGTCTTCCGGAAAGTCCTCGGGCATCCATTCCGGGCCGTACGGAGCGGTCGTGATGACAACCTTGTGCTGGTTCTCGGGGTGCAGCGAATCGTCGAGGAATTGCATCGTGTTCTCCATGAGGGGGACGGTGTTCCGACGCTCGCGGCATGGCTGGCCGCATCAAAACTGGTCGGAACATGATGAACCGTTGAGACCCACGATACGGCAATCCTGCGTTACACTTTTGTGATTGGGCGCCATTCTTTTAGCATTTCATGCCACTGCGCGTTTACACCAGTATTTGCGCGTGGTGAGCACTTTCACTACCGGTGAGGGTGGCCCGTCAGATGCGCGCAGAGGCTTATTGATGGAATCGATGCTGCGATCGGTAGCCATGAGCGGCTATTTCGATGTGACGCGGCGGGTCGGACTGAACCCGGTCGAGCTTGCGCAGCAGGTCGGGATCGATACCGCGGCGCTTGCGAATCCGGACGATCGCATTCCGGCAGCCGCCGCATGCCGTCTGCTGGAGCTTACGGCCGAAAAGGCGTCGTGCCCGACCTTCGCGCTGCAGATGGCCGAGACCCGGCAGAAGTTCGGTACGGGCGTGGTCAATGTCCTGCTCGCGCACAAGCGCACACTGCGCGAGGTGTTGCTGGCGACAGCCGAGTACCGGCATCTATTGAACGAAGCGTTGGCTGTGTATGTCGAGGACGTAGGCGAAACGGTCACCATCCGTGAAGAACTGGTCGTCGAACCGGGTACCCCAACGAATCAGGCGATCGAACTCGCGGTCGGTGTGCTTTGGCGCCACTCCAGTGCCCTGCTCGGCGATCACTGGAAACCACGCTCGGTTCATTTCGTTCATCAGGGACCGAAAGACCTGACGTTTCATCGACGGTTCTTCGGTTGCCCGTTGGAGTTCGGCAGCGATTTCAATGGCTTTGTGTGTGCGGCCGCCGAGCTCGACTACCCGAATCCTGCCGCCGACCCGGAGCTGGTGCGATATGCCGAGAGCCTCGCGGATTCACTCAACGTGGCGGGTGTCGATTCGACCGCGCTGGAAGTGCGCAAGGCAATCTACTTGCTGCTCCCCCTCGAGCAGGCCACCGTGGAGCTGGTTGCCCGGCATTTGCGTGTGAGCGTGCGCACCATGCAGCGCCAACTTGAAGTGGCGGATACCAGCTTCTCGCATCTGGTCGAAGAAGTCAGGCGCGAACTTGCCGTGCGCTATATGAGCAACCCGCGCTATCCCATCGGGAGGGTTTCCGCACTGCTAGGCTATTCACAGCAGGGTTCCTTCACGAAGTGGTTTAACTCACGCTTTGGCGTGACGCCACGCGACTGGCGCAACAACCATTTGAAGTGATCGCGCCAGGCCTCGGGCCTTCGAACATTTCGGTCGCAAGCCAGTCGATTACGGTGTTTGATTCGGCTGTTGCTCGATTACTCCGAACCAGCCCATACCGCGATACGTCCCATATCCGGGTGTCAGCGCATATCCGACAAGCGATCCCCCGGCCGTACGGTACGTTCCGATATCAGCAGTATTCGGCGGCAGGTCGAAGCGCATATTCTCGCGGCTCGCCGTTGCGGAGGAGGCGATCACTTGACCACTGGCGTCAAGGATCATGCAGCGCGTCCGCTCTCGTTCGCCAGCGGTCAACCGGACGCTATTCACGACGGTCGACGCCTGCTTCGCCCAATCGAAGAATACGGCCAAGACGCCGACGACTGCCCGTTAGACCCCCTCTTGGCCGGTCGGCTTCGCCTATGGGTTCGCACGCGAACCAGCTGCCCAAGGCGGGGGAATGCGCGGGCATAGGTTCAAGGTCGTCGAGGTTATATGCGTGATCGTCTTGGCGAACCACAAGGAGTGTGCCTTGAGCCGGTTGGCCGGAAAACTTCGACGTTGCGATGACAAGGCCACGATAGTACGGATTACCCTTTCTCATCATCAGGCAGAAACCCGCCCCCGGCACATAGGCCATATGCGCGCTGCCCTCCTCGATCAGCTGGACCATCTTTGGAAGGTCCGTCGTCGCCTCAGCGGTCATGCCTGCCTCGGAGAGGAGGCTTGTCCAAGGTTCATCGGCGACGGGGAAATCCAGATTCCTGTTCAGAAGACACGTCAGATTCTGCTTTGCCATGCGTGCCACCTTCTCTATGTGAAGACATAAGACCACGTGCAATCTTATGCGGATCGACAAAATGGCCATGACGAAAACGCCATACGTTTTGCCGAAATGCACGATCTGCGTGGCTGGGGCGTAGTACGAAGACGAGTCCTGCTGTTCCAGACAGACGAGGGCAACCTCTCGCAGCGCTGGGGCTGGTCCCCGGTCTGCGGTTCGCCACACGTCACATCATGCCGCTACCGGTACTGCTTGTGCCGCCGGTGCCGGCCGAAGGTGTGGACGTCGTTGTAAGCGGATGGGCCAGACCCGCCGCTGACAGCAGCGAGACGGCGATCTGATCGGGCATGCCATTGGCGTCGATAGCCCCTGCTGCCGCAAGCACGCCTAGATCGCTATCGACGCCGGCTTGCCCAACCGTAAAAGATGTCGTCAGAAACGCCGGCGCCGTCAGCGTGACCGCATAGCGTTGCTGTAGATTCGTGACGACCGCCGATTGCGCAGCCAGCACATCGGCCTGGTTTGCCAACACCTGCTGGAAACTTGAGGTGCTCGGGAAGCCCGCTATCAGGCCGCTCTCGTTCGTGCCGAGTTGCGAAGCGAGGTAGACAAGCATCAGATCGGTCTCTGGCGTCGTATTAAAGGTGCCGCCGGCAAATGCCAGCGAGTGCAGGCTCGTGCCGCCAGAGGTCACGGTGAGGATGCATGGAAGCGTGGCGTTGAACGTGATGGCGTAGTGTCCACCGCTGTCTGACAGGGTCGAGCCCGAACCCTGCACACAACTGAAGCTGACCACCGCGCTGGCGAGCGCAGTGCCGGTCGCGGCCGTGCCGGATATGGCGACGTTTGGCGTCCCGATGAAGCCACCACAACTGTCGAGGCCGATGCAGGCGCTTCCGCCGCACGCAACGAGCGTTGCGAGCGAAGCCACGCAAATTGCAGCCAGCGCCGGGCGAACGAAACATGCATAGTGAGTATTCATGGTTGCCTGCCGTTGATAGATTGGCTCTGGCGAAGCTGGCTGACTCATCCGCTAAGTACTTGCCGACAACGCGTTGTCGGCGGGCAGAACAAATTGAAACACAGCGCCTTGGGGCTGGTTCTGCGTAAGCCATATCTCCCCATTATGGGCCTCGATGATCAAGCGGCAAATCGACAGACCCATTCCCATACCATCGGACTTTTTGGTAAAGCGCGGATCGAATATCCGGGTGACGTCATGCGGGTGGACTCCTGCTCCAGTGTCCGCCACCAACAGCTTTATTCGACCGTCCTCGTGGATGCTGGATTGTACGTCCAGGATCCGCGGCTCGCCCTCGGCCACCATCGAATCGATGGCGTTTGTGATCAGGTTCAGAAGCACCTGCTGCAGCTGGATTCGATCTCCTATCTACTGCGGGAGCAGTTCGTTCAGATCGAAGCGGACTGTAATTCCGTGCGTCTGCAGGTCGCCCTGTACCAGGGCAACGGTTTCCGGGACCAGGCTGTTTAACTCGAAAGCGGCCCGGTTCAGGTCGCTCTTCCTGAACATTACCCGAACTCTTTCGATGACTGCTTCCGCGCGACGGTCACTAGCGCCGATCTGTTTGAGTACCACCTTTGCTTCCTCAAGATTCGGGCTGGGGTGATCAAGCCAGTGCAAATCCGCATTGGCATACGCAACCATCGCGAACAATGGCTGCCTGACCTCGTGCGCCATCGCGGCCACGATGGCGTCTCCGGTCAGTAGCCGAGCCTCGCGCTCGCGACGTTGGGCGACGTCCGTGCGGACCAGTTGCGTGTACAGCATCGTTACCTCGTACAGGAGGACGAACAGGACGAGGCAAGCAGACAAGAGTGCGCTGATCCGGGCGACATACCATTCGAAGGAGAAGCGGATCGGAGCCGGAAAAGTGAGTAGATATACAGCGCCGCGGCGGCAAGCGCCGTATAGCGTTTCATTCGCTGGTTGTCTAGCGCCGATGGTCCACCGTCAGTCTGATGAAGCGCGTGCTCGATGCTGCTGCGGCACTCTTCGAGCGAGGAAAGCCGGACCCACGCAGGGATCGCCAAGACGGTGAGCGCAACGCCCAACGATGTGTCTCCATGTGCGGAAAACGCCCAGTTCAACGCGGCGCGAACATCGTCGATCGTCGGTTTGTGATATTCCAGCTATCGTGTATCGGGTGGGGAGTTTTCCAGAGGTCTTCTGCGCGTGCGTACAGGTCACAAAAGTGCTCCGCATGGCAACGCTAAACCATGTCGAGTTCACCCGGATCGGCGAGCTTGCGTCTCGCGTAGTCACGCGTCGTGTCCAGAAGACGATAGCGCACAGCATCGCTGCGACGTTCGCCGACAGCATCGACTTTGCCACCAGGCTCGCGACCGCATCGATCACTTGCGTAAGCCAGGTTTTCGTCCTGCGCCACGGCGGCCGCGGACCCGAGCGAAAACACCCCAGGAAATATTCCCAAACGGCGCGGCACGACGCGTTCAGTGTCGGGCAGCAACTGATGACTCCAATCAAGCGTGGCCAGCAAAGTCTTTTGCCGCTCCGGAGCCGTACGGCGCCCTTGCGCGAGCGTGGAAAACCGGTTGTCGAGCAAGTTGAGCAATTGATGAACGCCGAACGCATCCACTCGGGAGGCCGCAAGCTCAATAGCTAGCGCAATTCCATCCAGTCGCTCGCAGATTTGCGCCGCCACGGGCGCGCTATCATCGGAAAGCGCGAAGTCGCCGCGTGCGGCAATGGCTCGCTCCATAAATAATTCGACGGCGGGATGACGAAGCGCCTCGTTCACCGCCAGACGCGCCGCGTCGGGAGGACTTTCGAGGGTCTTGAGCAGGTAGACGTGTTCGCCGGCCACATGCAGCGGCTCGCGGCTGGTCCCCAGCACACGCAATTGTGGAGCCGTTGCGGTCATCTGCTCGGCGATGAAGACGGCTGCCTCGATAACATGCTCGTAGCTGTCAAGCACAACAAGCTGTGGACGATTCCGAAGCCGGAAGTAATTGGATTCACGAACCAGACGTCGTGGTCCTCCGCCGCGACCATCGCCTGGGCAATCACCAATGCGACCGTTGTCTGCCTATTCCGCCTGGCCCGCGACAGTCAAAAGCCGCACGCGCGATAACCGCGCCAGTAGATGCTGGATCGTCTCCGATCGTCCGATGGGTCGAACCAATGCTGCGTGAAGGTTGTGTGAAGGACGAGCATGTGTTTCCGGCGGCGTCATGGTGACGGGAATCACTTCCCGTTCGACCTGCGCTACGAACTGATAGCCACGGCCCACCATCGTCGTGACAAAGCGCTGGTCCTGCGGCCCCTCCCCCAATGCTTTGCGCAAAGCCGCAATATGCACCTTGAGGTCGCTTTCCTCCACCACAGTTTGAGACCACGCGCGAGCCATGAGCTCTTTCTTGGTGACGAGTTCGCCCCGGCGCTCGACGAGCGCCGTCAACAAGTCCAGGGCGCGTCCGCCAATAGGTACGCGCGAACCGCCATCGAGCAATGCCTGCTGCGACGAGATGAGCCGAAAAAATCCAAACCGGTACGCTCCGCCCGGTTACAACACCGGCCTCGATCCGAGCAGCGCGGCTCGAGTTCTTTCACTATTGCGCCCCTCCCGCTGCGATTCGTCCGCTCTCTGTAATGGGTATCGGCAGTTAGCCTCTTTACTGCTTTTCGCCTGCCGGTTATTCGGCGAAGCCCCTTTAGCCCAGGTTGCGAAATCAACGGCCGTTACCACTTATCATCAGTTGCGTTTTTTCTTGTCAACTTAGACATCCGGTGATAACCTCGCCGTAACTCATTGATTTAACAAAATAAATGGACGCGCCGTGCAGCACCCCTCGAAACTACGTCGACCGGCACCGGTTAGTCTGATTGATGACGACGTCCCGGTCCGCCCGCTCCAACGATTGACCCGCGAGGACTTCGCGCTCTACCGCGGATACCTCGATGGCGTTGCGCTTGAGCAGCTTCACGCACGCTATAGCCCGTATGCCGACCTGCGTCGTACGCGCACCCACCTTGCCTGGTTGCGTGACGCGCTATCGATCGCCGCACGTCGCGCGCAAGACCCAACCGCTGCGCGCCTATTGCGTTTGCGTCCGGGGAGTCTGAACCGTACGGGCGATGAAGACGAGGTCGCTTCCACAACGTCCGCACGCAAGAGTGCAACGCCTGCTCGCCCCACGCCTGACTTAGAAACGTTCCGCGCAGAAACCGATCCCGACGGGTTCTATAGCGAGGCTGAGCTACTCGAACTCTACGCCTCGGCGTTCCCGATCGAACGCGGTCAGCACGAGAACAAGCGCCGTTCGCGTCGGCAACGTCTGCGCGAACGTCAGGCTGCAGCGCTAGCGCGACTCGAGGCCACGCTTGCTGAACTTCCCGACCCGAGCCATGCACTTGATACGTGGTTTGAGCCCGCACTGGCGAAGCGACTTGAAGCAGCCGGACTCACCTCGCTAGCGGATCTGCTAGCGCTGATAGAACGCTACCGTTGGCGTTGGTACGTTCAGGTGCCGCGGATCGGTCCGAAGACCGCAGCGCGTATCAGCACATGGCTGGTGGCAAACGCACAGTCGCTTCGCCACGAATTCTCCGTGCTTGCTCTCATGCCTCGCCGCAAAGTGCCTGCCGACCATGCAGATTTGGTCCGCAGCGTGCCGCGTGACTGCCACGTCGAAGCGAGCGACATCTCCGCAACCGTGGTGGCGCCACTCGAAGCACTTCGTCCCCCATCGGAATTGGATGGCAGGGCAGGCACAAACCGGGGCTCGAAGTCGGACAATCGGCTCCCGGCGTCCTCTGATCTGGCAGCCATTCGCAAGTGGCTTGCTGCTCGCGCGCGCAGTGAGCACACGCGCCGGGCTTATCGACGCGAAGCCGAACGGCTCGTATTGTGGGCGCTGATTGAGAAGCGCAAAGCGTTTTCCAGTCTGACCGCACAGGATGCGGGTGAGTATCTGGACTCGTTCCTGAAGGATCCGCAGCCCGCGAAGCGCTGGGTTGGTGAGCGCCGGGTTGAACGTTTCGACGTAGCGTGGCGGCCATTCGATGGCCGACTGTCCGAGCGAAGTCGAGAAACCTCACGATCAATTCTGCGTGCTTTGTGCGCGTGGCTTGTAGATGCACGGTACCTCGCGACGAATCCGTTTTCGGCTCAGCAACCCATTTGTCCGTATGAGCCATTTGACTCTACCGGCCGCACGCTGACGCGCGAGCAGTGGAGCTTTCTTCTTGCGTCGGTTGAATGCGTTTCGCCGTCCGTGCGCGAGCGCCGTGATCAGTGCGCGTTACTCCTCGCCTATACGACGGGGCTTCGTCGCGCGGAATTGGCCTCTCTGACGGTGGACCAGCTCTCTTGCGAGCGAGAAATCAGCCGGCACTCGGATGCCTGGAATCTAATCGTTGGCGGACCGGGCAGGGACGTGCGAACACTTCCGATACCAGCCTCCGTCATGACGGCGCTTCACGAATATCTCTCTGATCGCGGGCTTCCATCTGACCCGCGCGCCTGTCCGCAGGGGACGCCTTTACTCACGGATGCGCGTGGTGCCCGTCCACTGACTGCACACGGGCTTACATATGTTCTCAAGAAGTTGTTCGAGCGAGCCGCGGCTAAGCTGATGGTTAAAGATTCAGCCGCAGCAGAGCATCTCGGTCGTGCGACCACTCACTGGTTAAGACACAGCTACGCGATTCATGCGCTCGACTCGGGAGTCGAGCGCCGGGACTTGCAGGGTAGTCTTGGGCACGCCCGTCTGGCGACGACGGCTGCTTATCCGCTCGCCAAGCGCACTTGTTAAATTGATGGAGAGCTGCGGCTCCGCCTACATAGTATGGACACAGAGCCGCAACCCTCTTCATGCGGAAACGACACGCGTCCGAAATTCGTCCATAGTATGTACACGCCTTGGATAATTGAACGTCGAATCCAGTCGCGTGCTGTCGAGCTACAATCCGTTCGGTATTACGCGCTAGCTGACCGGGGTTTGACCATCGTGGTGAGTACTTTCGTCAGGCCATTCCACCTTGCACGGCGATTAAGTCTAGCCAAGCCATCGATGCACTCACGGTCCGGATCTTCGTGTACATAGTATGGACACGACGGCTCGCCTCGGCACAAGCCGGGCATCCCGTCCATCCGCAGCACCTCCCGACTTCAATGCCGGGCCCCGCGTCCATAGTATGTACACACGATCTCAAGAAGACTCACCGATCTGATGAACGAAAAAAAACCCGCACGAAGCGGGTTCTCTCTGAACGAAACGATTCTTCAGTCCGGCTGCGCCCGAAACATCTGGCTCAACAATTCCCTAATCTGCGTCTCTTGCGCTTCGGTCAGGACACCCGCTTTGATCTTCACTGTGAAGCTGTTGATGTCTTTCGTGATCGACCCTGCGTGCTCTTTGCCGGAGAAGAACTTGTCAATGCTACGCTCGCTCGCCGAACCGGTCGTTCCACGGCGCGTCGCCAGCGCCTTGATCGCCGCAGCAGCCTTCCCCTGATCCATGTCTCCGGCGACCACCAGCGGCCAAATCTCTTTAGCGGCGTCGAGACCGACCTCACCGTGCTTGCGGATAGCTCCAACAATCGCATCCGCTGCATTCCCGCCCAACAACCGCGGATGAAGATCCAAGTCCTTCTTGATGAAGTCTGGCAGCTTGTCAAAGGACAGATACTGATATAGCCCGGTCCGTGATAGCCCAAGCGCCTCGGCCATCCGCTTGCGATCTGGAAACTCGTTCTCCGTCTGACGCACCGATATCGCGATTTCGTAATCGGACAAATCGTCTCGGCTGATATTCTCAACGAGCGCCAACACAGCCATGTCTTCGTCAGAGCACTCGACGACCACCGCCTTAACAGCATCCAGGCCGATCATCTTATGCGCCCGCCAGCGCCGCTCACCCGCAATGATCTGGTAGATTTCATCAGATCGCCGGACCACGATCGGCTGCATCAGTCCAACTTCACGAATGGACTCAGCCAAATCCACCAGCTTCTCCTCGTTGAACACTCTGCGAGGTTGCCACGGATTCGGCACGATCTCAGACACGGGCAGTTGCGATGCCGCACCGGTCGATTCCAGTTCCTGCACTCGGAGTTGCGCCACCGCCAAAGCGCCGGCGAGGCCTGGCGCCGTCTGCGTACGATTGCTGCGTTTAACCTCCTCTTCCTTGATCGAGGAAGTGGCACGAATACCAGCCGTCTTGGCCAGCAATTGTTCACGCATGTTGCTCATTGCGCCTTCCTCCATTTTTCTGCGTAGATTTCGTCCAGCCAGCGACAGTAATCGACCAGTGGCTGTTTGACCCGTTGCAGCGACTTGGCAGCGCTGTGTGAACTGCTCACGTCAAAAACCGTTGAAAATGCCAAGGCTCCGGTGCTCATTACCGAGCTGGCCGGCACCTCGATGGAATGAAGCCAGCTCTCGTACGCGCTTTGTGCCCACGCGCGAACAATAGGAGCCGACGACGTACGGCCATAATCGACCTTCGAAAGCATTATCGAAATGAAGTCATATTTTTTGTCTTGCTCGTACTTGATAAAACTCTTGGACACATCCGAAAACAGTCTCCAGAAAGACAGGGAGCTAATGAAGTCGAGATTCTCTGGGACCATCGGCATCACCATGGCGTCTGCTGCCAGCAAAGCATTCAGGTTCATGTAGGACAGAGAGGGCGACGTGTCCATCAGGATGTAGTCGTAATGCTTGCGCAGAGGTTCGAGACCCTGGCGTAACACAGTCCAAAACTTGAAGCCGGGTCTCATCTTCTGCATGGCCGGCAGATGAAACTCAGCACCAATCAGTTCGGTGTGGGCCGGAATGACATCAAGGCCGTCCCAGTACGTCGACTGAACTCTGGCTTGCAGACCGCCTTCCACTTCCTGGTCATACACGTACGGCAACACAGTGTCTTCCGGCGTCACGTCCTTTTCGGCGTACAAGCCGCACAACTCGGACAGGGACGCCTGTGGATCAAGATCAACCACTAACACCTTCCGCCCGCGCAACGTAAGTCCTTGCGCAAGACACATCGTAGTCGTGGTTTTAGCCGATCCGCCCTTAAGCTGGGCCGTGATGATGATCTTCCCCTCGGGTTCACGCGTCCCCGTCACCAGAGGTGTCTGGTAGACGTCAGATACTTTCTGAATCCAGATGCGGGCTTCTTCCAGCGTGAAGGTACGCGTGCGACCAGTTCCTGCCGCAGTGCCTGAGGGCAATTCACCGTCGCTTTTTGTCGCGAGATACTGTACCTGCGAGTGAGAGATGCTACACATCTCTGCGATCTCTCCTGTCTTGAACACAGGTGCAGCTTTCCGAGGCCGCGGTGCGAGAATGGTGTCACGGAGTTCGTCCGTGAAAATGGAGACCTTTTCAGCGAACTCGCTGATTCGCTCTAGAGGAACAGTTCGGTCTACGGCAGGAAGTTGGCTTGTTTTCGCCATTCTGAGGTTTTTCCGGAAATATCAACGAACCTCAGAATACAGTAAACACTTGAAAATAGCTCTACAAATTGCTGTTTATTAACGAAAATTGCCACAGAACTTTGCAACTGTCACGGAAAACAACATCGACGAGCGGGCGAAATCCAGCAGTTAGGGCATCCTTCGCGCTAATGATGGTGAGGTCGCTTGTGCTATCTGCGATTCCACGAATGCACGCTAACGTCAAACTTCATAAGTAACGCGCCTTCCGAGGCACCGCTTATGCCGTCAAATGGCGGGCAGGCGAGCCAGCTTCAAAACTTGCACAACGAACCTCACCTTCAACTCGACTCGGACTGATTTATAGGGCACCGGGAGTCCAAAGACCGGAGGTCACTGCAAGAATCTGCACAATGAACCTCACCATCCGAGGCTGTGGTTCGCTAGGCAATACCATCGAATCAGCAATCGCCGCATCATAGAATCTGCATCATCGCTTCTGCGCCGCACAATCAACCTCACCATCAATTTTCTTCCGAAATCCGTACTTCGCACAATGAACCTCACCCTGAGCGAAGACCCATAACGCTCCGATGCTGGAGGCGTGTTGGTTTGTTTTTTTAAAAGAAGTAAACCCCCAAACCAACAAACAGAGAAAACCGTCTCGTTTATCTTCAATTACTTAGCTCAAGAAAGGTGCGGTTTGTTGTGTCACAGGTGAGGTTGACTGTGCACAAAGGTGAGCCTCAATGTGTCGCACGGTGAGGCTGTATCCTCGCAAAGGTGAGGTTGAATGTGCATGGGACGGCGGTAGGCGGCAAGGTGAGGTTGGTTGTGTCGAGTCCCTCGTGAAGCGAGCAGTAAAGGCGTCCTGGCAAGAAAACGAGCCTCCCATGGTGAGGTTGAATGTGCGAAGGTGAGGCTCTTTGTGCGGATGAGACTGCATTCTCGCGTGCACTCTTCGCGAGAGGCACGAAGGTGAGGTTGGTTGTGTTGACAGCTCACCTACGCATGCCTAGTCTTCCGGACAGCGCGAATGAAGAATGGGCGAAAACATGGCGGATGACAATCCAGAGAACGACAAGTCGAAAGTGACATCTCGGCAGATGGCACTCGCATTGTTCGAGGATATGTTCGACCTGGGTGTGCCCATTACCGAGGCCAATCGCGAGATCGGTTACCAGCGCAACAATTTCTTTACCCAGATCGTCAACATGGGTCTTCCGGCGCGGCGTTTCCTTGACGCCGCGTATTTCATCGTCGCGCAGGAACAGCAGGCACGTGATCAATACGACGTCGAACTGAACTACTTCAAATGGCTGATGCGTTACGACAGCCGCAATCTCAAACATCTGCGCACAATCGCCGAGGAAGCCCAAGACGCAAAGATCCAGGTCAGCGACACACCGCTCGAGCGGGACCCCAACGAAAACGACCTATGGGTTTCGGTGCAGCTCATGGGGATGGTGGGTTTTCACCGAGGCCGCATTCGATTCGACGTACACCCGCGCCTGGTACCGCACATACGTGACCCAAAGAAATCGCATTGGTTGAGCTTGCGCATCTCGACGGCGTTTACGCGAAGCCTGGCACGGGCTATTTATGACCAGGTCTTGCCGAGCGTTCCTGAGGGAAGGACGGAGTGGATACGCCTCGAAGACATGCGGAACTGGCCGGGCAGAATGGGCGCGAACGCCGCCATCTTCAAGTACTTCAAGCGCGACTGGCTTGAACCCGCCGTACGTGAAATCAACGAAGTGTCGGACATCGAGCTGTCTTATGAGACGAGGACCGAGTCCACCACGTCGAAGAAGATCGACCGCATTCGCTTCCAGCTCAAACGCAAGGATACGGCTGACGCCGCTATGGCTAGCCTCGCCGACGCGAGTCATCTCTATAAGATCCTTAAGGAAGAGTTCAACCTCTCGACCAAGCAATTCAGCGAGATTTCCGAGAACCGTGATGTCTGGACCGATTCGCACATACTGCAAGCGGTCGAATACACGCGATTCAAGCTCAATCGCGGCTTGGTGAAGAAGAGTCCCGCTGGGTACCTGATGAGGGCCCTGCGCGATAACTGGAAGATGTCTGAAGCCGAGAAGAAGATGGTAGAGGTCCAGACGAAGCTTGTTACTGATGAAGTGGAAGCGAAGACCAGCCTGTCGCAGACGCAGTCTACGGTTGCGCGCAGCGTCGCCTCACGCGACGAAGAGGTGCGTGCACGCATGAACGAAGAGTCGCGCGCCGGTCGCGAACACTTCAACGCGGCCGACGCAAAAGCGCGTAAGGATCTGATCCGTCTGTGGGTTGCGTCGAGAGAGGGCAAACTGATGCTGCGACGCATGAAGCTGGACGCCCAGACTGTGACAGAGGACGAAATCCTGGCGAATTCAGAGCTGGTTTGGTACCTCGGACAATTTGTGTTCGGTCGCATAAACGCCGCGCGCACAGCAGCGTGAGTTACGGCAGCGGATTTCTGCAATTTCGGTATCCTTATTAATATGAATGCCTGGCGAGCGGCGAAGTTCGTCACGGAGAGTAGGGTGCATCCCGTCATTGTCCGTTCGCAAGAGCAAAACGTTCGTTTTGGCAACCTGCGCGTTCCGTCGCGTTTCGAATAACTCCGCTACACTAACGTCTCGATAAGCTCCGTCCACATGCACGAAACATGGCGCCGGTCGTCCGCATCGTCTCGTGGTCCATGCGTCACTGCATGTTCGTGATGGGGTTATCGCTCGTCCTCGCGTTGATAAGCGGCTACTACGTCGCGCATCACTTCAGGATTGACACCGATACCGGCCGGCTGCTAACGCTCGACAAACGATGGAATGCATTGTCGACCGCCATGGACCGTGCGTTTCCGCAACGTGGCGGCTCCATACTCGTTGTGGTCGAAGGGACCGCATCTGAGTTTGTCGATACCGCGGCCGGCATCCTTGCAAATGCTCTCGATACCGACACCAGGCAGTTCACCGCGGTAACCTAGCCTGCCGCCGGCCCGTTCTTCGAACATAATGGTTTGCTCTTCTTACCTCTGCACGATGTTGAGTCGACTACAGCGCAATTGACCGAGGCGCGTCCGCTCATCAACGACCTGGCCCACGACCCGAGTCTGACCGGACTTGCGAACCTGTTGACCTCGACGTTGCTGTTGCCCCTTGAAATCGGTCGGGTCAAGCTGAGTGGGTTGGCTCCGCTTCTCGACCACAGCGCGACTGTGCTGGACCGCGTGCAGGAAAATCAGCACGCGCCGCTCTCATGGCGCGCGGTGGCTGATCCCAGTACGACGTTGCCCGCACGCTCGTTCATTTTCGTACAGGCCGTGCTGGATTACGCGTCGCTCAAGGCGGGTGGGAGTGCGACCGAATTGATTCGCAAAACGGGTACCTCGCTGAACTTGGAAGCCAAATACGGCGTACACATCCACCTCACCGGTCAACAGCCCCCCCTCGCCGACGACGAATTTGCATCGGTGCAGCAGGGCGCGGCATTCAATGGCATCTTCATGTTTCTTGTTGTGCTCGGCATCCTCTGGCTGGCGTTTCGGTCCGCGAAACTGGTGCTTGACAGCACCGCTGCGGGCTAACACGGTGATATTCGACGTATCGAGATTCTTGGCCTTCGACAAGGCATGCCGAACACTTGATTCGAGCTGGTGATTTTGCTTGCGTACAGCCTTTTTGCTCGGTGCTGCTGGAGCATCCGACGAGGTATCGGCAGTTTGGGCATCGACATACGTTATTGCCGTGAACGAAGTAGCGATCAGCCCTGCGATAACGAGATGTTTTTCGGAGCACTGCGGGACGCACTATCCAGGCTAGCGCGGATATCTTATCGACGAGGGCAAGGGGTGCTGTGATGATGAGGCCTCGAGATTTTCTCTTTGTGGCCGTTGTGGCGCTGGTTTCATCGACGCTTTATGCGCAGACTTCGGCGCAGCCGCAAGGGGCTGCCGCGCCCGCGACGACCTTCGGTTCTGCGACGACCGTCGCCAGCAGTAAAAAATCGACGCACGCGCAGAACTATCGATTTGAGAGTGCAGTGTTGCGCGCAATCTATAAGAACCGCTCCGTTTGAGCTGTCGGAATTTATGTTTCTGGCAACGCCGCAACGGGCAGCGTAGTGCTTAGAGGGTACATCAACGATCCGGCACAGGAACAGGCGGCGATCAGTGCTGCGCGTCAGGTCGCTGGTGTCACGAAGGTCACGAGCAGGTTGACGTTGCAAGAGCATGGGGACTATTGACCTGCGCAACCTGGTGACGTGTGCGAAGGCGTTTGGTGGTCCGGCGCCTGGTAGCGCGATCGCTTTTTTTCAGGAGAAAACCCCTGAATTCGCCCGCTGCGCCGTCGCGCGCCGAGCCCGGCAATCTTCGATTGCCGGGAATCGATCAGGTGCGCCTTCGTCGCCACTGAAATAACGATTGCTCGGAATGCCAGCCGGCGTGGGTGCCCCGATCTTCTTCAGCGTTTGCTGGCGCTGGGTGACTAACTGGCACCTCAGCCTCGCGACATCAGGGTTCTGTTTAAGCACGGGAGTCAGATCGTTCTTTTTTAGACAGTAGGTCACCGCATCCGTGAGTGTCGTGATCTTGACGCGCGCGGACAATGCGCCGAGCACGCCCCCCTCGCCGACCGTTTCGCCAGGGCCTAGCGCAAAGCCAAAAATCAGGGGGTTGTCCACGCGGGCCTTAAAGCGGGATGGATTGAACGGAGAATGTGCAAACTCGGGGCGGTTCCCCAGCAAAGTGTGGCTTAACGGTGTGACTCAGTCTTGCGGAATGACACGGATTTTTATTCGAATGCGCGCGCTCCCTCCCACCGGGGCGGCGACTCGGCAAGGCAATGATGCTGCCTGTGTTGGTTGCGCGTCGGCACGGACGGCACCCGCTTCTGTGCTTGAGCGTAGCGGTTCGCCGATGTAGAAACGCAACTAACGGTGGAGCGATTCGCTTCCCATCTTGTCCGCCGCGGGCGGCGGACAAAGCAGCGCCCAAGAAGGCGGGCCGCCCCGTTGCTGCGATCAGGCTTGGTTTGACTCTTTTGCGGTATGTTTGTACAGTTATGTTAACCAATTTCGTACGAGATTCAGTCATGTCATTCCGAACCCATGATGTAGTGCCCATTAGCGAAGCCCGCTCGCGGCTCACCGAGTTGGCCGAAGACGTGGTCGCGGGCGCCGAGAAGGTGCTCACGAAGAACGGCTCTGCGTACGTTGCGATTGTCGACGCACGCAAGCTGGACTACTACCACGCCCTGGAAGCGGAGCATGGCCGGCTGGTTATGCTGGATGACGCCGAGAGGAGTCTTCAGGATGCGCTCGCTGGCCGGGTCAAACCGTTGGGAGAACTGCGCGACTCCATGCGGCAACGCGCTGCGTCGAAGAAATGATGCGTGTTGATTTTGCGGAGACCCTCGAGGAACGGCTGGAGGCGATTCAGGAATTCTTGCTCGTGCAAGATGTTCATTCGGCAGCAGACAGGATGGAAGAGTTGATAAGCGAAATCGTCCGTTTCGGCGATCTCGTCGCGCTTCACCCAAAAATTGGCCGTCCTGCGGGGATGCTGGCTACTAACACGGTCGAAGGTCAAAGCCGGTCGGAACGCGTACTGCGACTGGCGAGTAAAGCGAACCTTCCTGAAATTCGGGAGTACGTCATCCGCTCCTATCTGATTTTGTACGCACACTCTGATACCCATGTTTTGCTGTTGTCCATTCGCCACCAGCGAGAGTTGAGGTATATGCCGGGGTAGGCCCCTACCTCGATTCAGTCGTTCCTTGCCACGACTTTTCCTCTGGCCACTACCAGCTTTCGCTTTGGCCGCTCGACCACGGCTTGAGCGGTTGTCTCAGCCGTTACCAGCACCAGATCGCCGCGCGCACCTTCGTGCAATCCGTAGTTCTCGAAACCGCAAGCTTTCGCGCCTTGTGTGCTGATGCAATCGAACGCAAGTTCCAGGTCATCGTCGCGTCGCAAGTCGTATCGCATGCCCAGGTGCATCGCGCGCTCGAGCATGTCGGGGGTGCCATACGGAGACCACATGTCACGTATTCCATCGTTGCCTGCAAACAGCGTAACGCCCGCATCCCTGCAGGCGTGCCACGGCGGTACCTCCACCGAGGACGGTGCCGTGGTGAGCACCGACACTCCCAGCTTTGCAATCCTCGACAACAACGCATCGCGTTCGCGCGCAGCCAGCATGCCAAGACAAAACGCATGACTGACCACCACGCGGCCTTGCAGCCCCAAGGCTTGCACGCGGTCGAGCAGCAAGCCGAACGTGAACGCACCGATCTCTCCCGGTTCGTGGAGATGGATATCGATCGGTTTTTGGTGGCGATCGGCGGTGGCAAACGTGATATCGAGCGATGCCACCGGATCCTGGTCGATCAGCGATGGATCGAGCGCGCCGAGGACATCGGCACCGTCTTGCAACGCTTCATTCAACAGCTCGCTCGTACCGGGACGGCGCAGCACGCCAGATTGCGGGAAGGCGACGATCTGGATTTCCATCACGTCCTTCAGCGTCTCGCGCGTCTCGACCACGCCGTGCAAATGCCGCAGGCCCGCGTCTGTGTCGATGTCGACGTGCGTCCTCAGTCGCGTCGTTCCGAGCGCGAGAAACGCGCGGGCGAGCGCGAGCGACTGTTTGGCGGCATCGTGCTGCGTGGCTGCGCGCCATGTCCGCTCGTTTTCGATGCGGTGCACGAGGGTCGGGCCCACGTCGTTACGAACCCAGGGCATGCCCCAATTCGTCTTGTCGAGATGCGTATGGCCTTCCACGAAGCCCGGCAGCACGAGTGCGCCCCCACCGCCTTCATGCGCGGCATGAGGGTCACGTTCGAGGTTGGTACCGATCTTCTCTATCAGACCGTTGGCAATGGCGATGTCAACCCGTTTCCCGTCGCGTTGCCGCACGTTCGTGATCAGCAGGTTCCTGTTAATAAGACCTCCTGGCTCAGCGGACTTCGAAAATACCATCCACTTCCACCGTTGCACCAGCCGGCAGCGTTGCCACGCCAACTGCGGTGCGCGCATGGCGGCCGGGTTCCCCGAACACCGCGAACATCAGGTCCGAAGCGCCGTTGATGACCTTGGGGACGTCGGGATAGCCCGGCGTGCAATAAACGAACCCGCCCAGCCGATGGCAACTCACGACGCGGTCGAGATCGCCTTCGAGTGCGAGGTGAAGCGACGCCAGCAGATTCAGCGCACAGATCTGTGCGGCTTTTTGAGCGGCTTCAAGATCGTGTTTCTCGCCGACAGGTCCAGCGTAGCGGACGTCGCCTCCCCACTCGCAAATCTGGCCGGCGAGAAAGATCAGCGGGCCGGTGCGCGAATACGGTTTGAAGGCGCCGCGCGGTACCGGCACTTTCGGAAGAACCAGACCAAGCGCTTCAAGACGTTTTGCCGGTGAATCGTTTGTGGTCATAGCCCTATCTCCTCATTAACGACAACTCGCGTTGTGGCTTGCAAAGATTGTGGCGTTGCACGACATCCGTCGCGGGAATTGTCCCATTGTTGGGATGGTCGCACAAATTGGCTGGTGAGCGGGCGTTTCAAGCTGCCATGCGTGTGCAACGGAAAGTTGGGTACGCGGCTTGCGCATGGTGATGAACGCAATGTTCCGCGTCTGCACTCATCTGGAGCAACTCGCCATGACCAAGGCCGCTATTTTCGATATCGACGGAACGCTGATTGATTCTGTGGACCTGCATGCATGCGCATGGCAGGAAGCGTTCGCCATGTTCGGGCACGACGTCACGTTCGAACAAGCCCGGAGCCAGATCGGCAAGGGCGGCGACCAGCTCATTCCCGTTTTCCTTTCCGAGGCCCAGCAACAGGATTACGGCGACGCGCTAGAAGAATGGCGCGGGACGCGGTTCAGGACGACATACCTGCCGATGGTTCGCCCATTCTCAGCAGTGCCGGAACTGCTACGACGCGTGCGCGAAGCCGGTCTCATGGTGGCAGTCGCTTCGTCGGCCCAAGAGGCAGAACTGGAGGTTTATCTCGATGTCGCGGGTATCACAAAGCTGGTGGACGAATGCACATCCTCCGGCGACGCCGACAAGTCAAAGCCGGCGCCCGACATTTTTGAAGTGGCACTGCAGAAGTTAGGGATTGCCGCGGCCGATGCCATGGCGATCGGCGATACCCCCTACGATGCGCAAGCGGCTGGCAGGGCAGGGATGCAAACCATTGGAATGCTATGCGGTGGGTTTACGGAAGCCAGTCTTCGGGCAGGTGGATGCATCGCAGTCTATCCAGGTCCTGGTGCGCTACTGGCCTGCTTCGACGCATCTCCACTGATGAGCAGCCCCCAACCTCGTATAGCGGACGCTTCGCCTCGAAATCAACCCCTGTCACCGTTGCAGACCCAGGGCGCCGGTCGCGCCTGACATCAAGGAGTCCTTATGTACCCCGTTACGCTGAACCCGTTTCCATTGCACCAACGCGCGACGGCCGTGGAAGCGGTCTTCGATTGCACCAGTGAGTTCTTTGGTGGTTACAAAAGACTTGTCGAATTGAATGTACAGAGCGTAAAAACGTCAATCTCTGGGCAGCAGGCCTTGGCCGACGCGGCGCTGTCTGCGCAATCTCTGAGTGAGCTCATTGAGCTGCACTCGCAGCAACTTTCGGCCGCCGTCAAAAAGACCTGCGCATACTGGCGACATGTGGAAGACATTACTCTTGAGACGACAAATCGGTTCTTTACAGCGATGTTCGCGCACTCCGGAAGTCTTCTGCAGAGCGCTTGTCGTGAACCGTTTACGGGCAAGCCGAAGTTCAGGTTGGATGACAACTCTTCATTGCGAGAGCGTTTATAACGGTGCGTCCGCGCCGATTGCCTGTACGGGCTTGCGCTGATAGCCCGTGGTCGCGAGCAACAGGCTGCGCGTGTACTCATGCTCGACCTGTTGCGCGCGAATGGCCTCGATATCGCGTTGCTCGACGATCTCGCCATTACGCATGACGCCGACGCGCGAGCAGAGAAAGCCGACCACCGCCAGGTTGTGGCTCACGAGGATCATCGTCAGATTGCGTTCGCGATGAAGTCGCCGCAGCAGGTTGAGGATCTCGGCCTGCACGGACACATCGAGCGCGGATGTCGGCTCATCGAGCAGCAGCACACGCGGTTCGACAATGAGCGCTCGCGCGATTGCGACGCGCTGCCTCTGGCCCCCCGACAGCTGATGCGGATAGCGGAAGCGATATGCCGGCCCCAACCCGACTTCGCGCAGCGCATCGACGATGCGTTCACCCTGCCGATCGGTGCCGTTGATTGTCAGCGGCTCGCGCAAAGTCTGATCGACGGTGAAGCGCGGATGCAGCGAGCCGTATGGATCCTGGAAAACCATTTGTACGTCGCGTCGAAAGGCGCGGTTGATCTTCTCTCCGGTCACATGCGAGCCGATCTTCATATGGCCACCGGCGATGGGCGCGAGCCCGGTCAACGCGCGCAGCACCGTCGACTTGCCGGATCCGGATTCGCCGACCAGCCCGAACACTTCTCCTTCGCCGACATGAAAGCTGGCCTCGCGCACTGCGTCGAAATGACCAGTCTTCGTCCTGAAGCGGACCGTAAGGGCGCTGACGTCGATCATGCTGCCGCTCCTGTCGATTGCGTGAGCCACGCTGCGTCCCGCTTCAGCACGGGCAGT
The DNA here is from genome assembly GCF_050436665.1 of Paraburkholderia sp. EB58. Lineage (NCBI taxonomy): Bacteria > Pseudomonadati > Pseudomonadota > Betaproteobacteria > Burkholderiales > Burkholderiaceae > Paraburkholderia > Paraburkholderia sp. EB58. The sequence continues at coordinate 125,627 of NZ_JBNDMQ010000016.1, read as the reverse complement.
TCATCGGGCGGATTGACGAGCGGGGGATTTGCCGCGAGCAGGCCGCGCGTATAAGGATGCTGGGCCTGGGCGAGATCGCGTGCCGTGCAGGTTTCCACCACGCGCCCCGCGTACATCACGACGACTCGGTCGCAGAACGACATCACGAGCGGCAGATCATGGCTGATGAAAATGAGGCCCGTATCGTGCTTTTCGATCATTTCGTCGAGAACCCCGAGCACCTGCATCGAGACGAGCACATCGAGCGCACTGGTCGGCTCGTCGGCGATGAGAAGTCGCGGACCAGACGACACCATCATGGCGATCATCACGCGTTGCCCCATGCCGCCCGACAACTCATGCGGGTAGGCATCGGCGACACGCTCCGGATTGCGGATATGCACCGCTGCCAGCGCCGTGATGATCTTCTCTCGCATCTCGCGGCGGCCGAGCTTCGGGCCATGCAGGTCGAACGCTTCGCGCATCTGCTGCGCGACGGTCATCACCGGGTTCAGCGAGTATTTAGGATCCTGAAGGATCATGCCAATGTGCTGGCCGCACAGTTGCCGGCGCTTGCGTGCTGACATCGCCAGCAGATCCTGACCATCGAACTTCATTGCCTTTGCATGGTATTGCGCGTCAGGCGGCAGCAGGCCGAGCAGTGCACGTCCGGTTAGCGATTTGCCCGAACCGGATTCGCCGACGATGCCGAGCCGCTCGCCGCGATGGAGCGTCAGCGACAGGCCGCGCACGGCTTCCATCAATTCGCCGTCGTGTCCACGAAAGCCAATTCGCAGGTCGTCTATTTCACATAGGGGGTGGGTCATATCGGCGGACATGTCAGCCTCCATGGCGCGGATCGAAGACGTCGCGCAGACCGTCGCCGAGCAGGTTGAAGGCGAGGCTCACCAGCAGAATGGCAAAGCCCGGAATGGTGGCCACCCACCACGAGTCGAGCAGCACGTTGCGGCCAGACGCAACCATGAAACCCCACTCGGGGCTCGGCGGTTGCGCGCCGAGGCCGAGAAACCCGAGACCCGCGACGGTGAGAATGATGCCGGCCATATCGAGCGTCGCGCGCACGATCACCGACGACGAGCACAGCGGCACAATGTAGCGCAATAGGATGCGCATCCGCGACGCGCCCTGCAGCCGCGCGACGTGAATGAAATCGGCTTGCACGAGCCGCAGGGTCTCCGCGCGCGAGAGACGTGCATAGGCCGGCCAAGCCGTAATCGAAATCGCGATCACCGCGTTGATGACGCCCGGTCCCAGCGCGGCCGCGAAGGCGAGCGCAAGCACGATCTTCGGAAACGCGAGGGCCACGTCGGTGATCCGCATCAGCACGTTATCGACCCAGCCGCCAAAGAAACCAGCCGTGGTGCCGATCAGGAGGCCGACTGGAACTACGATCACCACGACGAGAATCGCAATCGAGAGAGTGAGCCGCGAGCCGTAGATCAGCCGCGAGAGGATGTCGCGCCCAAGCTGGTCGGTGCCGAACCAGTGCGACGGCGAACCCGGCGGTAGAAGGCGGTCAGAGAGGACTTGTTGCAGCGGATCGTGCGGGGCGATCAGCGGCCCGATGGCCGCGATGATGATCAGCAAGGCGAGAATCACCAAGCCGAACACAGACAGCGGATTGCCCGCGAAGCGTCGCCAGCGCCGATAAGCGAGGCCGAGCGCGGCCTGTTTGCGTGACGCGGGTGTGTCGCTCAGCAACCAGTCTTTCCATCGTCGGGGCGCGGCATTCATCGGCCAGTCCTGTGTTTGCGTTGATTGATCGGATGGGGGCTGCACGAAAGAAACCTCCGGAACATCAGCGAGCGCGAGGATCGAACACACGATAGAGTGCATCGGTCAGCAGATTGAGCGCGATGAAAGTGACGCCGATCACGAGCGTGCTGCCAAGCACTGCATTCATATCGGCATTCAGCAGCGCACCCGTCAGATACGAACCGATACCGGGCCAGGCGAAGACGATTTCGGTCAGCACCGAGCCCTCGAGCAGATAGCTGTACGTGAGTGCGATGACGGTCAAGAGCGGCACGGCGATATTGCCGAAGGCGTGACGCCAGATCACCCGGCGCTCGGGCAAGCCTTTTGCGCGCGCGGTGGTGATGTACTCCTGGCTTAGCTGGTCGAGCATGAACGAACGCGTCATCCGGCTCAGATAAGCGACCGAGTAGTAGCCGAGAATGGCCGCAGGCAGTGCGATATGCGAGAACGCATTGAAGAACACATCCCATTCGCCGGCGATGAGCGAATCGACCAGCAGGCTGCCCGTATGCGTATCGACCATGCCGTCGAAAACGGGATCGACGCGCCCCGGACCGGCTACCCAGTGCAGTTTCGCGTAGAACAGCAGCAGTCCCATCAGCCCAAGCCAGAACACCGGCACTGAACTGCCGACGAGACCGACAAAGCGTGCAACGTGATCGATCCAGCGGTTGTGTCGCACGGCGGCGATCACACCGAGCGGCACGCCTATCAGCACGCCGATGATGGTCGACAGGGTCGCGAGCTCTAGCGTCGCGGGGAACACGCGCTGGATGTCTTCGATGACAGGGTGCGCTGTCAGCAGCGACATGCCGAAGTTGCCATGCAGCACATCGCGCGCGTAGATCAGGAACTGCACGGTGATCGGCTTGTCGAGCCCGAGCTGCAGGCGTGCCGCGGCGTAGGCCGTCGCCGAGGCGCGATCGCCGAGAATGGCCAGCACCGGGTCGATCGGTATCTTGCGGCCGATCACGAACGTGACCGCCAGCAAGCCGGTGAAGGTGATCACGAGCGTGATGATCCAGCGTACGAGGCGCAAGGTCCAGCGCATGCTGGCGCTTTCAGCTGAAAGCGCCAGCATGCGCTGGAAAGTCGTGAGGGGAGTCGACATGATGAGTTCCTCGGTCGAAGGCGAAGCCAGGACAGTTTCGCCTTCGCCGCATACGTTACTGCTTCTTCAGATCACGATACGACACGAGATCGTTGATCGGACCCACGTCGAGACCCGTCACGCCCGGCCGCGCGGCTACCTGCGAGACCTGCTGGAACATGATCACGAAGGGTGAGTTCGCAAGCATCTGCTTCTGCATCGTCTGGTACAGTTCGGCGCGTTTGGCGGTCGACGATTCGGCAAGCGCCGCGTTGGTTTCCTTCGTCAGATCAGGAATATCCCACGAATTGCGCCACGCCAGCATCTTGTAGGCCGACTTGTCGGAGTTGTCCGGATTCCAGGCGAAGCCCTGCGCATTGCTGTGTGGGTCGATGTAGTCCGCCGACCATTCGCCGATATAGATGTCGTGCGAGCGTGAGCGGTACTTCGCAAGCGTCTGCTTGTTGTCGCCCGGGATGATCTGAACCTTGATACCGCCCTGGGCGAGATTGGCCTGCACGGCTTCGGCGATTTCGCTGTACGGGTATCCGTTACGCACGTCCATCGTCACGGAGAAGCCATTCGGAAGCCCGGCTTTCACCAGCAGCGCCTTGGCCTTTGCGACGTTTTGCTGGTACGGATTCGCGTTCAGCGCGCCGAGAAAGCCTTCCGGAAGGAACGTTTCGTGCACCTTGTAGGTGGTCTTCGCAACGTTGCTCTGAATGCCGTTATAGTCGATCAGCCACTTCATCGCTTGCTGGACTTCCGGTTTTGCCAGGTTCGGATTCTTGACGTTGAGGCCGAGGTACAGAAGCGTCGCCTGCGGGACGGCGGTCACACGCGACTTGCCGGACTTCGTCAGCGCGACGAGATCATCCGGGCTCAGATTGCGGGCCACATCGACGTCGCCGTTCTCGAGCAGCAGGCGCTGGCTTGATGCCTCCGGCACGTGACGCAGCACAATGCGCTTCATCGCGAGTGGTAAGCGATAGCCGTCGAAGCGCTGCAGCACGATGCTGTCGTTGGCCGTCCACTTGACGAGCTTGTAGGCGCCGGAGCCTGCCTCGTTCGTGCGCAGCCAGTCGTTGCCGAAGTCATTCGCTTTCTGGTGCGAAAGCAGCAACTGCTTGTCCACCACCGACGCAGGCCACGCGCCGAGCACGTTCAGGACAAACGTCGGGGCGTATTTCTGGTCTGTCGTCACACTGACGGTTGTGTCATCAACCTTCTTCACGTTGTTGAGCACATTGTCCTTGGTCAGGCCGATACCCTGCAGCACGGCGGCCGCACCTTTGTCGAGCAGGACCGTGCGCTGGATCGACCAGGCGACGTCGTCGGCGGTCAACGGATTGCCCGAATGGAACTTGAGACCCGGGCGGATCTTGAACGTGAAGGTCAGGCCGTCGGGGCTGACGGTCCATGATTGCGCGACATCGCCGTTGAACTTCGAGGGATCTTTCAGATCGACCCGCACCAGCCGGTCATAGGTATTCGCCACATATTCTTCGGGCACCAGCTCGTAAACTTCGCCGGGATCGAGCGTGGTGAATTCGTCGAGGAAAGTCGCCATGACCAACATGTCTTTCGGCGTTGCCGCCTCAGCAGGGCTGGCCGCTGTGAACGACAGGGTCAAGGCGGTGGCGATCGCTGCCGCCGCCAGTGCATTGCGCAATACAAGTTTCATACTCGCTCCATTGGAGTGGAACCTGTCAGGGAACAACGGATGGGGAAATCGAAAGCCACTACATGAGACGTAACGGACCGCTTTCGCCGTTGTCGATCAGAGGCAGCGCACGGGAGCCAGGTAGCTCGTAATGCCACCATTCGCTCTTGATGTGCGCGAAGCCCGCGGCGTGCATGATGCCGAGCAGTAACAGACGGTTGCGTTGCACGTGCTCGGGCAGGCCGGGATGGAAGTGTTCCGACTCGATCGTCATGGCGTCGAAGCCCGTGCCCATATCGAGTTCGCTGCCGCTGGCGTCTAGCAGCGTCAGGTCGATTGCCGTGCCGCGGCTATGGTTTGAACCGCGGCCAAGCTCAGCCACGTAGGTGGGATCGGGCAGGAAATCCCAAAGCACCTGTTGCGCCTCTGGCGGACGGTAGGCGTCGAAAATCCGCAGTGCCAGGCCGGCGTCGCGGGCAACCTCAACTGCCTTGCGCAAACCGGCTTCCGCGGGTTCGAGCAGCAGGCAATGGGCTTCCTTGTAGATGGGCCTTCCGGTCAGGTTGCGCTCGGTGGCATAGACGAGGTCGATGTCGACGCCATGCGTGGCGGGCGTGATTTCGATGAGTCGCTGTTCTGTCATGGAGGAGGCGTGGTGGGATACCGGATGAAAGAAGGCAGGCTGCGCACGCGTCCTCAACGAGTTGCGTTTCGACGTCGGAAAAGTCGTTTGTGGAAGGCATGTGCTGTCTGCCGTGTACTTGTTTTTGTCAATGTACTCAGAAAATGAACACAAAACAATAAAAGTACAAAAATCAAGTTACTAGATGATTTATAAGGAATTAATGTGATCTAGAATCAAAACTGTTCGTTTTTGTGACGTGCGAGTGTCGCGCAATCGCGTTGCGCGACACTCGCCGGTAGCCTGCGCGGACCGCCGATACTGATCGAGGTATGCGACGACACGATTCAAGTTAATGCGTGACAGATCTGCCCCATTCGCCCTGTTGACCACTCCGTGACCTCAGACGAGTCGATGCTCATGGAACCAGACCGTCCATGGGAATGGCCGGCATACGCCCTGCGATGAGGTCCGCAGTAATGCGCGCTGAACCGTGAGACATTGTCCAGCCGATGTGGCCATGACCTGTATTCAGGTAGAGGTTTCCGTACTTCCTGCGTCCAAAGAACGGCAGGTTAGTCGGAGTCATTGGACGCAGGCCCGCCCACATTTCCGCACGGTCGTAGTCACCTCCGTCGGGGTAAAGCTCTTGCGTGACCCGTTTCATGAACTCGAAGTCCGACGGTTTGTGCGTCGTGTTATACCCGGCGAATTCTGCTGTCGCGGTGACACGAATCCTGTCGCCGAATCGCGAAATGGCAACGAGATTGTGTTCGTCGACGACCGCCACATTGGGCGGTTGCATGTGACCCTCGATGGGGATGGTGAGCGAATAGCCCTTCACCGGATAGATAGGCAGATTGATTCCAATTTTCCGGGCCAGAATCGGACTGTAGCTGCCGAGCGCGAGTACATACGCATCTCCCGTCAGAACGCCTTTGTCGGTACGTACCCCGGCAATCTGCCCGCCTGTTACTTCGAGCGTCTGGATGTTGGTATTGTTCAGAACGTTAGCGCCTCGCGAGACAATAATTTCCGCCAACGCCCGGGTAAACTTGGCTGAGTCGCCGGTTTCGTCCGTTGGGCAGTAAATCGCGCCGACAATCTCGTCCTTCGCCGACGAGAGCGAAGGGTCGAGCAACACAACTTCGTCTCGATTCAGGACCTTGATAAGCTGACCATCCGACTCCAGAAGCTTCATTTGCGCGACACCTCGGTCCAGCGCCTCCTGGCTTCTATGGAAGTAGATGATGCCCCGGTCGTTGCGGTCGTAGCTGACGGATTCCGTTTTGATGACGTCCTGGAGAACAGACTGCGAGTACGCGGCGAGTCGATGCTTTAGCAGCGTGTTACGTCGTGCTTTCTCGGAGTTGCACTCCATCAGAAAGAGCCACGACCAGCTGTACAGTCTTGGGTCGGCCGAGAATTTGAAACGAAGAGCCTGGTCGCGTAGCACCAGGGACTTGAGCAGAATCATCGGCGCCTTCGGTGACGACCAGACGAAAGAGTGTCCCGGCGCAACCATCCCTGCATTGCCCCAGCTGGTTTCACCTGCGACCATGGGTTGCCTGTCAATGACCGTTACATCGTGTCCATCTCTTTGCAGCTGATACGCGGTAGTAACGCCCACCACTCCGCCGCCGAGCACAATAACTTTCATGACGCCCTCAATCTGAAACGTGGAATGACTTTGTGCCGGCGCGGTTGTGGCCGTGCAATACGGCCTTTACCGGCTTATAAAGTGTCGACACCAATGTATATTACGAACAAAAAAGTAAAGCAATGAGAGATATCGCTGACCCTCGCAAGATAGCGGATTTGTCTATAAAAGTGTCGACAATAGTGTGTGATGTGAGCTAGCCTATGAGAACTTTCACATGACGGTATGGAGGGTTTTATGCAGATCAAGCGCTATGAAAGTGGCAAGCGGATGAGTCAGGCGGTGGTGTACTCGGGGTTTGCGTTTCTTGCTGGGCAGGTTGCCGATGACCCGAGCCAAGACGTAAAGGGTCAAACCAAGCAGATTCTCGCGAAGATTGACCGGCTTCTCGAACAGGTTGGCTCAGGCAAAGCCAAAATTTTGTCGGCAAGCATCTGGCTTGCTGACTACAACTCGTTCAATGAGATGAATGAGGTGTGGGACGCCTGGGTTCCCGAGGGTGATGCTCCGGCGCGGGCGTGCGTCGAATCGAAGCTCGCGTTCCCGCAGTACACCGTCGAAATCGGGGTGATCGCCGCAGTCTGACCTGCAGGTAATCGATGGCGCACTGCTGCGCAAACCCGAACTCGCTAGCAGGACAGGCTGACAACGTGAATGGGATAGGGCAAGAATGGACACTCTCGAAGCTGAAGAGCGCTATGTGAAACTCGACTTCACCCTCGATGATGGAATTTCTCATCGCGCTGCAATCGGTCTGGTCGTGCTGGCGACCGACCACACGATTGAATACGAGTGGCGCAAGCTACTCGCTATCCAGGGCGTCGGATTCTACGAAAGTCGCATTATGAATGCGGCGGAAATCACACCCGAGACGCTCAGGGAAATGGATACGCTCATTGCGCCAGGCGTTGAAGTCATCCGTCCTGGCGAGCGGCTTGATGTTGTTGCATTTGGTTGTACATCCGCATCCATGGTTCTGGGTGAAGGCCACGTCATTGAGCGCATCAAGGAGGCTCGGCCGAACGCGGCTTGTACCACACCAATCACCGCTGCAAGGGTTGCGTTGAACTCCCTCGGAGCCAAACGGGTTGCGCTACTTACTCCTTACTTGCGTACCATTACCGAATCGATGGGCGACTATCTGATTGCTCGCGGCGTGAACATCGTCAGGATGGGGTCGTTTGAGCATTCTGACGACAACGAAGTGGCGCGAATCGATGCCAGGTCTGTTCGGGACGCGATTCTGGAGCTAGGGAGGCACGACGATGTGGATGCCGTCTTCGTTTCGTGCACGTCATTGCGGCTAGCCGACGAGGTTGCATCCATTGAAGCTGAACTGGGAAAACCTGTGACTTCCAGCAACCATGCGATGGCATGGCATTCACTGCGATTGGGCGGCGTCAAGGATGAACTGCCGCAATTCGGCCGTTTGTTTACTGTGCAAAGCAGCGAACAGTAGAACACGTCGTCCGAGTAGTTCTCGGACTCCGTAGATGTTAATCACATGACACCTCCCCTCAGGCCCTGTAGACCCGACTGCTTTTTCGGCTCTACAGGGCCTTCGCATACACGTGTCGCTTTTCAGTTCAGCGCCGTGATTGTTGATTTATGCCGAAGGCGTCTCAAGCCGCCGATGGCAGCGATGCGGAGTGTTATAGAATACATTGTTGCCGACACTTCCCAACTGCCACGAATGGCAAACCTCGATGTCGCCGGCCGCAAGCAGGGTAAATGCACTAGCCAGTTTTTGTGGCGAGCTCAAGGCAGGGCGCGAATCGTCCGACAGAAAGCCGAAAGAGAGGCAGGTCCTCAGGAATGAACGAACGTTGCCGCTGGCACCGGAAGGAAACAAACAATGGCAGGCTACTCATCTCTCATTCGGGAGTCTAAACCACGCGTTCGAGAGACCAGCGCGCCGAAGCGGACGGGGCTGACCGTCAACGACCTATACGAGCAGTTAAAGGAGATGGCGGTCCTTTATACGATTCGTCCCGGTGAGAGGGTCAATGAGCTTGAGCTGGCTGAGAAGTTCGACGTCAGCCGCACGCCGCTTCGAGAAGCCCTCAACCGACTCGTCGCGGAAAGCCTTCTGAACTTCGTTCCCAACCGCGGATTCTTCGTCCGTGAACTGCACAGACAGGACATCTTCGACCTCTTCGAACTTCGCCGGAGCATCGAAGCCTCCGCTGTGCAGCTCGCCGTCGAGCGTGCCGACATCAAGGACGTGCGCGCCCTGCGCAAGTTCTGGAAGGACGTCATGAAGAACAAGGCCGAACAGGCGCCCGCAACGCAGCTGGTGGCGCGCGACGAGGAATTTCATGTGCGGCTGGTGGCACTCTCGGGCAATAACGAAATGGTCCGCTCGCTGTACGCCATCAACGCGCGCATCCATTTCGTACGCTGGGTCGACCTTGAGCAGCGCGGCCATGACGCATTCGCAGAACACCTCGATATTTTGGATGCCATTGAGGCCCGCGATGCAAAGCGCTGTCGCGAATTGATGGAGACGCACATCACCTGGCGGATGGAGGAGATTGCCAAAGTTGTAGATGCGGGAGTCGTCAAGCTCTATTCGCAGTAAGCCGTTTAGCCTCGACCCGCCTTCCCGTGTGTCTGCCATGCCAGGGGTCGCGGCACACCACGTTGCGTGGCGCGACGGTCCTGGCGTTACTCACGCGACCTGCTTCAACTCAATGACGGACGGCTTCGACAACCGGGCGACAGAGTCGGTCCATTCTGCGTCCACGGACTTGAAGTTGCGTTCCTTGACGTGTCCGTACCCACGAATCTTTTCAACCATCGATGCGGCCCGCACGACAGCTTGATAGTTGCACGCCGTGCCGTGACGAATAATCTCGTCGACGGTCTGCTCGTACCGTATTATCAGGCCGCGCTCCATTCGCCGTTCAGCCGTGTAACCAAACACATCGAGGGGGGTGCCGCGAAGCACCTTGAGTTTCGCAAGCGTGCGGAACACGGGCAGAATCCAGGCCCCGTACTCCTTTTTGCGCGGCTCGCCGGTCAGCTCGTCCCTTCCGGTCAGCCCCGGGGGGGCAAGGTTGAAAGCAATGCGGAAGTCGCCTTCGAACTGTTGCTTGAGGCTCTCAACAAATTCCGGCGAGGAATGAAGCCTTGCAACCTCGTACTCGTCCTTGTAGGCAAGCAGCTTGAAATAGCCATTCGCGACAGCTCGTGTCACGGCATCCTGCCGCGGCATCACGATTCGCTCCCATTCCCGAACGCGATTCACCAGTGTGCGATAGCGCTTTCCGTATGCCGTGTTCTGGTACTCGGAAAGGAACGTCACCTTGCGCTCGATGAGTTCGTCGAGTGACGTTGAGATCTGAAGTGATTCACGCATGGGCTTAGCCGCGACAAGTACCCGTTCGGCAGAGCTGGGCGACAGAGCCGCGCGACGTCCCCAGAGGAACGCTTCCTTGTTCAACTGCACGCCCGCCCCGTTGAGCTCGATAGCAGCATCGATAGCCTCGGAGCTAATCGGGATGAGTCCCCGTTGATACGCGTAGCCAAGCATGAACATGTTGCCGGCAATCGTGTCGCCGAAGAGGTTGAGGGCGTACCTGGTTGCGTCCACAAACTCTACGCAATCACTGCCCACCGCGTCGGTGATGCCAGCCCGCAGTTCCGGGGAAGGGAACTTGAGGTCGGGATGCCGGGTGAACTCGCCCGTCATGACTTCATGCGTGTTGACGAGCATCCGCGTCACACCCTTGCGCGTCGTCGCGAGCGTCTTCCGGCTTGCTGCAACGACCAGGTCGCAGCCAAGAACAGCGTCCGCACCACCCGCTGCAATCCGGATGGCCTTGATAGCAGCAGGGCTCTTGCCGAACCGAAGGTGCGACCATACCGAGCCGCCTTTCTGGGCGAGGCCTGCCATGTCGAGAATTCCGCAACCTTTACCTTCCAGGTGTGCGGCCATGCCGAGGATTGCGCCGATGGTCACGACGCCCGTACCGCCTACGCCTGTCACGATGATCGAGTACACGCCGTCTTCGAGTGACGGAAGGTCAGGTTCGACCAGCGCCGGGAACAGCTCGATGTTTGGCTTGACCGTTCCAGCCTTGCGAAGACTGCCACCATGAACCGTGACGAAACTTGGGCAGAACCCGTTGTTGCATGAGTAGTCCTTATTGCAGGACGACTGGTCGATAGCGCGCTTACGGCCGAACTCCGTCTCAAGCGGCACGAGCGAAACGCAGTTAGATTTGACACCGCAATCTCCGCAGCCCTCACAGACCAGGTCATTGATGACGAGACGTTTGGGTGGGTCGGGAAACTGTTTACGCTTGCGGCGGCGTCGCTTCTCGGCGGCACAGGTCTGGTCGTAAACGAGAACCGTCACCCCCGGAATGTCCCTCAACTCCTCCTGCGCCTTCTGGAGCCCGGAACGATGGTGAATGGTTACGCCCTTAGCCCATCCGGCGTCCGACGGATATTTGGAAGGGTCATCTGTCACGACCGCGATACGGGTTACGCCTTCCGCATGGACCTGCGCCGTGATGGTCATCGGGCTGAGCTGGCCATCATGACGTTGGCCGCCGGTCATCGCGACCGCGTCGTTATAAAGAATCTTGAACGTGATATTGGTTTTTGCCGCAATCGCTGCCCGGATCGCGAGCAGACCGGAGTGGAAATAGGTTCCATCTCCCATGTTCTGGAACATGTGTCCGCGCCTGGAGAACGGAGCCTCTCCGACCCATGCCATGCCTTCGGCACCCATCTGGGTATAGCCGAGTGTATTGCGGTCCATGGTCTGCGCCATCCAGCCGCAGCCGATACCGGCATAGGCTTTGCTTCCTTCCGGGATGATCGTCGATGAGTTGTGCGGGCAGCCGCTGCAAAAGTAAAAGCTGCGCAGCATCGCCTCAGGCGCGAATTCCACCTTGCTCAGTTCCGTCAGGAATGAGACGCGCTCGGCGGTACGCTGGTCGCCAGTACGTTGCGCCAGCCGTTGCCCCAGAGCGATGGCAACCTGGAGCGAGCTGAGTGACATCTCGACAGGAAACAGCTTTCTGCCGCTCTCATCCTGCTTGCCGATTACGACCGGCGCGTTAGGCTGGCGGTACAGGATGTCCTTTATCTGCGACTCGAGGAGGCTACGCTTTTCTTCCACGACCATCAGCAAATCAAGGCCGTCCGCGAATTCCCGGATGCCCTGTGGCTCGAGCGGCCAGGTGCAGGCGACTTTGTAAATCGCGACACCCATCGCTTCGACGTCGGCTTCAGTGATGTCCAGGTCGTCGATGGCCTGTAAAAGGTCCAGATAGCTCTTCCCGTGAGCGACCACGCCGATTCGCGCTCCCGGCTTTCCGAGCGTGACACGGTCCAGCCCATTGGCTCGCACGAATGCGCGAACGGCATCGAGCTTGTAGTTGTGTAGACGATATTCCTGTTCTTGCGGGGTGTCGGGCAAGCGAAGGTTCAGCCCGCCTGCCGGCATCTGGACGTCAGTGGGGAGCTTGGGCACCACGCGATTGAGTTCGACTTCAATGGCCGCTGACGCGTCGGCGGTATCCTTCACGCATTTAATACCGACCCAGCATCCGGAGTAGCGTGACATGGCCCATCCGTACAGACCAAAGTCGAGAATCTCCTGAACACCGCTTGGACTCAGAATCGGAATCGCCGCGTCGACCAGAGCGAATTCCGACTGATGACATGTGGTCGACGACTCGCACGTGTGGTCGTCACCCATCAGGACCAGAACGCCACCATGCTTCGAACTGCCGGCGAGGTTTGCGTGACGAAACGCGTCGCCACTGCGGTCAACGCCTGGGCCTTTCCCGTACCAGATGGAGAAGACACCATCGAACTTACCTTCGCCGCTGGTCTCGGCTTGCTGGGTTCCCCAGACAGCGGTTGCTGCCAGGTCTTCATTCACTCCTGGCACGAACACGACGTTAGCTTCACCTAAAAACCTCTTTGCCTTCCCCAATTCGGCATCGTAAGTGCCGAGGGGCGAGCCGCGGTAGCCCGAAACATATCCGGCCGTTCGCAGACCGTTCGCTGTATCGCGGCGTTGCTGCATGAGCGGCAGCCGAACCAGCGCCTGGACGCCGGTCAGAAAAATCCGACCGCTGTCGAGGGTGTACTTGTCATCAAGCGTTACTTTGCGCAGAGTCACGGGCGTTCCTTCGAGGCGAAGCCTTCTTCAGCAAGTTGCGACTTCCAGTCTCACATCGCGCTTTGAGGTTCGGGTAGCTTCCGCGCGAGGCCATCCACGCGGACACGGCGTTTCGAAATGACAGAAACGCTAATGAGGGCGGCCTCCGAGGTACAGGCGACGCATCTCATCACTCGCGAGCAGGTCGGACGACTTGCCCTCCAGCGCGACCTGACCCATAGAAAGCACATAGGTGCGGTCGGAAATGCGCAAAGCCTCGGTCGCATTCTGTTCCACCATCAATACTCCGATGCGCTCGGTATTCCGCAGTTCGACAATCGCGTCGAAGACTTCCCCTAGCATCTTCGGAGATAGCCCGGCTGAAGGCTCGTCGAGAAGGAGGAAACGCGGTCTTGGCATCAAGGCGCGGGCGAGCGAGAGAATCTGCCGCTCTCCGCCAGAGAGGCTTGAGGCCCGTGACCGGAGCTTGCGTTGTAATACAGGATAGGCTGAACAGAGTTCGTCCAGCCGCTTTTTCTTTTCCTGCTCCAGCATGAATTGACCGCCGAGCACAAGATTCTCCCAGACAGACAGCGAACCGAACACGTTGTCAGTCTGAGGTACGAAGCCGATATCGTATTTCCTGACCTTCTTGAACACTGGCACGTGTCCGATGTCCTTTTCGTCCAGGGTGATTTTTCCTTCTCGCGGCAGCAAAAACCCCGCGACAGTCTTTAGCAGGGTCGACTTCCCACAGCCGTTCGGGCCAAGAATGGTGACAATTTCAAGTTGCCTGGCGTTGATTGAAATGCCGCGAAGGATATCAACGTCGCGTGTGTAACCGGCGACGACACTGTCGACGGATATCATGCAGTCACCCCCGCAACCTGATACTGGCCGCCGGGCTTCTTGCCGAGATACGCCTCAACCACGCTCTCATGGGTTTCGAGCTCTGACGGGAGGCAGTCCGCCACCGTTTTGCCCTTGTCCAGCACAATGCAGCGGTTGCATGTCTCGGAAATGAAGTGCATGTCGTGCTCGATGATGACGAGCGTGATGCCCTGTCCGCTGATTCGCTTGAGCGTGGTCACAAGCTCTGAGCGCAAGTTCGGGTGAACTCCAGCCATGGGTTCATCGAGCAGGAGCAGTGCCGGCTGCTCCATCATGGCGCAAGCAATGCCCAGGAGTTTCTTCTGCCCGCCAGAGATGGACGCAGCAGGCAGATGCGCCACTTTCGTGAGAAGCAGTTCTTCGAGAAGCAGATGTGCGCGCTCACGCGTTTCGTGCTCGAGCCTGCGTGTCGCACTGGACCTCAGAAGCGTGCTGAACAATCCGTGGCTTCGGGTCGACGCGGCCATCACAACTTCTTTTACGGTCATCCGCGCGGGCATTGACGGAAGCTGAAAAGTCCGCCGCACACCCTTTGCGGCAATCTGGTGAGCGGACAGACCGTTCACAGGCTGACCGCCGAGCTCGATGAGACCCTGGTCAATTGGGCAATATCCGGTGATGGCGTTGAGAACGGTGCTCTTCCCGCAACCGTTCGGGCCGAGCAGGCCGACGATTTCACCTGTCCGGACGTGAAAGTTGAGTCCGGTCAGGACGCTGTTTCCGCCAAAGGACTTGTGGACATCCTGCAATCGAAGCATCGTGTTCATGTTGCGCTCCGGACTTTTTCGGGAAGTAGACCGCCAGGGCGAACCAGAAGACAGGCAAGCAGGACAACGCCGATTGTGCCAAGCCGGACAGCGCCAGCGATATCGCTGCTGATGTTGAGGTAGTCCTTGGCAAATGGCACAGCGCTATAGATGGCTTCGACAAGCAAGGCGCCGAGCACGACCCCGAGGTTGTTGCCCAGCCCTCCAATCATGACCATCGTCCAGATGACGAAGGTCTCGGACGCCAGCATGTAGTCTGGCCCGACGAAGCTCATGTAGTGGGCGAGCAGAGAACCTCCAACCGACGCTATCGCGGCGCTCGTGACCGTCGCCTTGACCTTCAGCGGAACGAGCTGATAGCCGAGGCTGGTTGCCAGGGCAGGCTCCTCGCGCATCAATCGGATGGCTCGCCCGAAACGTCCGCGAGAGAGTCGCACGCAGGCAAACAATGCAATCGCGACCATGGCGAGCGCCAGCAGGAAAAACGCGAAGTCATTCTGGACGCCGGACGCGCTCCTGAACAATGCTGGCACCCCACTAATTCCCTGGGCGCCGCCCGTGAGCCAATTCTCGTTGAGCGCGACGGTTCGGATGAGTTCCGCCACCGCCAGTGTGGCAATCGCCCAATAGTCGGACGCAAGATTGCGCCCCAGCCGAGCCATGAAAAAGCCCACGACCATTGCGGCCACGACGCCAAACAGTATGCCGATAGGTGCGGGGTATCCGAGTGCGGAGGTAATTGCTGAGGCGTAGGCGCCAACGCCCGCGAACGCGACGAAGCCGAAGTTCAGAAGTCCCGCGAAGCCTGCCTGTAGATTTAGCGCCAGTGCGAGCAGCGCGTAAATGCAGCTCAGCGTCGCAACGTGCAAAAGAAAGCTATACACGACGGACCTCCCGGTCGAAGATGCCGTACGGTTTGAAAAGAAGCGCGACGAGCAAAATCACGAACGACGCGGCGCTTATATAGGTCACCGGAACATAGACATCGGATGTACCGAACATCCAGCCGAAGTCAAGATTGGTGACCAGCGTCTCGGCAACTGAAATTAACAACGCACCGGCCGCTGCGCCGAGAGGATTGCCGAGACCTCCGAGAATGGCTGCGGCGAACACTGGCAGCAGCAGATTGGTTCCCAGGCCAACGTGCACGGTCTCGGTCAGCCCCAACATTGTTCCCCCCAAAGCAGCCAAGGCGCCGCTCAGGAAAGTGATGCCGTTCACCACCCGCGCACCATCGACGCCTGTCGCTGCGGCCAGTGCGGGATTTGACGACATGGCCCGCATCGAGCGGCCGACCCCAGTTTTGAAGAGCAGAACCGCGAGCAGTGCAACGCAACCGAATCCGCACGCAATCGAAGTAATCTGGTCGACTGAAATCGTGGTTGAGCCGAGGTTAAGCGGGCTCGGCAGTACCGACGAATACCGGAACGGGCGCGACCCGGCGACACCGAGTACGACTGCGATGAGTACCATCGAGATGGCGAGCGAGCCAATCATCGCGATCGAGCTGCCGGAGCGCAGGAGCCGCCTGAAGACGAGCATATTGAGCAGCACCGCGACCAGGCCCGTCGCAACACACGCCCCGATGAGCGCAAGTGAAAATGGCAGGCCTATGCGATTCAGCGCCAAAGTACCGAATGCGCCCAGCATCGCGTACTGTACGTGCGCGATATTCGGAAATTTGACCAACGAATACACGACGCTCAGGCCCACCGCTACGAGCATGATGTCCGAAGTGCGTATCAGGGCATCGACGATGAATTGAAGCACGGGACTCTCCTGGGCTGCCACGCCGCAGAGCGGCGCGGCGCAGCTTATCGGCTAACGACCTTGGTATCGAACTTCACCTTGTCGTATGGCTGCTCTTTTCGTTGGCCCGCGTCGTCAAAGGCAATTGTTCCGGTCGCGCCGTTGTACGGCACGACCGCCTTCATTGCGGCGCGAATCTTCGCCGGGTCGGCTGATCCAGCCTTGTTGATTGCAGCGGCCGCAACCATCACGCCGTCAAACGCATAGCTGCCGAACGAGGACTTCGGAGCCTCCTTGTACTTCGCGCGATACGCCTGTTCGTAGGCTTTGCCACCTTCGCCAATGGACGCAACCTCAAGTCCTTCCTGTCCTTGAGCGGCTTGCGGGACCGTATCGCTCGTGCACATGGTGAGGTAGATGCCGTACCACTTCTGTTTGGCCAGACCAAGTTCATATGCTTCGCGATTGATGGTCGCAGCCTCTTGTCCGTAGGCGCTGTAGACGTAGGCCTGAGGGGACGAGCGAGACATTTGCTGCAGCTCGCGCCGGTAGGTCGACTGTCCTTCGCTGTACAGCACGACCGAAGACACCTTGCCGCCAAGCGATTCAAATCGCTTCTTGAACTCAACAGCGACATTTTGGCCATAGGAGTTGTTCGGCGCAATGAAGGCGACGTCTTTCAGGTTCTGAGCGAAGATATCTCCGGCCGCGAACTGGGCTGACAGGTCGTCGAGCCCAATGACGCTGAACGATCCGTCGCCGATTTTGCGGACAGCCGGGCTCGAGGAACCGATGTTGATATGCACGTCACCCTGTTGAACGACGTATTCGCCGATTGGAATGGTGATACCTGAGGAGAACTCGCCGAGCACGACAGGGACTTTGTTCACTGACACGAGTTTGCGTGCTGAGCTCAACGCCGTTGCCGCAGTTCCGCCGGAATCCTCGACGATGACCTGAAGCTTTTGTCCCAACACCCCGTTATGCGCGTTGACTTGCTCGACTGCCAG
The DNA here is from genome assembly GCF_050436665.1 of Paraburkholderia sp. EB58. Classification (NCBI taxonomy): domain Bacteria; kingdom Pseudomonadati; phylum Pseudomonadota; class Betaproteobacteria; order Burkholderiales; family Burkholderiaceae; genus Paraburkholderia; species Paraburkholderia sp. EB58. The sequence goes on along the minus strand of NZ_JBNDMQ010000016.1, from coordinate 108,293 downwards.
TTCGACACCCCGCCGTTGGTCGTCGCCGACGGACGCGCTCGCTCCCGTTAGCGGCAGCACAGCGCCCAGCGACACCGTCTGCGCGACCGAAGCGGTCGCAATAGAAAGCAACGCGCTCGCAACAGCGCTGATGCAAAGCTCCTTCGCAAACTTCATGATGACGTCCCTCTCAACGGTGGCTATTAGACTACACAAGTGTCGACAATTTAGCGCAAAAAAATTTGTGTCAATAAAAACGTCGGCGGCGGAAATCGCTGCGAGCAACGTGCAGCATCGCCAAACGCCTGCTGGGCAAGGGCTTGAGCGATTTCCACGACCGCCAGCGTTTTGCTATCGCAGTTGCGCATGTACCGCCAGAGGGTCAACGAGCCTCGCCATGACGCCTCCAGATTAGCGGATTGTCTACACTTTTGTATTCTGATTTTCCCCGATTTAGGAGGAATGCGGGTAAGACACAGGCAGATTTAAGCAGATGCTTACTCGCATCGGTTAGGGAGAAATGGGGTTTCCAGTCGCCACGGCACTGGCTAAACGGCAAGGCTTAGTCGGGTAACTTGCCGACAGTCGAAGCGGCGGGGGTGGCTCACCGCTTCGGACCAGCCGTTTGTCGAATCGAGTCCAGGCCTCAGATCGACCTGAACACAGGGCTCTTTGCGAGAGCTTCAGCACCATCTGCACTGGTCAGGAATTTCTCTGTGTAAATATCGCGCTCGAAAAGCTGTCCTTGCATAAGCGATCTGATGGACGCTTGGTCCAATAGTGGTGACGTGCGTCTCCGTGACACTATTAACAGGGCGCAGCGCAGCACTTTTTGCGTTCGTTGAGCGTTCTGCTTGCAGCCCCTGCGGCCGATAGGCCGACAGTCAAAGCGTCCCCTGGCACGACAGAGAACCACAAGTGCTCGTAATGCTGCACAGAAATGCAAGCTGCGTTTATCGAAATTCCGCTGGCATAACCAGTCTCGTCCAGGGCAATCGGGCGGTTGCCCGTGACGTTCCCGCAGCCACCTGGGATATCAAATGGAGGTAATCATGGAATCGGGTTCTGATTGCTGCAAGACGTGTCGTCCAGACGACAATGACCGGCGGGCGTGGCTGAAGGGAGGGGTGGGCGCCTGCGCGGTTGCATTGCTGGTCGGGATTGGTTGTAGCCCGGAGCTTGCGCAGGCTGCCCTGACCCTGGCGCAGCGTGATGCGCTGACGCCGGACCAGATCATCGAGTTAATGAAGAAAGGCAATGAGCGGTTCCGTTCAGGCAGGATGAACCCGCAGGATTTCCTTGCGCAGAAGCGGGCCAGTGCGTCCGGCCAGTATCCGGCTGCCATCATTCTGAGTTGCATTGACTCCCGTGCGCCCGCGGAGATCATTCTGGACATCGGCATCGGGGAGACCGTCAACGCCCGGGTCGCGGGTAACGTCTCCAATCCCGATATGCTCGGCAGCATGGAGTTCGCCTGCGCGGTAGCGGGTGCAAAAGTTATCCTGGTGATGGGACACACCGCGTGCGGAGCGATCAAGGGCGCGATCGACAATGTGCAGCTCGGAAATCTCACGGGGTTGCTCGAAAGCATCAAGCCCGCTATCGAGGAAACGCAATACGAGGGGGAGCGCACCAGCAAGAACGCCGGATTTGTCGATGCGGTCGCACAGTCCAACGTGCGGTACACCATCGGCGCGATCCGTAACATTAGCCCGATCCTCGCGGATCTGGAAAGAGGCGGGAAAATCAGGATCGTCGGTGCGATGTACGACCTGAACAACGGGAAGGTGAATTTCATGAGTTGACTGCTTCGCGCGCGCCGTTCCCTTGCCGCTGCCACATCCGTCGGGTTGCCGAAACCTGAACGACTGCATTGGGCCGAACAACCGTCTGTCATTCCGCGTCCGCGATCGAATCCAGCCCAGAGTTTTATGCCACTTATTCGAAGCTGACACGCGCCTGGCTGACTTCCGTACACCGGTCCGTGCCGAAAAAGGTGTCGGGTTCTAACGCCAACCAAGGCCAGGGGCGACATGCATGAGAATCGATTCGATTACGTGCGCGCAGTATTCGACGCCCAGTTGATTAGGCACGGTGAGTAGCAGGGTGTCGGCTGCTGCGATTGCCTCGTCTTTTGCCAACTCTGCGATGAGGACTTCAGGTTCCGCGGCGTAGCTGCGTCCGAAGATCTTTTGGACATCATCGTCCAGAAATCCGACCGAGTCCCGGCTCTGGGCGTCTCGCCCAAAATACATCCTGTCCTGATCGTTCATGAGCGCGAAGATGCTCCGACTGACCGACACGCGGGGCTGTCGTGTGTGTCCCGCCTCTTTCCAGGCGTCGCGATACGCGCGGATCTGCTCGGCTTGCTGGATATGAAGGGGGCGGCCCGTTTCGTCGTTCTTCAACGTCGATGTCTGGAGGTTCATGCCCATCTTCGCTGCCCACACCGCGGTTGCGTCGGAGCCCGAACCCCACCAGATACGATCACGAAGACCTTCGGAATGCGGTTCGATCCGCAGAAGGCCAGGCGGGTTCGCAAACATAGGTCGTGCATTCGGCTGCGCGAAGCCCTTGCCGCGCAACACCTCATAAAAAACTTCCGTGTGGCGGCGCGCCAGATCGGCATGCGTTTCACCCTCGGCAGGTGCGTATCCGAAGTACCGCCATCCGTCGATTACCTGTTCACCCGAGCCTCGGCTAATACCGAGTTGCAGCCGTCCGCCGGCAATCAGATCCGCGGCGCCCGCGTCCTCCGCCATGTAGAGCGGATTCTCGTAACGCATGTCGATGACACCCGTGCCGATTTCGATCCTGCTGGTTTTTGCGCCGACGGCAGCGAGTAGCGGAAAAGGCGACGCAAGCTGTTGCGCGAAATGATGGACGCGGAAGAAGGCGCCATCTGCGCCGAGTGCCTCGGCAGCAACCGCGAGGTCGATGGATTGCAGAAGCACCTCCGCCGCCGAGCGTGCCCGCGAATGCGGAGAATTGGCCCAGTGGCCAAAAGAAAGAAAGCCAATTTTCTTCATGGAAGCATCAACCAAAGGAGAGCAAATGCATGATCGCAGGGATGTAGCCGAACAGGCATGGTTCGGCTTTGTGACGATCTTACCGGAACGGTGTGGTCGCGGAATCCGTGTCTTGCAATTGCCTATTTTTTCTCAACCAGGTGAGGATGATGGACCGCTTGGATGCCTGCGCGCAAGCGATGTTCCACCTTCCTGAGGATAACAAACCAGGCATCCGCTCGTCGGATCCGGCACGCTGTTTCTATCGGGCATGCGTGCTGCTCGTCTTCGTGCACGGTCGTCACTTCGACGGCCAGGTCCGTCCCGAGGAGATCAGCATGAAAGCATTGGTTTATGAAGGCCCACGCAAAGTCGTCGTCAAGCAAATGCCGGACGCAAAGATTGAGCGCCCGACCGACGTACTCGTCAAGATCACCACCACCAACATCTGTGGCTCCGACCTGCATATGTACGAAGGTCGCACTGACATGGAAACGGGCCGCATCCTGGGTCATGAGAATCTCGGCGTTGTCGTCGAGGTGGGCGCAGGTGTCGAACGCATCAAGGTGGGCGATCACGTCTGCTTGCCGTTCAATATTGGCTGCGGTTTTTGCAAGAATTGCGAACGGGGGCTGACCGGCTTCTGCCTGACCGCGAATCCCGGCGTGGCGGGTGCAGCGTACGGATTTGCCGGCATGGGGCCCTATAGCGGTGGACAAGCGGAATATTTACGCGTGCCGTTCGGCGACTTCAATTGCCTGGTGTTGCCGCCCGACGCCGAAGAAAAGGAAAACGACTATGTCATGTTGTCCGATATCTTTCCTACCGGCTATCACGCCACGGTCCTCGCTGGCGTCGAGCCTGGCGATAGCGTGGTCATCTACGGCGCGGGTCCGGTCGGTCTGATGGCCGCGCTGTCTGCGTCAATCAAAGGTGCGGGCAAAATCATGGTCGTGGACAGTCATCCTGATCGGCTGAAGCTCGCGGAAAAAATGGGTGCCATTCCTGTAGACGACAGCGACGGTACGTCCGCCGAGCAGATACTCGAAATGACCGGCGGCGAAGGGGCTGACCGCGGCTGCGAATGCGTCGGTTATCAATGCAGTTGCAAGGGTCACGAAGTGCCGAACGTGACCATGAACAACCTGATCAAGGCAGTGCGTCCAACGGGTGGAATCGGCGTGGTCGGCGTGTTCGTCGCGAAAGACGCGAAAGCCGAAGACCAGCTCGCGAAGAAGGGCCAACTCGCACTCGACTTCGGTCAGTTATGGATGAAAGGCCAGCACATCGCGACGGGCCAGGCCAACGTCAAGGCATACAACCGTAAATTGCGCGACCTGATTGCGGTGGGCAAAGCCAGGCCGTCGCAAATCATCTCGCACGAATTGCCGCTTGACAAGGCACCGGACGGTTACAAGCATTTCGACGAGCGTGAAGAAGGCTGGACCAAGGTCGTGCTGAAGCCTGCCGCTTGAGCGCAGCGGAAGGCCGTCGCATTTCCGCATGCGACGCCTTTCGCCCCGGCGTCGATCACGACTCAATTCTTTGGGACCTTATCTACGGCGGCAGCAGGATTGCTTACCTCGACGAGATCCGGAGATTTGACTGCCCGAAGCGTTTCGCGTTGAGCGGTTGTGTCGATCCGCAAGGTTCTATCGAAAGGCTCAAGCGTAAGCGGAGCACCGCTCTTGAGTGCCTTGACGATGCCTTCGATCACGCGCACGTCGGCGTATCCCTCTTCGACATCGGGTTCCGGATGCGTATCGTTCAGGATGCAATCGGAGAAATATTTCATCGCACCGCCAAAGTGGTCGGTATTCTTAAAAGAATGAGCGCTTTCCTCCTGAGCGACGGTCACCGTTTGCCGAAGTGATTTTCCGTAGGTGTAGCAAGGCTGCACGGCAACGCTACCTTTGGTGCCGATAGCGAAGTACGACTCCAAGGCGGTGGCCGCGTAAGAAACGACGAACTGCGCCAGCCTGTCGCCGGGGAATTTAAGCGTCACGGCCGCTGTGTCGTCGAAGTCTCCCAAGCCCGCTTCCGGATGCCGGACGCCGACTGCGGACACAGCTTCAGTAGGCTCAGATTCAAACACGTAGCGCGCGGCATTGATCGGGTAGGGTCCCATGTCGACGATCGGGCCGGCCTCGTCTCCGTTGCGGGCGCGATGATTCTCGGGGTCCACTCTCTGGACAAAGGTCGAGGAGAACAGAATAACCTCGCGAAGCTCCCCTGTGCGAATCCGCTCGATCGTTGATAGCGTGCCGGGTTCAAAGTGCAGCCGCTATGCGACCATCTGCAGTGCATCGAGAGGGCGGCAATCGCTATGACCGCAAGCTGCGTTCCAGAAGCTAGAGTACGAATGGACGCGTCGATGACGACACAAAGGAAGTATTTACTCAGTAGAACTGTGGCAACCGGTTTCGGCGTGTCAGCCTGGATCAACTCCCACGGAAATCGTGGCCCGTTTTTTGCTGCGCGGCAAGGTGGCATAGGGTCCATTTAAGGCCCATTTGCCGATTCCGGAAGTTTCCGGAAGTTCGCGTGAGAGCTCAAATTAATGCGCACACTCTGGCAAGAGGAGAGGGCGAAGAGACGCCGCACGGCAACGCCGAGGGACGTGCTGGTTTCATGGGGCGCGGCGTGCTGGGCGGTGTCCACGGCCGCATACGCCCGACAGCCGGAGACGGGGGGCGCGCCGCTCAATTACTTCCTGCACGCTGCGGGGCCGGCCGCGGTGCCCACCATGCGGCTCGGCTGGATCATGACCGCGCTGTCGGTTGGCGTGTCGACGCTCGTGGCGCTGTTGCTGATTGTGGCGATCGCGCGCAAAAGGCCACATGCCAATCCCACCGCATTGCATGGCGATCGCGGCGGTCTCGCGTGGATCTATGTGGGCACAGGCATCTCGTCGATCGTGTTGCTGGCGACGCTTGTCTATGTACTGATCACACTGGCAAGCGTCGCTGCACCGGCACAGACGCCCACGCTCACCATCAAGGTCACCGCTTACGACTGGTGGTGGAAGGTCGCCTATCAGGACGCCGCCGACCCTGCGCTAAATTTTGTCACCGCTAACGAAATTCATATTCCGGTTGGTGAGCCGGTGAAGGTCACCCTGCAAAGTGCCGATGTGGTCCACGCGTTCTGGGTGCCGCAACTGGCCGGCAAGACCCAGACCATTCCCGGCCAGACCAACGAGCAGTGGATCGAAGCGGACCGGCCTGGCGTCTACCGCGGCCAGTGTTCGCAGTTTTGCGGCGCACAACATGCGCATATGGCTTTCGAAGTCGTCGCGCAAAGCCGGGCTGACTTCGTCGCGTGGCGTGCCGAGCAAGCACAAGGGCAGGCCGTCCAGGCGGCCAGCGCTGCCGATACGGCTGCCGGCAAGCGCTTGTTCGGCGACCGTTGCGCGGGTTGCCATGCGATCCGCGGCACCGATGCCCAAGGCGTCCAGGGACCGGACCTCACGCATCTGGACTCGCGCCATCTTCTAGCGGCGGGCACCCTGACCAACACGCCGGCTCATCAGCTCGACTGGATCGAGCACGCGCAACAAATCAAGCCCGATTCGCTGATGCCGGATATTGCGCTCACCGGTGCCGACGCCGCCGCGTTGTCGGCTTATCTGTCCACACTACACTGACCGGAGCGTCCCGCAGATGGCCGACACGACGACCCCACCCGCGCCCCCGCCTTCCGGTCACGCCGCGTCTCCCGCTGCGCCTGTGCAACCGGGCACACAGCCTCTCGCGCGGCCGCTGACGGTGGGCCGCATTGCGCGCGGCAGTGAGGAGGCCGAACGTCTGCGGCGGATCTGGGAGGCCCGGCCGGGCTGGCGCGGCTGGTTTTCTACGGTCGATCACAAAACCATTGGCCTGCGTTATCTGGTGACAGCGTTCATCTTTCTGCTGGCGGGCGGCGTCGAGGCGCTGATCATGCGCGTGCAGCTCGCGCGTCCCAATGCCACGCTGCTTACACCCGAGCAGTACAACCAGTTGTTCACAATGCACGGCGTGACGATGATTTTCCTTTACGCGCTGCCGGTTCTGTCGGGCTTTTCAAATTACCTTTGGCCGTTGATCCTCGGCGCGCGTGACATGGCTTTTCCGCGCCTGAATGCGCTGTCCTATTGGGTGTTCGTGTTCGCCGGGCTGTTCCTGTATGCCAGTTTTCCGCTTGGCGAGGCGCCGGATGCGGGCTGGTTCAACTACGCTCCCCTGTCGGGACTCGAGTATGACAATGGGCCCAATATCGACGTCTACGCTCTCGGCATGGTGCTGCTTGGCATCTCGACGACTGTGGGCTCGATCAACTTCGTCGTTACCCTGCTGCGCATGCGGGCGCCGGGGATGTCGCTCGATCGTGTGCCGGTGCTGGTGTGGGGCACGCTGACGGCCTCGGGCGCCAATCTGCTGGCGGTGCCCTCAGTGAGCCTCGCATTCTTTCTGTTGTGGCTCGACCGCCGCGTCGGCACACATTTCTTCGATGTGCTGAACGGCGGCCGGCCGCTCCTGTGGCAGCATCTGTTCTGGATCTTCGCCCATCCTTGGGTCTATGCGGTCGTGTTGCCGGCCATGGGCATTGTCTCGGACGCGCTACCGGTGTTTTGCCGCCGTCCGCTCGTGGGTTACCTGCCGGTAGCGCTGTCGACGGTCGCGACCATGATGGTTGGTTTCGTGGTGTGGATTCACCATATGTTCGCCACCGGTATCCCGGCGCTCGCGCTGTCGTTCTTCGGCGCGGCCAGCATGGTGATTGCGGTGCCCAGCGCGGTCGCCACGTTCGCGTGGATCGCCACCATCTGGACAGGCCGGCCGGTGTTTCGCGTGCCGTTCCTGTTTTTCGCAGGCTTCGTGTTCCTGTTCGTGGTGGGCGGGGTATCGGGGGTGATGACGGCGGCAGTGCCGCTCGACTGGCAACTCACGGATACCTACTTCGTGGTCGCCCATCTGCACTACGTCCTGCTTGGCATCAATGTGTTTCCGGTGATCGGCGGCATCTACTTCTGGTTCCCGAAGTTTACCGGCCGGATGATGAGTGAGCGGATCGGGCGCATCGGTTTCTGGATGATGTTCGTCGGCTTTAATGTGGCCTTTTTTCCCATGCATATTGCCGGGTTGCTAGGCATGCCGCGGCGTATGTACACGTATCCGGCGGATATGGGCTGGAACACGGTCAACCTGGTGACCTCGATCGGTTCGTTCATTTTTGCTTTCGGTATGCTGATTTTTCTCGCAGACCTGCTTTATAGCCTAAAACGCGGCCCGCTCGCAGGCGACAATCCATGGGACGCCCCGACCCTTGAATGGTCAGTGTCGTCGCCGCCGCCGCCGTACAACTTCGCGGTGCTGCCGCACGTCGGCAGCCGGCATCCGCTGTGGGAAGGGCGCCTTGACGACGAAGGCGGGGGCGAGGGTGGGGGACGAGCCGAGCGGATCCGCTCGAGGCTAGATGAAGGGTTCCTGCTCGGCGAAGGCCGCGAAGCGCTCGGCACGACGCCGCTCGAAGCACGGCCGGATGTGATCCTGAAGATGCCTGAGGATTCCTTTACACCTTTCTGGCTCGGCCTGTTCGCGACGCTGCTGTTCGCCGGGCTGTTGCTGCACGCCGTGCTGTTCACAGTTGCCATGCTGCTTGGCTGCGCGGTCTCGATCATCGTCTGGCTATGGCCCGAGCGCAAGCTGATCCAGCGCGAGCCGCAAACCGTGCGCGACAGGGGAGATTGACATGAGGGATGCATTCCAGCAGCAAGGTCCCGTGCTTCCCGTCGGGAGTGCGGGAGAGCGCTCGGGCGGATGGTGGGGGTGTCTCGCGCTGATCGTCACCGAAGGCTCGCTGTTCGGCTATCTGATCTTTACATACCTGTATCTCGCCGCGCAGGAAGGACAGAACTGGCCGCCTGAAGGGCTGCCGAAGCTCGGTCTCGGGGTCCTGAACACCGCCATTCTGTTGTCGAGCAGCGGCTTCGTATGGTTCTGCGAACGCTGCGTGCGGCGCAGGCGCTTGGGCTGGGGCGCAGCGTCGATGGCCGTGGCGGTGGTGCTCGGCATCGCCTTTGTCGGCATCCAGTTGCGCGAGTGGCATAACCATTCCTACGGACTGACCGCGCAACTGTACAGCTCGCTCTACTTCACGATCACCGGCTTTCACATGATGCACGTGGTGGTGGGCATCGTCGTGCTGGCGCTGTTGCTGCTATGGACCGCGCTTGGCTATTTCGACGAGAGGCGTTGCGTTGCGCTGACGATCGGTGGCCTGTATTGGCACTTTGTCGATGTGGTGTGGCTCTTCATCTTCACCACCGTGTATCTGACGCCGTATTTTCTGCGGTCCGGGTCATGAACGCGCCACGCTTCACGAGACTGCAGATGTTGACCGGAATGCTGGTCGCGCCATTTGCATGGCTTGTGCAAATGGGTGTTACCGAAGCGCTTGCCGCGCAAAGCTGCTTTCCGCATGATCACCCGTTGCCGGCGCCGGCGCTGCGGGGGCTGGACGGCGTCATTCTGGTGGTCAATCTGGTTTGCCTGTTGCTGGGTTGCGTCGGCAGCGTGGTGGCGTGGCGTAATTTCACGCGGCTGCACCGCGCTCGTGTGGCCAGACGCGACGGTACGGACGGTACGGACGGCATCGACGGCGAGAGGCTCGGCCTGGACTGGAGCCTCGCATGCGTCGGCGTCATGAGCAGCACGTTGTTCCTGTTCGCGCTGATCGCCACCGATAGCGCGGTGCTAATCGTTTCGCCTTGCACCCGGTGGTGAAGATGGCCACCCTCTATACGCTGATTTCGGCTCTACGGCGGATGCTGACCTGGCGCTGCGGCGTCTGGAAAGCCATGCTGTTTGCCGGTATGGCAGTGACGGGGCTCATGATGGGGGCCTACGGCGTTTCAGAAACCGTCGATGCGACACCAACCGCAGCCGGTGCTAGTGTTGGTGCCGCAGCCGCAGCCGCAGCCGCAGCCGCAGCCGCAGCAGGTGCTGGTGCCGGAGTAGCAGCCGGATCTGGAGCCGATCCAAACGCCACGTTAATCACACGTGGCGCCTACCTTGCGAAGGCTGCCGATTGCGCCGGCTGCCACACGGCTGCCCCTGTGCCGACGCAACCCGGCGCCGCGCCGAAACTCACCGTGCCGTTCGCCGGCGGCCTCGGCATGAGCTCCCCGTTCGGCACGATCTATTCGTCGAACATCACGCCCGACCCGGTCAACGGCATCGGCCGCTACACCTATGACGACTTTGCCCGGGCCTTGCGCGAAGGCATCGCACCCGGGGGCAAACGGCTGTATCCGGCCATGCCGTTTCCTTCGTTCGCGAAGATAAGCGACGACGACCTGCACGCGCTTTACGCCTACTTTATGCATGGCGTGAAGCCAGCGGCGGTGCCGGCTCCCGAGACCCATCTGCCGTTTCCATTCAGCCAGCGCTGGGCGCTGATGTTCTGGGACTGGGCTTTCGTACCGGGCGGGCGCTACAAGCCTGAGCCCGCCCACGACGCTCAGTGGAACCGCGGGGCCTATCTGGTGCAGTCGCTCGGCCATTGCGGCGCGTGCCACACGCCACGCGGGCCGGTCTACGAGGAGCGTGGCTATGACGGCGACGCGCATCTCTACCTGACGGGCGGTACCAATGATCACTGGTTCGCGCCCAATCTGACCGGCGACCCCGGTTCGGGTCTGGGACGGATCAGCGCGCCCGAACTGGCTGCGTTTCTTAAGCACGGCCATGGCGCGGGACTCGTGACTTTCGGCAGCATGGTTCAGGTGGTCGAGGACAGCGCGCAATACTTGAGCGACGACGATCTGGCGGCGATTGCGGCGTATCTCAAAAGCCTGCCGGCCCGTGAGCCGGCCGGGCACTACGATGGGCAGTCGCGCGCCGCGCTGCAAACCGTGCAGGCGCTGAAGACTGGCGACGTGGAACGGCCGGGCGCGGGCATCTTTCTGAGCTATTGCGCGCGCTGTCATCAGCAGGACGGCAACGGCGTTGCACAGAAATATCCGCGACTCGCGGGCAATCCGGCGGTGCTTGGGGCGCAGACTACGTCGCTCGTGCGGCTGCTGGTTGAGGGCGGCGGCAGTCCGAAAACCGAGGACGGCCCACCGCCGCGTAAGATGCCCGAGTTCGCGGGAAAACTGACCGATGCGGAAATGGCCGCGGTACTCACGTTCATTCGCAACACGTGGGGGAATGCTGCGCCACCTGTCACCACGCGAGACGTTAGCGGCGTCAGGAGTGCTATTCACAAGTAAGGCGTTTGGATTGACTGCTGGCGGATCAAGGTCAATTCGCATATCGCGACGGCGCAGTAGCCGTTCGACTCACGAGCGCTTGCGGCCTGCAGCCCGATGCGCGATTTCACCGGCCCGTCGCAGCGCGCCAACGATATCCGCGTACACGCGCTCGCGCGTATCGGCGTCAGGCGCACGTAGCCCGTACGATGGATGCCAGGTGGCCACCACCACGCGGCCGTCATGCTCGATCGTTTTGCCGAGCGCATCCTGCAAACGAACATTCTTGTCCTCGAGAAGCGCCTTCAATGCCGTAGCACCCAACGCGACCAGCACGTGCGGTTTGACCGTTTCCAGTTCCCGCGTGAGCCAGTAATGACAAGCGTCGATCTCCCGCTGCACGGGCGTCTTGTGCATGCGCCGTTTGCCGCGTGGCGTCCATTTGAAATGCTTGAGCGCGTTGGTCACGTAGACATCCTTACGAGCGACACCCGCCTCCTGTAGCGCCGAATCGAGCAACTGCCCGGCGGCCCCGACGAATGGCTTACCTTGTAAGTCCTCCTGATCACCGGGCTGTTCGCCGACCATCATGATGGGTGCGTGCCTGGGTCCGGCGCCGCCTACGGGCTGCGTGGCGTCGTGCCACAGCCTGCAACGGCGGCACGCATCGAGCGTGGCGGGTTCCTGAAGGGGGATGACCTCGGGCTTTCCCTTGTCGTCGTTGTCCCTTTCAGGTGGATGGATCTTGCTTGCATTCATGAGGTTGCACCTGGAGGCACTATTCGGCGCGCCTAGCAACCGGCCGCTTCGGCCAGATGAGGCGCAGTTTCACCGCGCCGTGTGTATAGTTTGGAGCGTGCGTCTCTGAGCGCTGTTCGCAAGCCCTCCTCAATGACCGGATGGTAGAACGGCAACGCCAGTACTTCGTCGACGCACAAGCGCAACTGCACTGCCCACGCCAGCAGATGGCCGAGATGCTCGGCCTGTGGTCCGCAGAGCTGCGCGCCCAGCACGCGTCCTGTCGAGGCCTCTGCATACACGCGTAGTGCGCCGTGGGCCTGACCCTCGATGCGGCTGCGGCCCTGGTCTTCAAAGGAGACAAACCCGGCGACGACGCTTTTTTCATCAGCGTTTTCAATCGGCGTCCCGACCATTGCCACCTGTGGCTGACAAAACACCACGGAAAATGGCACTTTTCTTTCCGCGTGTTTGACGTCGGGAAAACGCGCGGCATTGTTGCCGGCGAGCTGGCCTTCGTCGGTGGCATCCTGAAGCCAGGGGCGCGTGCCGTCGCAGTCGCCCGCTATGAAGACGCTGTTTGTGCCGCATTGCATCGAGGCGGGATCGAAGTGCGGCGTGCCATGCTCGTCCAGCGCGATGCCGGCGCGCTCCAGCATCAGCGGTTTGAGGGCAGGCTGCCGCCCTGTCGCGACCAGCACGGCATCGAACTGTTCGCGGCGGGGCAGGCCGTCGATGGCGCGAAACGCGATGGTGGGCACGCCTTGTTCGAGCGACATCTCATGGATGGTGGCGTCCGGATCAAAATAGAACTCGCTCGCGAGGCTTTTCGTGAGGGCGTCACGGACGCTCTTATCCGCGATGCCTGCCACCTTGCCGCCGCGACCGAATACGCAGACTTTGACGCCCAGTCGCGAGAGGCCCTGCGCCAGTTCGAGCGCGAGCGGTCCGGCGCCGAAGACGGCGAGCCGTTCCGGCAGCGTCTCGAGCTCGAAGATGTCGTCGCTCGTAAGCAGACGCTCGCCGAACACCTTGAATTCGGATGGCACGTTCGACACGGCGCCGGTGGCGATGACGACGCTGCGTGTGTTCAGCCGCCATGCGTCATCGATGATCAGCCAATGGCTCTCGGCACCGCTGGTCTCGAAACGGGCGCGCCCGCGCACCACGCATTCCGGCGGAAACGAGGCGACCTCCTTGAGTACCGAGGCGACGAAGTGGTCGCGTTCGCGCCGCACGAATTGCATGAGCAGCCTGCCGTCGACCTGCAGCGCCGCAATTCCGCCTACGCCGCGTGGCTTCAGTTGCCGTGCATCGTGTACGCCGTTCGCGACAGCCAGCAGCAGCTTTGAAGGCATGCAGCCCACACGTGCGCAAGTCGTGCCGAACGCTCCCGCTTCGATGAGCACCGCGTGCGCGCCGGCCTGCGTGGCGGCGTGCCACGCGGCTATACCCGCGGTGCCCGCGCCGATCACCGCGACATCCACTTGCTGTGTTTTCATCCAGGGACCTCGTGCCGGACTTCTTGCCTTTAGCGTCAAGCAACGAATGTTCCTGGCGCCACTGCTCGCGGGGCCCTGCGGGCCGCGCCTTCGCAACGCGGCGCGAGGGTGCTGCACGGAATGGGAGCGTTCACGATAGCCGTAGTCGGAGGCGGCCGCCCTGAGAATGAAATGTGTGCCGTTGTAATCTTCTTCTCGACGTTGACCATGCCGGACTAGCACGGACGCTATGCCGACGTCCACTTAGACGATACCGTTCAGCCTTCCTCCCGCGCGATGCGCAAGGATGTACCGCAATTTATCCAGCGAGAGCGGCTTTGTCAGGTGATAGTCGAAACCGGCAGCCAAAGCTCTCGACTTGTCGGATTCAGACGCATAGCCCGTGAGTGCGACGAGCAGGACGCCGTCAAGCGCCCGGTCCAGACGAACCGCACTCGCAACCTCGAAGCCATCCATCACCGGCATCCCAACATCAATGATTGCGACCTGAGGTCGCTTTTCAGACATCAGTCGTATTGCATCGGGTCCGTTATCCGACGCCATCACTTCATGACCCTCAAGCTCAAGAAGTACGCTGAGCGCTTGAAGCGCATCCGGGTTGTCGTCAACCAGCAGTAGATGCGCCGGTCCTGCCGCCGCGACGGGCTCCTCCGGGCGGGTAGTGTCGACGTCCGCCTTGGTCCGAAGTATCGGCAACCGTAGTGTTATAAGCGTTCCCCGGCCACGGCCTTCGCTGTTGAGCGAAATTGTTCCACCGTGAAGCTCAACCATCCGCTTTGCCACGGCGAGTCCGATTCCCAGACCTCCTTCAGAACGCGCTTTGCCACGGGCGGACTGCGCGAATAAATCAAAGACGTGCGGTTGGACCTCGCTATCGATGCCCATACCGTTGTCGCGGATGCCAATCACGACGACCCCCGATGACCCGTTGCCGGTGTCACATGGTTCGACGCTCACGTTAAGCTCGATGGTACCCCCGACGGGCGTGTATTTCGCCGAGTTTGAAAGGAGATTGCCTAACACCTGGCTCAGGCGAACATGGTCGGCATGCACATAAAGGGGTTCGTCCAGCCCGCTGATTTTTAGCGTGTGTCTTCGAGATTGGACGTGATGTGTAATCGCGGTTACGGCATCAAATGCGATGTCGTTCAGCGACGTATCGCTATGTCTGATAGCAAGCTTGCCATGCTTCAGGCGGGCAGCGTCGAGCAGGTCGTCCACCAGCGTTCGCAGGTGCCTCATTTGCCGTTGCGCGATGTTCAGCACATCGGCAGCCCGCTCGTTGTCAGTGCAAAGGCGTTTTGCGGCACTAATGGCGCCGTCGATGGGCGCCATTGGGTTTCTCAGTTCATGCCCGAGCATCGCGATAAATTCGCTATGCCGGCGATCGCTTGCTTCGCTGCTATCTCGCGCATTCACTACTGTCAAAGCAGAACCGGCGAAGATGGCGAGATTTGAGAGCAGTCTGACGTCTTCCTGGTCAAATTTGCAGTTTTCCGTATGCGACATCACCCATATCGCCCCAAGTGCGCCACTATCGGCCGGGATTGGAACAACAATACCTTCTGGTACGTCAATTCCTGGAAATGCAAGGCACGCGAACTGTGTTTGAGGCTTGATGAAGAGTTGCGGCGCTCCTGATTCAAGGGTCACGCCGCATGGACATTCGTCATACGCGGTCGTCTTGCCGCGCAGCCCAGCGCAAAGACCGGAAACCGCAAGCCATCGAAATACCCGACTCTCGGGAGGCCCCTCGACAAGGCTGATTCCCGCGCTGCCCGAGCGACAGAGTGCCAGGGCCGTGTCCGCAATTGCCTGCAGAAATTCGGGGCGCGGCCCAGCCTGAACGCGAGCGAGAGCCACTAGCGCACAGTTCTCAGCCGCGTAGTCTGCGGGCCGGGGCGTCCGACGGGCCAACTCATCGGGTTGACCGGGTGCGCATTTGCTTTCCATGGCAGATGGAGCGACAGAAAAATGTATAGATATCCTGAAGGCTGGAATGCCGAGGTGCTCCGATACCGATTTTCACATTACGAGTGGAGTCGGGCAAAGTCAACCGGCGTCCCTGAACTAGGCGTATTTAGCCGTGCAGGTCCACCCAGGCCAGCTCCGCCATGGGATGACCATCCTTCTGATCATTCGACCGTCCATCGCTGGATGCACTTGCGGTAGCGGGCTGATCGCTGGCGTCACCCGCCGAACAGATTGTGACGAATCTGCTGGAGGTGACCGGTCAGCAGCTCGCACGCCAGTTCCGCATCCCGGTCACGCAACGCCTCGACGATTGCACGATGCTGGCGTTCGTAGTCGCCACGACGCTCCGGGGTCAACGACTTGCGCTTAAGACGTCCCCATTCACCCTGCTCGCGCACTTCGTTGGTCAGTTCAAGTACACGCAAAAAGAAGCTGTTGTGCGTCGCCAGGGCGAATGTCTTATGCAGTTCGCCATCCCAACGTTCGAACTCTTCAATACTCTGTGCGGCTTCCGAGCGCTCCAGACATTCGACCATGCGCGTGAAATCCGCGGCCGTGGCGTAACGAACGATGAGCCCCGGCATCAACGGCTCGATCAGCAAACGCGCTTCCATCAACTCGGCCGGACTGGTCTGAACGACCTCCCGCTTCTCGACGGGCGTCGTGGTTATCTCGGGCGCGCTCCAGCCGGGCAGCACGAAGGTTCCACTTCCCACCGCCTGAGTAATCAGTCCGCGTCCTTTGAGATCCGCGAGGACGCGCCGTACTGCGCCGCGCGACGCACCGAACTCCTCGCTCAGCTCGCGCTCCGCGGGCAATTTCACACCCTGGCGTAATGCCCCGCTCCGGATGCCGTCTTCGAGGTAGCTGGCGAGCGCGCGTGCGCCCTCCGCTCTCACTGGAAGTTTGGGTCTGTCCACGTCGCCCATGTTATTTCCTTGCTCATCTAACAGCCATTTTATGTACCAATTGGTATCTTTATTTGGTTAACCCTGATTGGTTCTGGTCGCATTTGGTCCTACAGTGGCAGAAACTCTCACCAACTGGACTAGATTAAGGGTTCGACATGAAATTGGCAAATTTGCAGCTGGGGAGCGTGAAAACCGTTGCTGTGGTTGACGCCGAGGCCGGGCAGTACTGGCCTGTGGCGGAACTGAGCGAAGGATTTGACGGCGACATGATCCAATTGGTACATGATTACTCAACGATCAGCGCTGCGCTACGTCCGCGCGGCACGGGCAAACCGTTGACGGACGCAACGGTATTTGCGCCAATCGACCAGCCGCGCCGCAACATCTTCTGCGTGGGCAAGAACTACCACGACCACGCTGAAGAGTTCAGCAAATCGGGCTTCGACAAGAGCGCGCAGGCCGGTGAGCACATACCCGAAGCACCGGTTGTCTTCACGAAACCGGCGTCTGCGGTAATCGGCCCAGGCGCAATGATTCCGCGTCATGCTGATGTGACCCAGCAGCTCGATTACGAAGCGGAGATCGGCGTCGTGATCGGCAAGGCCGGGCGTGGCATCACCAAGGCGGACGCACTGAAGCACGTGTTCGGTTACACGATCATCAACGACGTGACCGCGCGCGATCTGCAGAAGCTGCATCGGCAATGGTTCCTCGGCAAGTCGCTCGACGGCTTTTGTCCGATGGGTCCGTATCTGGTCACCGCCGACGAATTCGACGCCGCCAATATCGACATACGCTGCTGGGTCAATGGCGAACTGCGTCAGGAATCGAACTCGAAACGGTTGATTTTCGACATCCCCACGCTGATCGAAACCCTATCAGCCGGCATTGAACTGCAGCCGGGCGACGTGATTGCGACCGGGACGCCGGCGGGCGTCGGTATCGGCTTCAATCCTCCCAAATTCCTGCAAAGCGGCGACGTGGTGCGGATCGAAATTCCGCGCATCGGCGTCCTTGAAAACGAGGTGGCGTAAATGGCAACAACTGAAGTTCAAGGTCTCATTATCGAAACGGAAGGCGACGGCGCGCCCGTCGTGTGCATTCACGGTCTCGGCGGATCGTCGAATAACTGGACACCCGTACTCGCGGCGTTCGAAGGCAAGAAGGTGATCCGCATCGACCTACCCGGCAGTGCCCGTTCGCCGTTGCCGTCGCAGCGGCTGTCCATCGATGTCTATGTGAACGCGATCGTGTCCGCCCTACGTGAATTGAAAATCGAACGCGCGGATGTTGTCGCGCACTCGATGGGTACGATCGTTGCGCAGCATCTGGCAGTTCGTCATCCTGAACTTGTGAAGAGCCTGGCGCTGTTCGGCCCCTTACTGGCCCCGCCCGACGCCGGCCGCGACGGCATCCGTCAGCGTGCAGCCATCGCACGCGGAAAGGGTGTAGCCGGCCTGCAGGAGATTGCCGATGCCATCGTCAAAGGCGCCACCAGCGACGAGACCAAAGCGCAGCGGCCCGTCGCCGTTGCACTTGTGCGCGAGAGCGTGATGCGCCAGTCGCCCGAAGGCTACGCGCAGAGCTGCGAAGCGCTGGCCGGCGCGCAGGCGGCGGAAGTCGACAACATCAAGGTCCCGACGCTGCTCATCACCGGCGACCAGGACGGCGTCGGCAAGCCCGAGGCGGTCAAGGCGATGGGCGAGCGGATCGCCGGCGCCAAAGTGGTCGTGCTAAGCGGCTGTGGACACTGGACGACCTTTGAAAAGCCGGCGGAGTCGAAGACGGAGTTGCAGACGTTTTACCAGTCATTGCGCTGATGCGTTGCACCAGCGCAACCAGACCGGCCGCATCGTCGATGCGGCTTTAGCGAAGCAAAACCCTGGGGGCGAGATGCGCGCAGTCGCAATCCGCCCATCTGGAGGAGACAAATGAGCTCGGTCGTATTCACCAACGTGACGATTTTCGATGGCAGCGGCGCGGCGCCTTTCAAAGGCGAAGTCCTCGTAGACGGACAACGGATTGTGCGCGTCGGCCGGGAAGGTGCGCCTATCAGCGCGCCGCAGGCGCAATGTATCGACGGCAAAGGCGCGTTTCTGATGCCCGGTATGACGGAAGCACATACGCATTTTTCATGGAATGACCAACCGTCCCTGACGGCCATCCAGTTCATGCCGCCCGAGGAACACATGCTGTGGTGCGTGCGCGTCGCGAAGCGTTACCTCGAAATGGGCTGGACGTCGGCACTGGGTGCCGCGGCAGCCAAGCCGCGCCTGGATGTGGTGTTGCGCAATGCGGTGGATGCCGGCGAATTTCCTGGCCCTCGCTATCTCGCGGGCAGTCAGGAGATCACCATACTGGGCGGCCTCGCCGACAACACGCTCCCGCATATGCCGTTCAGGGAGCTGAACTTCGGAGCGGTAGTAAGCGGCCCCGAAGAAATGCGCGCAATGACACGGATGTTCATCAAATACGGTGTCGATCATCTGAAGATCAATCTGTCCGGCGAATACATTGCAGGTCTTTCCGCCGAGTCGTCGCCGTTCTCCGAAGAGGAGATCGCGATGCTATCTGCTGAAGCAAAGCGCGCCGGCAAGCGCGTCGCAGCGCATGCACGGTCGGCCGAATCGGTCAAGCAGTGCGTGCGACACGGGCTGGAGCTTGTCTTTCACGCAAGCTTCGCCGACGAAGAAGCGCTCGACATGCTCGAAGCCAATAAGGAGAAGCACTTCGTTGCGCCAGGCATCGGCTGGCTGATCAGCACGCTGTATCACGCGGAACCGTGGGGCATCAGCGAAGCCACCGCAACGAAGATGGGCTACAAGCGCGAACTCGAAACCGCCGCTGAAACGCTGCAGAAAATGCACAAACGCGGCATCCGCATTTTGCCAGGCGGCGATTACGGTTTTGCCTGGATGCCTCACGGCACCAATGCGCGTGACCTGGAATACTTCGTGAAGTATATCGGCATGACGCCGACGGAAGTCCTTCTTTCGGCGACCAAACTAGGCGGCGAGCTGATGATGCGGCCCGACGAACTCGGGCAGATCCGCGAAGGTTATCTGGCAGACATTTTGCTGGTAGACGGCAATCCGCTCAACGACCTCGCCATACTGCAAGATCCGAAGAAGATCACGCTGGTGATGAAGGACGGCGAAATCTTCAGGACTTCGCACGACCTGTTGCCACCGCGCGGCGAGGTCCATGCCGGCACGAAGCTGCCGGCCGACGCCGGCGTTGAGCGCGCTGTCCACAGCACCACGCATTGATTCGCGCGCTGTTCACCTAAAACTACATCAGGAGACACCATGAAACCGGGCACCCTGCTCGCCGCACTCGCGGCGAGCCTCGTGTGCGCGTCGGCCTTTGCCGCCGCGCCAGATATCGGACTGTCGAACGGTTACTTCGGCACCGAATGGCGCAATCAGATGGTCGATGGGGCCAAGGAACAATTTGAAAGCTACAAGACGAAAGGCATTGTGAGCAACCTGGTGGTCCAGCAGTCGGGCGCGAACACCGGCCAGCAGATCCAGGACATGCGCAACATGATCCGCCAGAAAGTGGGCGCAATCATGGTCGACGCCAACTCGGCCACCGCGCTAAACGGTGTCATCTCCGAAGCCGAACGCAGCAAGATTCCAGTGGTCTCGTTCGATCAGGCGGTCTCCAACAAATATGCGGTGAACGTCACCGTCGACCACTACAAATGGGGTCAACGGTACGCCGAATGGATCGCGCAGCAATTGCACGGTAAGGGCAACGTGGTCGTGCTGGATGGCATTCCTGGCCATCCCGCTGCGGAGGCACGCAAGAAAGCGGCCCTCGATACGTTTGCGAAGTATCCCGGCATCAAGGTGGTCTGGTCGGGCTATGGCGAGTGGGACGAAGCCAAGGCGCAAGCGGTGATGGCCACCGTGATCGCGGCGCAACCGCAGATCGATGCTGTTTTCACAGAGGACGCGATGGCCCTCGGTGTATTGCGCGCGTTTGAGAATGCGAACCGGCGCGTCGCCATTATGACCGGTGAGGCGCAAAAGGGCTTCCTCGAAGAATGGAAGAAACAGCGCGACGCGGGCAACCCGATGCAGGTGTTCGTCCAGGTGAATCCGCCGGATATCAGCCGCACGGCGCTGGGCATTGCCGTGCGTCTTGCGCAGGGCCATAAGCTGAAGCCCCTGCCTGAAAACACCTATTACTTTCCGATCACCAAAACCGTCACGTCCGACACGCTCGACTCGACGCTGGCCTCGATGAACGGCAAGCCAGACAGCTACTTTCTCGGCCAATGGTTGAGCGAGCCGCAACTCGACGCGCTCTTCACCCCGTGACGGAGCGACTATGTCTTTGCTGACCGCTCAAGGAATCACCAAGCGCTACGGCGGCGTGATCGCACTGGATGACGTCAGCCTGGCACTGAACGCCGGCGAGGTTCTGGGCCTGCTCGGCGCCAACGGTTCGGGCAAGTCGACGCTATCGAGCGTGCTTGCCGGCGATAACCCGCCCGAGCACGGCACGCTGACATTGGAGGGCGTCGAACTTGCCGCGGGTTCGCCGCGTGCTGCGCGCGCTGCGGGAATCGCGATTGCGCACCAGCACCCCGGGCTCGCGCCGGATCTACCGGTGTGGGAGAACGTGTTTCTCGGTGCCGAAGTCTGCAAGGCAGGGCGCTTTCTCGATCAGGCCAGCGCGCGGCGCCGGGCCGGCGAATTGCTGTCGAGCTTGCGCGTTGGCTGGGATATCGAGGCACCCGCGGCCAGCCTGAATGCGGCGGATCAGCAGCTCGTCGAGATTGCCAAAGCACTGGCGATAGAGCCCCGTGTTTTGATCTTCGACGAACCGACGGCTGCCCTTGCCGCCGCTGAGGTCGAGAGCCTGATACGCGTCATTCGCGCGTTGACCGCACGCGGTACCGCGATCGTGTTTATCTCGCATCGGATGGCGGAGATCGAGGCGCTGTGCGATCGCGTGCTGGTGTTGTGCAACGGACGGCGCGCTGGCGAACTGCAGGTGGGCAGCCAGCTCGACGAGGCGCGCGTGCTCGCATGGATGGGCGGCGTGGCAGGCGGCGCGGCTGCAGCGCATGTGCACGACGGTGCCAATCGGCGCCCGCAACGGCTTGCCACCGCCAACGTAGCCGCTACATCCGCTGCGCCCGCCACAGACGGCGCCCTGGCGTTGAGGGTGCGTGGTCTACGCTCGGGTGGACGCTTGCGCGGCGTCGACTTCGATTTGCGGCACGGTGAGATCCTGGGCGTCGCAGGTCTGCAAGGGCATGGCCAGGAACAATTACTGGACGTTCTCGCCGGCTACCGCAAACCGGAGGCCGGCGAAATTACGCTCGATGGTTTGCCGCTCGTGCCGCGGCATCCGCGTCAAATGATCGAAGCCGGTGTTTGCCTCGTACCAAATGACCGGCATCGTCAGGGACTGTGGCTCGATCACTCGGTCGAATTCAATCTTGCACAGGTCGGCGCGAATTTCGAACGTCACGCATGGCGGCTGCAACGTCCTTCGATGCGACGCTTTGTGAACGATGTCGTGCAGCGTCTGCGCATCAAGACTTCGGACGTGCTGCAACCGGTCAGTGCGCTTTCTGGCGGCAACCAGCAGAAGGTGGTGATTGGCCGCTGGCTCGAACGCGACGTCAAGGTGCTGCTGTTGAGCGATCCGACCAAAGGTGTCGACGTGATCGCCCGCAAGGAAATCTATGAGGCGATCGGCACGCTTGCCGATTCGGGAGCTGCGGTGGTGGTCTATGCATCCGATACCGATGAACTGCTCGCGGTTTGCGATCGCCTGATCGTCATGTACGAGGGCCGCGTGGTCGCGCAACTGGAAGGAAGCGATATGAACGAAGCACGTGTGACGAGCGCGTTGTTCGGCAGGAGCGCTGCATGAAGGCCCATATGATCGAACGACTGCATCACCCGCGCAAGGGAGTGGCTGGGGACCTGCGCAGCGGCGTCCATACCGCTTGGTCGCGAGTCGCCACCGCCTTGCCCAGCGTCGTCATGCTGCTCGTCGTAGTGGCGTGCAACGCGTTTCTGCAGCCAGACTTTTTTAGCGCCGACTCACTGTCGAGCAACCTGCAAAACGCCGCGCCCGTGATCTTGATCTGCATGGCGCAAGCGGTCGTCGTGCTGGTGGGTGAACTGGACCTGTCGGTGGGAGCGGGCATTTCGCTCGTCAATTGCGTGCTGGCATCCGTTCCTGCACTCACGGGATGGGGCACGGGTCTCACATGTCTGGCGGCGCTCGTCGCTGCACTCGCTGCTGGCGTGTGTAACGGCCTGCTGGTCGGCTACTTCAGGCAAAGCGCGTTGATTGCGACCTTCGCCACCGGCGCGATCTGGTTCGGCGGCGCGTTGCTGCTGATGCCACAACCGGGCGGCGCAGTGCCTCAGGCGCTAGGCGACTGGTTTGCCATGCGCGTCGGCGTACTGCCGCTCGCTGCCGTCCCGCCGCTGGCTGCAGTGTTGATCTGGGCGGTGCTGCAACGCCATCGCTTCGGACGCCGCCTGATCGCCACGGGCAGCAGCGCGGATGCAGTGTTCAAGTCGGGCATCGATACGCGTCTGATCAAGCTGATCGCCTATGTTCTGGCGTGGCTCTTCGTATTCGGCGCAGCAGTCTGCATTTCCGCGCAAACCTCCTCCGGCGATGCCCGCCTCGGCCTGCCGTACACGCTGAACTCCGTAGCGGCCGTCGTGATAGGCGGCATTTCGCTCGCCGGCGGCCGCGGTTCGATGCTGGGCGCGATTTGCGGCGCGCTCGTCCTCGTATTGATCGGCAACGTGATCTATTTCGCCGGCATTCCGAGTAACTATCAGGAAGTGTTCAAGGGCGCGGTAATTGTCATCGCGCTTGGCTTTACGTTTGTGAGCGCGAGGAGACCCGTATGAGAACCACACCGGGTTCACGCCGCCTGATGTTGCTGGCGCTGGTCGTGCTGGTGATGATCGGCGGACAGTTGGCCGTGCCGGGCTTTACCAACCTTGGCCAGTTAGGAAACCAGCTGAAAATTGCTACCTTCCTCGGGCTATTCGGCATTTCGCAAACCCTCGTCATGATGGCCGGGAATCAGGGACTTGATCTGTCGGTGGGTGCCGCGGCGACGCTGGGTGGCATTGTCGGTGCGGCATTGATCGGCTCGGAGCCGGCCGGCCTGCTGTGCGCCATCATGGCGGCAGCATTGTGCGGGGCGGTCATTGGCGGGCTGAACGGTTTCGGCATCACGTTCTTCCGGATCCCACCGCTTGTGATGACGCTGGCCATGGGCAGTCTCGTCGATGGCGGCCTGATCGTGTGGACGTCGGTCATGCACGTCAACACCGCTGCCAGTCCGGCGCTCGTCGCGCTTGCGGGCCGTAGTGTGGCGGGCGTGCCAACAGTCGCGTTGGTATGGCTGCTCGCGGGAACGTTGGTGTGGTGGTTTCTCGACCACTCTGCCTGGGGGCGCCGCCTGATGGCGACTGGCGCGAACCCGACCGCCGCGCTGTTGACCGGTACACGCGTGCGCGTCGTGCGGATGGCCGCGTACACGGCGAGTGGCACGATTGCGGCGCTCACCGGTCTGCTGCTGGTGGGATATGTTGGGCAGGCCTTTCTTGGGCTCGGTACAAGCTACGTGCTAACAAGTGTCGTCGTCGCAGTGATTGGCGGCGTGTCGCTTGGCGGTGGACGTGGCGATTATGTCGCTGTCGCAATTGCCACGGTATTTCTCACGGTGCTGACGAGCCTCCTGACCGCGTTGCAGATCGGCGAAGCTGGCCGTCAATGCATTTTCGGCGCGACGTTGCTGGCGTTTCTGGCAGTGAACGGTTGGTCGTTGAGCCGCAGGGTAAAGCTGGCTTGACGGGATGCGCCTTACAATTCTCTCCGCTAGCACCAGCTGCACCGGCATTGACGGCTGTGACACCCTATGCGCGGGCCGTAGCCACTCGCTGATTCTGAAGACAACCCTTCTGATATTCTCCGTGTCGAGTATTCGAACGCTTCGAACGACAAGGAGTGTCAAAACGTGGCAAGCAAGGCGGGCAAGAAGGACACAGGTCAGAGCGAGCGGCCGGCTCGGTTGATTGACGTGGCGCAGCGCGCCGAGGTATCTCGCGCCACAGCGGCGCGGGCGCTGGGTGGCTATGGTCTGGTTGGTGACGAGACGCGGGAGCGCGTGCTGGCGGCCGCGCGCGAGCTGGACTACAGCGCAAATGTCGTGGCGCGAGCCATGCGCGCAGGTAAGACACAAACCATTGGGGTCGTGGTAGCCGATATCAGCAACTCGTTTTTCAGCCACGCCACCGGGGCAATCATCGACACCGCCGCCAAGGCTGGTTACGTAACCTTGGTGCTCAACACGGACGACGACCTTGCCAAGGAGGTGGAAGCCGTGCGAGTACTGGTCGAGAAGCGCGTCGATGGGCTGATTGTGGTGCCTTCTTCCCCGACCCAGTACGACCACTTCGTTCTGAAAGGCGAGCTGGCTAAACCGCTAGTGTTGCTCGATCGCCGCGTGGAAGGCCTACGCGTCCCGGCAGCGTATACGGACGATCGCGGCGGCGCGAAAGAGGCAATCGAGCTTTTTCTCGCGCGTGGACATGTCCATATCGGCCTCCTGGTGGCGACGGCAGCAGCACGTGGCGGGGTCGAAGCATCGCAACCCGAAGGCGTCGTTTCTACCGTGACGGACCGCGTGGCTGGCGCATTGGAAGCGATCAAGGCACATCGCGCCGCCAACCCGGCTATCCGCTACAGTCGCAGTACCCTTGAAGCCGCTCACAGCGGCGCGCTCGAGTTGCTGGCGCAGAAACCACGGGTCACCGCCATACTCGCGACCAATGAGGAGATGGCGTTGGGCGTGCTGGCGGCTTGTGGCGAACTCGGGCTCGTCATTGGCAAGGACGTATCGCTCGTCAGCTTCGACGATACGCCGTGGTCGAAGGCGATTGCGCCATCGATGTCCGTGGTGAAGCGCCCGGTCTCGGAGCTCGGTAACGCAGCTGCCACTGCGCTGATCAAGGCGATCAGAGGGGAGGGCCGATCCAGAAAAATTGAACTGGCTACCCAGTTGATCGATCGCGGGTCGGTCGCGAATGTTCTGAAGAGGCGTCGTTAGTTAAGCGGTGCGGGAGCATTATCCCGTCGTTAACAACACGTTTACTACCATTTCGACGACGTATTGACCGCCCGGCACAGCAGATGAATTGAGGCGTTGTGCTCGCGATCACGTATTGACAGACCCACCGCATTCTGAAACTATGTCCAAAAATGAGATCGATCTCACTAAATCGATCGTCCTGAAATGAGATCGATCTCACACTGGAGGAGAGACATGAAAACGTGGAACCATCTAACCGGGATTGTCCTGGCCGGCGCAGCGCTTACCCTGCTATCTGCAGAGCCGTGTTTAGCCAAGGAAGTCAAATCTGTCGGGATCTCAGTTGGATCGCTGGGCAATCCCGGCTTTGTCATCATGTCCAACACAGCGACCCGCCTGATTCACAAGGCCAACCCGGCGGCGCAGGTCACAACGGTTGGCTATGACTACGATCTCGGCAAGCAGTTTAACCAGATCGATAATTTCATCGCGGCCGGGGTCGACTTCATCCTGCTCAACCCCGGTGACCCTAAAGCTATTGCCCCGGCCATCAAGAAGGCACACGCAGCCGGCATCCCTGTCGTCGCTTTCGATACGGCGGCCGACGGGGCTGATGCGAACGTGACGACCGACAACGTGATGGCGGGACGCATTTCGTGTCAGTACATCGCTGACAGGCTAAAAGGCAAAGGCAACGTCATCATCGAAAATGGCCCGCAGGTCTCGTCCGTGATCGACCGCGTCAATGGCTGCAAGCAGGTTTTCTCCAAATACCCAGGTATCAAGATCCTGTCTGACGACCTGGATGGCAAGGGTTCGCGCGACGGCGGCATGGCGGTGGCTCAGGGTTATCTGACCCGCTTCCCCAAGATTGACGCGATTTTCACCATCAACGATCCGCAAGCGATCGGCACAGCGCTGGCCGCTAAACAGGTTAATCGGAGCGACTTCTTCATCACGTCGGTCGATGGTTCGCCCGATATGGAGGCTGCGTTGAAGGATCCTGGCTTTTCCATGATCGAGGCATCGGCGAGTCAGGATTTCTATGCCATACCGAAGGTCGCGGTTCAGGTCGGCCTAGGCTTGATCGACGGCAAAAAGCCGGAAAAACAGTTGATTCTCGTCCCTTCCAGCCTCGTGACGCGCCAGAACGTTGGTTCGTACAAGGGCTGGAACGCCAAACATGATGATTAAGTTTCCTGACGAAGACATGGAGGGAGCGTGTTTCGCTTTGGGTGACAAGTTCCCTTCCGCAAATAGCCACCAAATGATCAAACTCAATCGTGACACGTTATCGTCCTTCGGTCCCGCTGTGACCCGGCCAACCTATGACCGCGATCGCCTGCGACCAGGCATCGTCCACTTTGGCGTTGGCAATTTCCACCGGGTACATCAAGGGCTTGCTGTTGAAACCTGTTTGCATCATCCAGGCCATGAAGGGTGGGGTATCTGCGGTGTCGGTCTGATGGACGGACTAGCAGCAAGGGAGAAGGCCGAAGCCTATCGTCGCCAGGACAACCTCTATACCGTCACTGAACTCACGTCGGTGACGCCACACAGGACGCAGATTGTCGGGGCGATGATCGAGTATCTGCACGCGCCGAGTGAGCCAGAGGCCGTACTCACTCGTCTTGCCGACAGCGCCACGCGCATCGTCTCGCTCACTATCACCGAAGGTGGTTACAACATCGACGAAGTGAGCGGAGCGTTCAGGCTCGACACGCCGGATATCCGCTGCGACCTTGCGGGCGGGACGCCGAGGACGGTGTTCGGCTATATCGTTGCCGCGCTGGCACGCCGTCGTCGGGCCGGGCTTCCGCCTTTCACTGTGATGTCTTGCGACAACCTCCAGCGTAACGGCGACATCTCGCGACGCTGCGTCGTGAGCTTTGCCCGTAGGTTAGACCCGGGTCTCGCCGATTGGATTGAGGAGTACGGAGCATTTCCAAATTCAATGGTCGATCGGATTGCGCCGCAAGTACTGGAGGACGAACGTCAACGTCTTGTGAAGGCAACCGGTGTCGACGACCGGCTGGCGGCGACCTGCGAGACCTATACGAGCTGGGTGGTGGAAGACCGCTTCTGCGCCGGTCGGCCCGAGCTCGAACTGGCGGGAGTGGTGTTCAGCGACGAGGTGCCCGCCTATGTCGCGGTGAAGGGCAGGCTTTCCAATGCCGCTCATATGCTGATGTGCTATCCCGCCTTGCTGATGGGGTCGCGGTTTGTCGATGAAGGCATGCGTCATCCTGACATTCCGCGCCTGCTTCGCAATTTCTGGAATCTCGACGCTCGCCGGCTGGTCGACCCACCGAGCGGCTATTCCATCGAAGCCTTCACGGAGAAAGTCATCGAGCGATTCGCGAACCCGGCGATCAAGGACCAGCTGTTACGAGTGGCGCACGACGGCGCCTCGAAAATCGTGGTCTTCCACGGCAAGACCATCGGGCAACTGATCGCTAACGACTGCGACCTCACGCGCGAAGCCTTTCTGATCGCGTGCTTTGGACGTTACCTCGGCGGCATCGACGACGAAGGCGTGCCCTTCGAAGTTTCCGAGCCGCACATCGGGAACGCGGACTGGGCACGGTTGCGAGGCGGCGATCCTTTGGCCCTGCTCGACATCGAGGTCTTTCGTGGATTTCGCCTTCGGGAAAGCCCACGTTTCCTCGCTGCTTACCAGAGCATTTCACAGCAGCTGGCGTCGCAAGGCACTGCGGCAACACTAACGGAATTACTGGTCTAGGGAAGAGCCGATGAGCACGCCTAATACACAACCTTTCCTGGAAATTCGCAACGTTTCCAAGACCTTTGGTCGAGTTCAGGCGCTGAAGGGCGTGTCGCTCGATGTGAGATTGGGTGAGATTCACGCTCTGATGGGGGAGAACGGAGCCGGTAAATCGACGCTGATGAAGATTCTCTCCGGTGCATACGTGCCGGATGAGGGTTCGGAAATCCTGATCGAGGGCCGCAAGGTTGCGATCGACGGACCGACGGCCGCCATGCAACTGGGAATCGCCATCATCTACCAGGAACTTGCGCTCGCGCCCAATCTTACCGTTGCCGAAAACATCTATCTCGGCCGCGAGCCCAGCCGGGCCGCTTTGATTGACCGCCCGGCCATGGTTGCGGGTGTCGAGGATGTACTGCAGCGCCTCGGGGCCAGTTTCACCGCGCGTCACAAGGTGGCGCAACTGTCGATCGCCGAGCGTCAACTGGTGGAGATCGCCCGTGCCGTGCATGCCCGCTCACGTGTGCTGATCATGGACGAACCCACTACCGCCTTGTCCGAGCGCGAGACTGAGCGGCTGTTTGCCTTGGTACGCAAGCTCAAACAGGATGGGCTTGCCATTGTCTATATCAGCCACCGCATGAAGGAGGTCTATGAGCTTTCTGACCGCGTCTCTGTGCTGCGTGACGGTACCTATGTCGGCACACTGGAGCGGGATGCGATCACGCCGGACGCTGTAGTCCGCATGATGGTTGGGCGCGATCTCTCTTCCTTCTACAAGAAGGATCACGACGCCCATCGTGGCCGCGGCCAGCTCATCCTTGCTGTGCGCGATGTGACTGATGGCAAGCGCATCCGGCCATGCTCCTTCGACATTCATAAGGGGGAGGTGCTCGGTATTGCCGGGCTGGTCGGAGCGGGGCGCACGGAACTGGCTCGCCTGATCTACGGCGCGGATCCGAAAGCGTCGGGCACGATCGCGGTCGATGGCCGTCAGGTGACCATCCGTTCGCCGCTGGACGCCATCGACTCTGGCATTGCCTATCTGACCGAAGACCGCAAGCTGCTCGGACTGATGCTCGACATGTCGGTATCCGAGAACATCAATCTGGGCGTGATCGCCCGCGACGCCCTAGCTTGTGGCTTCCTGAATCTCGGCAAAGGACGTAAGCGTGCCGCCTCGGCGATCGAGGCGACGGGCATTCGTACCGGTTCGCCAGATGCGCCCGTTGGCGGCCTGTCGGGCGGGAATCAGCAGAAGGTCTTGCTGTCGCGCTTACTCGAGACCAATCCCCGGGTGCTGATCCTCGACGAACCGACCCGTGGCGTCGACATTGGCGCCAAGTCCGAGATCTACCGGCTGATTGATCGGCTGGCCCGCGATGGCGTGGCCATTGCGGTGATCTCGTCGGACTTGCCGGAAATCGTCGGTATCTGCGATCGCGTCATCGTGATGCGCGAGGGGCAGATTGCCGGCGAGGTCGGTGGGGCCGCTGGGGCCGGGGAAATTACGCAAGGGAACATCATGGCCATCGCCACGGCCGCTGCCAACGACGCAGCGTGACGCGGTCGGCCATCGACAACGCTTCAGACTTCAAGACAGGATGGACAGTTCGATGATCTCAATCAATTCCTCCGCGGCCGGGACGACGCGCCGCAAACTTGCTCTCGCCGGCACCTTGCGCGGGCTTGGCATGCTGCCAGCCCTCGTGCTGATCGCCGTCCTGTTTCAGTTGCTGTCCGGCTATGCCGAGACAGGTAGTCTCTCCTGGGCAAACGGCCGCTTCATGGCCTGGAGCAACCTGTCAGTCGTGACGCAGCAGGCCTCGATCAATACCGTGCTCGGCGCGGGTATGACGTTCGTGATCCTCACTGGCGGCATTGATCTCTCAGTCGGTTCTGTGCTGGCCGCTTCCGCCATGCTGGCGCTGATCGCGTCGTTGATTCCAGGCTGGGGCATGCTGGGACTGGTCGTGGCGCTGGTGGCCGGCGCGGTGTTCGGATTGGTCAATGGCTCACTGATCGCATTTCTGCGCCTGCCGCCTTTCATCGTCACCCTCGGCACGATGACCTCCGTGCGGGGTCTCGCTCGCCTGTTTGGCCACGACAACACCATCTTCAATTCGAGCTTGCCCTTTGCCTTCCTCGGCAACGGCAACGTGCTCGGGGTACCCTGGCTCGTGATCATTGCTCTCGCCACGGTGGTGATCTCCTGGTTGATCCTGCGCCGGACCGTGCTCGGGCTACGAATCTACGCCATCGGCGGCAATGCCGAGGCCTCGCGCCTCGCCGGCATCAAGGTCTGGGCCATCACGCTGTTCGTGTATGCGATCTCGGGCCTGCTCGCCGGGCTAGGCGGGGCTCTCTCTGCCGCCCGTCTCTACGCGGCGAATGGGATGCAACTTGGCTTTTCCTATGAGCTTGATGCCATTGCTGCGGTCATCCTCGGTGGCACCAGTTTCGTGGGCGGGATCGGTTCGATCTGGGGCACGCTGATCGGAGCGCTGATCATCGCCGTATTGTCCAACGGTCTGATCCTGATTGGTGTCTCAGATACCTGGCAGTTCGTCATCAAGGGCCTCGTGATCATCGGCGCGGTTGCGCTTGACCATCTTCGTGGTTCCGCAAGTGCGCGGACGTGAGGCACGCGATCCAGGACTCCATTCATTCACCAAGCTGGTAGCGAACTTTTATGACGCCACTGACCCAACCCGTTGATGACGAACGGATCATCCTGCATATCGGTACAGGCTCGTTTCACCGCGCGCATCAGGCGTGGTATTTGCACAGACTGCGCGAAAGCGGAGACAGCTGCGACCGGGCGTGGTCGATCACAGCAGGCAACATCCGAAACGACATGAACCCAACGCACGAAGCGCTCGCGGCACAGAATGGAACCTATACACTCGAGACCTTTTCACCGGATGGTGTACGGGAGTACGAGTCCATCAGTTCCATTCAGCAAGTGCTGCCGTGGTCGCCGGATCATGCGTCGCTGATCGAATGCGGTTCGTCGCGCGCGTGTCGAATCATCTCCTTCACGGTCACCGAAAGCGGGTACTACCTCGACAATCACGACAAACTCGACGTCTCTCACCCGGACGTCGTGGCCGATCTCGACGGTGGGTGTACGACCATTTACGGCGTTCTCGCTTCGATCCTCGAAGCGCGGCGTCGAGCGGGCGGAGGGCCCGTCACACTGCAATGCTGCGACAATCTGCGCCACAACGGAGAGAGATTCCGCGCCGGCTTCGCCGAATTTCTCACGCGCCGCGATCTCGCTGCGCTCAAACAGTGGGTGGAGACCCATACGACCACGCCGGGTGCCATGGTCGACCGGATCACGCCGCGTCCAACTCCCGACACTTGCATGCGAGTTCTCGCCGCCACGGGTTTCGATGACCGCTGCCCAGTGATGAGCGAGTCCTTCGCCCAATGGGTGATCCAGGATCATTTCATTGCGGAGCGACCGGCCTGGGAGAAAGTCGGCGCAGAAATCGTCGACTCCGTACTCCCCTACGAGGAAGCGAAAATCCGCGTGCTGAATGCCACTCATAGCTGCGTTGCCTGGGCCGGTACGCTAGCCGGATTCGAATATATCCACGAAGGAGCACGCGACGCGGAGATTGCACGATTCGCCCACGATTACATCACCCAGGACGTCATACCGAGTCTGCTTCCCAGTCCGATCGATCTTCAACGATATCGCGATATCGTGCTCGACCGTTTCAGCAATCCGCATATCCGGGACACGAACGAACGCGTCGCGGCGGACGGATTCACGAAGCTGTCGGGCTTCGTCGTCCCGACGCTGCGCGACAGCTTCGCGCGCGACGAGGTGCCTGCGCCGACCGCAATATTGCCCGCTCTATTCCTGGCTTTTTTGACGCGCTGGGTCGACGGCAAGCTGCACATCGACTATCGGGACAGTCTTCAGGATACCGCCGCGATCCGCGCCATGCTGGCAGCGGAAGACCCGATCGCGGCGTTCTGTTCGGATCGCCGCGTGTGGGGCGGACTGACGTCCGACGCCCGGCTCATAGATGCGGTACGCAACGCCTACGGCACGGTGAATCGGTGGCTCGCGTCGAGGCTGGACACATCGCGACGAGTCAACTAACGAACCGGCTCGCCATACCGTGCATGAGCCGCTGCAGCTCGAGCAGCGACCGACAGCTACGCCTCCAACGATCCTGCTTGCGCGCGACGGTGCTTGTTGGCCGGAAGATGTCGTTGAACCGCTTCCGTGGGCCTATGATGGCCCCATCGGCTATCGAGAGTGACTGCGCCCCATGAACCGTTTCCTGATCGTTGTTGGCATACTGTGCATTCTTGCCGGCCTCGGGTGGCACTGGCTCGCGCGCATCCCGTTCGGCCGGTTGCCTGGCGACATTCAGATTGTCCGCGACGGATTCAATTTCCACTTTCCGATCGTCACGTGCATCGTGATTTCGGTCGTGGTATCCGCGCTGTTGTGGTTCTTGGGGCGTTGAGAAGTAAGGACTCTGAAATCGATCGAACCGGGCGCCCGTATCATGAACTGGCTGGCCAATACCGTTCTTGTGTTGCACGCGCTGATCGTACTGTTTATCGTCGGCGGGTTAATCGCTATCTGGACAGGCGCATGGTTGAAACGCGACGAAGTCCGCAGTCGCGTGTTCCGGATCGCGCACCTCACAGCGATAGGCGTCGTCGCGATTCTCGCTGTTCTTGATGTACCGTGCCCGCTGACGGTCCTGGAGGACTGGCTTCGTAACGGAAGCGTCAGCCCGCAGGGCTTCGTGCAGCGCTGGGTAAGCTACTGGCTGTACTACAACTTGCCGGGCTGGGTATTCGCGATGGGCTACGCGGTGTTCCTGCTGGTCGTGGCGGTCACGTGGTTTCGCATCCCGCCGCGTCCGTGAGGCGTCCGCACGGAGACCGTTTAACCGGATTGAAGTTGAAGCGGGCACAACCCTCTGTCGTGCAGGATTGTGCCCGGTCTGACGAGCCTACTGGGCGCGGATCTCCAGTGCATTCTTCACTGACGTCACGCCCGCTACTCCTTGAGCGGTTTGCGTAGCGATGTCACTTTGCCCTTGGTCAGACACGCGACCTTCCAAGGTCACCGCACCGTCGCGTGCACGGACTGTGATGTTGTCAGCGGTCAAGCCCTTCGCTCTGGCCAATGCCTTAAGCACCTTGCGTTGCAGCGCGCGGTTCGCGGCCTTGGTCGACTTGGCGCTTGGGGCAGCTGTCATGGCGGGTGCAGTTGTCGCATCGCTGCTTTGCGCATAGGCGTTAAGAGATGCCAGTACGATAAGCGCGCCACTGATGGCCTTGATTGCCTGGAATGCTTTCATTTACCTATCTCCTGATGTCATGGTTCGTCACTGTTCTTCTCAAGTCTCATATCGACACTGTTCGATCAGAACGAGTGTTCAATACCTGCGTACACGCCGGTCTGGCTGTGGCCCGGAAGCGGGTTGTCCGCATTGCCCGGGAGGTTGGCTTCAAGGCTGAAGTCAGCGTTATTGCTGTTGCGCACGCTAGCGACCTGGATGTCAAGCAGAGTGCGCTTGGAGAGATTATACGAACCGCCAATCGTGTACATGGTTGCGTTACCCGCGCCGTTGTTCGCATTGACGTGGTACACGGCGGCAATCAACTGTGCGGCCGGCGTAGCATGCCACGTCACACCGCCGTATTCTTGATTTGCTGTCGTCGGAATGCCAACCGGGGCGCCGGTCACCCCCGAGCTACGCAACCCGTCATACATGGCGTTCAGCGTGAATGGCCCCAGGATCAGGTTGCCACCAGCCATATATTCGCGTGAGGAACCCCACACACCGTTCGTTGTGTCGCCAAGGCCGCCGTTCACATTGCGAACTTCGTCATAGACACCGCGAAGCTGGACATAACTGTTGTTGTACTTGATTTCTACAGCGTCCGAACGGCCTTCATTGTTCAGTTGACCGCCGTTGCCCGTAGCGCCTTCGTTAAAGTTCGTCTGGTTACCGAGTGAGTACTGGACGCGCGCTGCGAAGCCGCCGAACGTTTGCGAGTCGAAATTGATGTTGTTGCTCGAAGCCTGCCAGTTGCGGCCACGTACGAGTGACGCCGACGACCACGAGGACTGGGCGAACGGATCATATGCCCACAGGTCCTCGCCATCAAGGGTCAGCTCGCGACCCAAGGTCAGGGTACCGACCGAGGCGTCCGAGAGCCCAACCAATGCATAACGATTGAAGAGTTCGCCACCGCCGGGTAGGGCACCCGACGCTGTGCTGAAAGAACCTTCCAAATGGAACACGGCCGACAAGCCACCGCCCAGGTCTTCCACGCCCTTCATACCCCAGAGGCTGGTACCCCAGTCACCGCTTTCCAGTTTGACGCGAGATGTCGAGCCTCCGCCTGTCGTGCTAGGTATTCCGCTCATGTATTCAACGCCCGCATCCAGGCGGCCGAACAGCGTCACGCTGCTTTGAGCGTGAGCAATGACGCCAGCCGACATCAACGCAGCGGCGAGTAAAGCTTTTTTCATCGTCTCCTCCATACCCTATCAAAAGAAAAAACAAGAAGTACTGCTAATGGTGTTCGGGCGCCGGAGGCGCCGGAACAGACATCTCATACCAGGGAGGCGGTCAGACCGACCGGGATGTGTTGTCATGACCATGTAGCCTGAGGCTATCTTTGTGTCACGTTGGCTCACTCGTCGGCCGCTTCTCGTGGTTGCGTAGTCAAACTACTTTCAAATAACTTTCTTTTCGTACTTTGCCTACTGACCTGTCAAGAATACCCGAGAGACAGATAAAAAATCGATATCAGCGGGACTAGTGTGGCGAAATTGCCATATCGATCTGTGTAAGCAGATCGTCGAGAAGTGTTAGAACCTCGTATAACAAGGGAATTATAGTTTTTTGGGTGTAGTGGCAAGGATTGCCACTATTGACACTCTAAATCGATGAGAGTAGAGCGCCTTAATAAACATTTAACAAGGGATTTATGTGGCTGGTAAGCTATCAATGCCGATACTTATGCGGATAACGGCAGTAATGCATGGCAAGGTAAAATACCGTAACAAATAAGTAATATAAGAAATGTTCGGATTTTCTAATAGTCATATTGAGAGCGTCGCTATACCCTTAAACGCGTTTTGGGTCGCAGTTCAATGCAGCCTAGAGTGTGCCGTTCGACGGCAATCAGGCTGGATGCGCGGCACACAAAGGGGTTGGGGTTCTGTGTGGAAAGGGGACGCGGCTCGCGAAGCGCGACGCCAATGATTGTTATGATTATCGGTAAAAATCTATAGAAAAATAATTTGGTTCTATATGTTTTACGCAAAAGTTCGCGCGACGAGGAACGATTGCACGCGGACAGGTAAAGTCATGCAACAGACCGGTAATATAAGTAATGGTCGACCTGTTGTAGCATGCGCATCGATGCGTCGCGATACACATTGCGAGTCGCGTTTCATGAATTTGTGCCGTTCTTTCATGACCGGGCCAAAAGCGACATCTGCATACATAAACTGAAATAGAGTATTTCAGTTAAACCGCCCCCGGTAATCGTGGAGGCTGATAGGTTTAAGTCGATGTCGGCATAGCAGAGATATTTCTGAGTTGCTGATAGTAGTGTTGGCCCCAGCTTCCGCAGGCGGGATATAGCCGAGCGGTTCCACGGCCGATGACAGTTGAACCGGGCCACCTGTCCCAGCGCCGCCAGTTCGACCGACCCACGGTTTTTTCACGGCGCACGACGATGAATCAGTTCCGCCTTGTACAGGCCGTTGATCGTTTCAGTCAGCGTGTTGTCGTAGCTGCCTCTCCGGCTGCCGACCGACTGCTCGATGCCTGCTTGAGCCAGCCGTTCGCTGTCGCCAATATGCGCTCGCCAGCTTCGGGATGTCACTGGCATGACACAACGCCCTGACCTCGCGTTCCAGTGCCTTGAGGCGATCGCGTCCGACGTGGTTTCGCCCTCGCGCTCGACGCTATCAACTTCATCGCGTTCAAGAGTTCAAGCCTCCACCAAAGTCGGGCGGTTCAGTTTCGTGGCCGTGCATCCCGGCGCGGCGCCGCATGCGCGCGTGAACTGGTCGATGTCCGCGCTGAAGGAAATGAGCATCTATTTCTGTTGATTGCAGGACCGCGCAAGCTGGGCGTGCTGAACGCCGCCGCTGCGCCAAAAAAAATGCCATCTCACAGTTGGCAAACGACAAGGGAGTGAGACTCGATGTCTACTGGTGTGAAAAGTAACGCTGTCCCAGGTGCGGGCCGGCACGCCGACGGACCGAGGCTGCTAGCCGACATCGGCGGCGCCAACGCGCGCTTTGCGCTGGAGGCAGGACCGGGAGAGATTTTTCAGGTGCAGGAATATCCCTGCGCCGACTATCCGGGGATCGCCGAAGTCATCAGAAAGTACCTGCAAGACATGAAGATTGGCCGCGTGAACCACGCGGCGATTGCGATTGCGAACCCGGTCGACGGCGACCAGGTCAGCATGACCGACCACGACTGGACCTTTTCGATCGAAGCGACGCGCCGCGCGTTGGGTTTCGGCACGTTGCTGGTCGTCAACGACTTCACGGCGCTGGCGATGGCATTGCCGGGCCTGACGGATTCGCAACGCGTGCAGGTGGGCGGCGGCGCACGGCGGCCGAATAGCGTGATCGGGCTGCTGAGCCCCGGCACGGGTCTCCGCGTCTGCGGCCTGATTCCCGCCGCCGACCGCTGGATTGCGCTGGACAGTGAAGGCGGGCACACCACCTTCGCACCGGCCAATGAGCGCGAAGATATAGTGCTGCAATATGCGCGCAACCAGTGGTCGCATGTATCGTTTGAGCGCGTGTCAGCGGGCGCAGGCATCGAAGTAATTTATCGGGCGCTGGCAGCACGCGACAAGAAACGCGTAACCTTCGACAGCTCCGACGTGGTCAAGCGCGCGCTCGAAGGCGAGCCGCTGGCGGTGGAATCGGTTGATGTGTTCTGCGGCATCCTGGGCACCTTCGCCGGCAACATTGCGGTGACGCTGGGTGCGCTGGGGGGCATCTACATTGGCGGCGGCGTGGTGCCGCGGCTGGCCGGGTTCTTTGCGCGTTCGTCGTTCCGTGAGCGCTTTGAGGCGAAGGGCCGCTTCGAGGCGTATCTGCAGAACGTGCCGACCTACGTGATCACCGCTGAGTGTCCGGCGCTCCTCGGCGTCTCGGCGTTTCTGGCGGAACAGTTGTCGAATCGCGCGGGCGGGAATTCGACGGCGGTGTTCGAGCGCATCCGCCAGATGCGTGACGCGTTGTCGTCGGCAGAGCGGCGCGTGGCGGATCTGGCGTTGAATCATCCGCGATTGATCATCAACGATCCGATCGTCGACATTGCACGCAGGGCCGACGTAGGCACGTCGACGGTGATCCGTTTCTGCCGCTCACTGGGCTGCCCGCGATTGTCCGATTTCAAGCTGAAG
Organism: Paraburkholderia sp. EB58; assembly: GCF_050436665.1. Taxonomy (NCBI): domain Bacteria; kingdom Pseudomonadati; phylum Pseudomonadota; class Betaproteobacteria; order Burkholderiales; family Burkholderiaceae; genus Paraburkholderia; species Paraburkholderia sp. EB58. Next base: position 70,688 of record NZ_JBNDMQ010000016.1, on the reverse strand, counting down.
CTGGCGACCGGATTGACCGGGATGATTCCGGTGAGTCACAGCCAGGTGCACCTGAGCGACACGGCGACGGACTTCGGCGCGAAGGTTCTGGACAACACGATCTCGGCGATTGTGCAATTGCGTGAGCATTTGAACTTCGAGCATGTCGAGCGGGCGATCGAACTGTTGAGCTGCGCGCGTCGGATTGAGTTCTACGGGCTCGGCAATTCGAACATCATCGTGCAGGATGCGCACTACAAGTTCTTCCGTTTTGGAATCCCTACGATTGCTTATGGCGACCCGTACATGCAGGCCGCGTCTGCGGCGCTGCTTGGCAAGGGCGATGTGATTGTTGCGGTGTCGAGGTCAGGGCGTGCGCCGGAGTTGCTGCGTGTGCTGGACGTGGCGATGCAGGCAGGGGCGCAGGTGATTGCCATTACGTCTAGCAATACGCCGTTGGCTAAACGCGCTACTGTGGCGCTGGAGAAGGATCGTATTGAGATTCGTGAGTCGCAGCTTTCCATGATTTCGCGGATCTTGCATCTGGTCATGATTGATATTCTTGCTGTTGGCGTGGCTATTCGGCGCGCTGCGCCTGGCGAGGATGTGGCTGAGGCTGTCGCCAGAGTGCGCGGTGGCGCGGATGATGACGCCACTGCTGCGCTCGATTGGCTTAGTCATGGGGCGGCTGCTTGCGCTACGGGCTCCCGTAAGAAGTTGGTCTTGCCGAATGGCGTGACCCCAGACGTAGGGCTGGAACGGGCATGAATTAGGGGTTCGGGAACTCCCAGAATCAATATTTGTGTCGCCCGCTCGCCGTACTGGCTATGGCGCAACGGAAGCCTACATCCCGGTTGTGGTCACGTTGCGAGTTCGCAATCTTTGCCAGTTCATCCCAAGGGTTGTCTTGACCGTTGGTCTCGACGACCCACGCGTCCCATTGGTCGCTCAGCTTCTTAGCGGTTCCCCGGTCGGCTTTGAGTCCTACGAACGCCCAAACACAAGCATACGTTCGAACTCCGGTTCGACTCCGGCGAGTCGCACGCAGGGTATGCGGTGCTTGCCAGCCGCCGCTCTATGCCGATGCCGAAGCCAGGCGATTGCGCCCCAATGAAACCCCCGTCCGGGCGCCTTCCCAAGATTGTTGTTCCCCGTAGAAAAGTAAATTCAAGTTATTAACATAAAAATCTAATAGTAGGGGTATACACTCGTTTCGACGCTGCTGTAACGGAGGCTCTGGTTCCTTCCGCAGCCTCTTCCCACAGCCGAAACTCTCCTGGAGGTACATCATGAATACCAAACTCATCGCCGCTGTCCTGATCGCGGCTTCAACCGCCATCGCCGCCCCTGCTTTCGCGGCAGGCGGGAGCGGCGGCGGCGGCACCGGCCCCGCTGGCCCGGTTGGGTACGACTGGAGCGCTACGCCACAAGGTCAGCGGGTACAAAAAGCCTGGGCTGAACGGGCTGAACGTCAAAGCGCCGTCCGCAATGCGAACACGGCTTACGGCGGCACCGACAGCACGGGGTCGCAATCGGGCGCAGCGTCGCCCGTCGGCGAAGGTCACTGACCGCGAACGGGGTGCCCGCCTTGCTCGTGTTGGCCGGATCCGGCTGCTGCGTGTGAACGCTTTTGGGTTTTATTGCGCCTTCTCAGCGCTCGATCGTCTTGAACACCCGATTCTTGTCGAGGGTGGCTGCATCGAGCGTCTTCTCGCCGACTTCCGTGGGCAGCGATGTGCTGGCGTCTTCCAACGCGGGTCCGGTATAACGGCCTCGTGGCCGGATGACCTTACCCACCCGGAGCTGCTCGATACAATGCGCAAGGAGACCCACACTTCGGGCCGTTGCGAACAACGCGAACGACGCATCGCCTGGCAACTTTAACTGCACCGCCAAAGCGGCCAGCGCAAGGTCGATATTCGGCTTGAGCCCGGTCAGCTCAGCCACCCTGTTGATGAACGACATTAGCTCTTGAGGTGGATTCAGCACTTCGAGCAACGCGCCCGCCCGCGGATCGCCGTCCGGATACAGATGATGTCCGAAACCCGGGATAGGAATGGCCGACTGCAAGTAATGGGCAACCACGTACTCCACACCCAATTTTCCAACGTCGCCGAATACGGCCCCCACGCGGCCTGACGCATCGCCATGCAGTGGGCCGGAGAAAGTCGCGAGCCCCGTGAGCAGGCATCCTTGGCAGCGATGCGCCGGTGGAAGCGGTAATCCTTGCAGCGAACGCCGAACTCGTAATCCCGTGGTCGGCCACGAGGACCATGGCTCTGCGGATGAGTTTGGCACCATCGCGATCCTTGCCCCAACCGAGCGCGAGCCGTTCATGCGTCCTTTGTGCATTCGCGGCACATCGCACGCCAAAGGCTTGTGCGATGAGAGCCACCAGCCTGCCAGCCTCGACATGCAGTGCGCTGTCCGTGCGTCCTATCGTCGAGTGCCCGCAGGCCGCGAGCGCTGCCAGCGATATGAATGCGCATTGCCTGCTTCGCTCGACGCCCTGTAGCGGCACGTCACCGGTTTCGAAGGAAACGGGCGTACGCGCGTTCCAGAGAATGGTCGCCACGTCCTCGAGCGTTGCCGTGTCCGAAAGCCGGATGCTATCCCGCCCCCGATAATATGGCCGACCTTTTGAGAAGGTGGTAATGCTGCTGTAAATGCAGGGCTCTGCACCGAATATTGTCCCGGCGGCAAGTGCCTCGCGTTTGCGTCCCACCTGTTTTTTCCGGTACAGACCGGCGACGTCCTCCGCACAATAGAAGCTCTTACGCGGATCATGCGGATCCGGCATGACGGCGATGTTGCCTCGGCTGACGTACGCGTAAATAGTTTGCGTCCGCATTCAGAGTTGTCGAGCGGCTTCAGTCAGAGTGATCCAGTTTCCCATGGGATGGCAGGCAAGATGATGCAGCGGAGCAGGGCGGTGGGGAAGTCACGAAATGGGTCGCGCTTTGCATACGAGCACGACCGGTTTAGCGACGATACTGATCTCTTTTCAGGTAAATGTCATCTCGGCGCTCTTCGCTTGCTTTTGCTTGTTATGAGGTGAGGAGGTTGGGACGCTCACCAATGCGCGAGCGTTACAGTTCGATGCGCGAAAGCTTCCCCAGCAGCACGGAGTAAGAGAGCGTCCCGAGCAGGCATATCGCGCCCATCAGGTCGAGCGCCCAGTAGAAGTGGCCGTTGCGCTGGGTGATGTAGCCGATCATGATCAGCGTAGTGACGGCCGCGATGTTGGCCGCCAGGCTGGTGATGCTGCTGGTCAGTCCCACGTACTGCCGAGGCGCGACTTTGGAGACGGCGGCCCACGACATCGACTCGACGCCCTGCGCGAAGAACGCGATAGTCAGGATGACGATCACCCACTCGTTCGACTCGACGAAATTGACGAGTACGATAGACGCGCCGAGCACCGTGCCGATGATGAGTGGCGCCTTGCGCGCAGTGGAAATCGACATCCCGCGCCGGATGAAAAAGTCCGAGAGGAAGCCCGCCACGAGAATGCCGATCGTCGCGCCGATAAAAGGGAGTGCCTGGAAGACTCCGACCTTGATCATCGACATGTGACGCGCTTCGATCAGATAGGTCATGAACCACGTGGTGAAGAAGACCAGCAGGGTATTGTTGCAGAACTTGCCAAGGCAGATGGCGAGAATCTGCCGGTAGCCAAGCAGCTTGAGCGCCATGTGCCAATCGAACTTCTCGCGGGGCTTACGAGCCGCCGTTGCGCCTTCATTGATGTATTGCAGCTCGGCGGCATTTACGCCCGCATGCTGAAACGGATCGCGATACACCCGGTACCACAGAAGACTGAACAGAATGCCGAAGCCGCCCGTCACGAAAAAGACGGTACGCCACCCGTACGCGGCGGAGATCCACAGCAACAAGCCGGTGAACAAGGGCGTCCCGAAGCATTGCCCCATTACATAGACGCTAGTCGCGAAGCCGCGTTCACGCGAAGGAAACCACAACGTCACAGCGCGCGCGTTCGAAGGGAAGGCCGGCGCTTCCATTGCGCCGATTGCGAGCCGTGATCCGAGCAGCATCTGATAGCCGGTTGCGAAACCTTGTGTCAGCGTGGCGAATGACCAGCCGACGAGAGACAGGCCATAGGCGAGGCGAGAGCCGAGAATGTCGGTCAGCACGCCGCCGGGCACCAGGGCAAACGAATAGGCAACGCCAAATGCCGCAAACAGCTCGCCCATCTGCATCCTGTCGAGCGCCAGGCCCTTCGAGAGGCTCGGCGCAACGATGCCCAGCGCCGACCGGTCCACGTAGTTGAGGATGGTTGCCACGAGCAACATCGAGAGCACGGCGTACCGCACTCCGGAGCGCTTCGTGGTATCCGCGTAAGCCGGGTTTCGCGCCGGCAATGTTTGTTCCTCTGTCGCGCGCGGCGTTCAGGGTGCCATGCGTCTTGTAGGCAAGCTTGGCGCCACGTAGTGTCGCGCCGGATTGCAGCACGACATCGCCCATCTCGGCAATTTCGAACGTATCTGATTTTTTCGTCATAGGTTAAACATTTACGGAAACGGCAAACAAAAAAAGCCCGTCAACCAGGATTGGCCTGGTTGGCGGGCTTCATTGGCCGGGGCCGGCACGGACGCCTTTGTCCGTGCAGACAAGTGATCAGGGAGTTGCTGCGGTGTTTCAGCGTTTGCTAGAAGCATCCGGCGGGCAACGCGAGGCAATACCGCATATGTCATGCCTGCTGTTACGACACGCGGCTAATCGTCCACCAAGGCGAGTGCTGGCTTGGCGCAGATGGCCGTGTGCATCTGCGTGGTGATAACTAAGCCGTCGATGTGGCGCACCACGTACAGGCAAAACGCGCACTGCGCGCGTGCGTCCAACATGAAAAATGCACTGCGAGCGCCGCAACACCTACCGGGCACGAGTGATCGAACGCAGCTTGCACGAGTACTGGCATCACGTTCGCCGTATCGACGCGCCGGGTCCAGCTGCAGCAAGTGATCATCAATCTTGCAATGAATGTTGTCCATGCCATGGCGAGCGTCACCGATCGCGTGCGTGTGCTAACCATCCGAACTGAACAGCGCGAATCCGACGAGGTGCTCGTGGCCGTGCAGGACGTCGGCATCGGCACGGAGCCCGAGGGGCTGGACCGACTGTTCAGTGCGTTTTACACGACGAAGCCAGATGGAATGGGTATGGGACTCTCCATCTGTCGTTCGATCGTTGAAGCTCACGGAGGGACGGGTGGGCGTCGCGCAATATTGGCCCGGGAATGACATTTCAATTTTCCGTTTCCGCGTCTCGGTAGCGTTGCCGTGTCGGAAGGCGGCTTGTCTCGCGAGAGCGGCCGTGGCAAGCCGCTTATACATTTGTATCATTTGCCTGCGGTAACTCGCGAGCTACGATTTGTACTGAGCCGCATCCACGCAATTCCGTGTGACATGCTTGGCTTCCAGTGTTTCGAGGTCCGTCGCTCGTATCTTCTCAAGTTGTTTCTATCGTTGATGACGATCAGGGTGCCCGGTTTGCGACCGCGAGCCTGGTTCGGTCGTTGGGGTGGCGGGCGCAAGTGTTTGCATCGGCGGAAGAATTTCTGGATTCAGGTTTGCTCGACGAAACGTCATTCCTGATTTCGGATATACAGATGCCGGGCTTGTCTGGAATCGAAATGCACGACCGCCTCCTCGGCCTCGGGTACGCAATTCCGGTCATTTTCATTACGGCATTCCCGACTGCTGCCCTGAGGGCGGAAATCGAGGCTATAGGCGCAGCCGCTTTTCTCGAGAAGCCCGTTGATGCCACCACGGTCGAGCGATTGCTCAATCTTGCGCTGGGCACGCCATAGCACGACGTTCGCCCGTCGGAATACTGTTGGCGTGCCGGGCTCACCTACTGACATACGGCTCTGCGCTCTGCAAATTTCGTTGCGAAGGATGCATCGCCTCGCCACGCACACATTGTTCGACATATACGAAAGTGTCGGAGTGCGATCCAAAAACAGAGTCATTTCGTCCGTTCGTAGAATGGTTTTGTGTGCCTCGGACCTGTACCTTGTTCTCAAGGCCTACGTGCTAGCGCAATGCGCTTGCGGTGGACGCCGCGATTGCGGCATATCTGAAGGAGGGGCAGGCGATGATGACGGTCATGCTGATCTACACGTCCGGCTTCCTCGTTGTCGTGGCGAGTGTGCCGGTCGCAACGATCATGACCGTAACGCGTCGTTGAAACGGGGGCATGTCGTATCCAACCGCTGTCGTCATCCGCATCCGTGTGATTTGACCGAGTAAATTTTCGATGTTGCGGAGGTTGTCATGTTCAGCCATTCCAATCAGATCGCCATTCCTTTCTCGTTCGAAACCGAACTGAGGGTATGGGTAAACGCCGTGTACGAGAACGCCGTGGGAAAGGGCTTCGTGCGCGTGCCTTGGCATCCTGATGACAGGACGGTGCGGCGACTGAAGGGTTACTTTCAGTCCGGCCTGTCGCCTGCCGAAGCCGTGCGCGCGTGCTTCTGTCCGAGCCATTGACGTAGCGGCGGACCGGCACGCTCAATCGGCAAGGCGCACGAGTTTAGCGCCGTATTTTTAACACCGCGCACTCAGACATTCAAGAATGTCGGGAGTTTCATCTTGGCATCAGTCCGGGTTTATATGGCCGATGTTAGAAAGGAGAGGTCGATCAGACACGGGACGACGCAAGGCGCGGCGTTCCCCGACCCATAGCGGCGTATTCGATTTATGGCACTCAAGCTGGTCACGCACTGCTTGACCCCATGTTCGTGACGCGGAGAGAACATGCAACTAGCAAGTAACAAAACGCAGCCGGCCATCGGCGGCGACTTTGCCCGAATTGACGGGCCGGTTAAGGTCAGCGGCGCGGCGACGTACACGTCGGATTTCAATTTTCCAGGGATGCTTTACGCCGTACCGGTTTGCGCGACGATCGCCAAGGGGCGCATCGATCAGCTGGAAACGGCCGCTGCCTCGAAGATGCCGGGCGTCCGGGTTGTCTTCACACGCGAGAACATCGGCAAGTTCTATCGCGTCGGCTTCGGACCACGAATCGACGAACGGCGCCCGCCGCTCGACGACGACATCATCTCGTACTATGGCCAGTATATTGCAGTCGTCGTGGCCGATACGTTCGAGCAGGCAACCGCCGCGTCGCATGCAGTGAAGGCGCGGTATGTGCAGAGTCGACCCGATGTGACGGTCCAGATGTCCGCACAGGGGACGCCGTCCGTCGACACGCAGCGCGGCGACGCAGAGGCTACATTCGCGGCCGCCTCTGATGCGCTGAAGCTTGACCACATCTACACGACACCGATCGAAACGCACAACCCGATCGAACTGCATGCCACGGTGGCCGTATTCGATGGCACGAACTACACGCTCTACGAAACCACGCAGTCGATCGTCAACCAGCGGCAGATGATGGCCCAGATGCTCGGCGTGCCGGAAGACCAGGTGCGCGTCATCATGAAGTATCTAGGCTCCGGATTCGGTGGCAAGCTGTTTCCGTGGTCCCACTCGCTACTCGCCGCCGCCGCGGCTCGCAATCTGCGACGGCCCGTCAAGCTGGTGCTGACGCGCGAGATGATGTTCCAGAACGTGGGCCACCGCCCGGCCACGGAGCAGCGCATACGCTTGTCGGCAACACGCGATGGACGTTTTACATCGCTACAGCAGCACTACGTCTATCAAACAGCCCGCCTGGATACACGCAAAGAGAATTGCGGCGAGGCGACAGGCTATCTCTATAGCTCGCCGAACCTGCAAGTGACCGCTGCCCCTGCGGGCCGGGACATCGCGCCCAGCACATCCATGCGCGGCCCGGGCGCCGTGCCTGGCTTGTTCGCCGTCGAATCGGCGGTCGATGAACTCGCCATCAAGCTCAATATCGATCCCGTCCTGTTGCGCCTTTTGACATCCTCACCGGCCTGAAGGCCGATGATTCCTACAACCCTAGGCCGGGATGGCGCTAGTGGTTTCGGCGGGTTCCTGCTTCGACGGGCGGCCCGACTGCACCATCCCTCACAGGCAATAACGGCATGTCCTGCCGCTAAAATGTTGAGCGCTCCGACCGTATCCGCGTGGTCGGAGTGCCCGCACGCGACGCAGGCGAACAGCGCTTGCGTCTTGCGATTATCCTTCGATACATGGCCACAGCACGGGCACCTACGGCTCGTGTTCTTAGGGTCTACTGCGACGAAATACCCGCCGCGCCATGCCGTCTTGTATTCGAGTTGGCGGCGGAATTCGCCCCAACCCTGGTCGAGAATCGACTTGTTAAGGCCGGACTTCGCGCGGACATTGCGCCCTGGTGCGTCTACCGTACCTTTCGCCGACTTCGACATGTTGCTGATTTTCAGGTCTTCGACCGCAATCATTGCGTGGTTTTTGCTGATTGAGTTCGACGCCTTGTGGAGAAAATCAGCGCGAGCGTCCGCAATACGCGCGTGGATGCGCTGAATGCGGGACTTCGCTTTCTTCCAGTTGCTACTGCCTTTGACCTTGCGAGCCATGCGGCGCTGATACTTTGCGAGCCGCTGTTCGTGCTTACGGAAAGACGCGAGCGGCGCGATGAAACTGCCGTCGCTCAGGGTGGCGAAGCGGGCAACGCCCACGTCGATACCGACGGCGGGACCGTGCGGAACCGGTTGCTCTACCTCGCGCTTCGTGAGGATGGACACGTACCACTTGCCCGCGCGCAGCGACACGGTAGCGCTACGCACTTCGCCGGGAACGTCGCGGCTCTTTCGGTAGCGAAGCCATCCGAGTTTCGGAACCTTGATGCGCCCGTTGCTGGTATCGACCGTAATCTGATTCCTGTCGGGGAACTGGAAGCTATCGCCCAGGCCTTTGCGCTTGAACTGCGGGAACGACGCGCGCCCGGCGAAGAAGTTTTTGAACGAGGCTTCGAGATGCTTGAGCGCGTGCTGCTGCGTATGCACCGGGCCATCCTTCAGCCACGGCGTATCTGAGCTATTGCGCCATTCAGTGAGGCGCTTTGCCATGCCGACGTAGCCGACGAACTTCTGCCCGGCAGCGTGATTTTCCTTCTGGAACGCCAGCGCCTTGTTATAGACGAACCGGCACGCGCCCGCGAACTGGCGCATCTTGCGCGCTTGTTCGCCGGTCGGCATGAGTTCGAATTTGAAGGCTTGAAGGAGTTCCATGCGGCGTACTATACTTTGGCCTTTTAAATCACGCAAGGGGAATTTATGGGACGCCCACGTAGTACAGACCCTGACTTGAGGCACGGAAGGCACTGTGTATTTTTGATGCACGTGCATTTGGTCTTTGTAACCAGGTGCCGGCGCGGCGTCTTCACGAAAGAGATCATCGATGACCTTCGGGTCGTGTTCGCGAGCGTCTGTCGCGACTTCGAAGCGGAGCTAGTGGAGTTCGACGGCGAAGACGACCACGTACACCTGTTGGTGAACTACCCGCCCAAGCTCGCCGTGTCGGCACCGGTGAATAGCCTGAAGGGTGTTTCGAGCCGGATGATTCGCCAGAAGAACTACCCGACCATCCGGCGCAAGTTGTGGGGCGGCGCGCTATGGTCGCCGTCATACTTTGCCGGTAGCTGCGGCGGTGCGCCCATCGCAGTTGTGCGGCAGTACATCGAACAGCAGAAGACGCCGCACTAAGGCCGTAGAAGGACGGCTACGCCGTCCGCGCTATCCTTCCCGCCCCCTGAAGGGCGACGTTTGACGCGCATCCGATCAATGAGCCGACGATCGACGAAAGCCTGGATGTGCCTTTTTCCTCCCGGCATCTCAAGGAGTGCCTGACGCGCGGCGCAGAACAATTCGGCTGGGCAGCACGCAAGACGCCGGTCGGGTCGATGCGTCATGACGGCTTGGTGATCGGCTGGGGAGTCGCAGCGGGGTCGTGGCAGGCGCAGCGATCCGCCGCGGAGGTCACGTTGAACTGAACGCCGACGCGACGGCGCGCGTGTTGACAGCGACTCAGGACATCGGCACGGGGACGTACACGGTACTCGCGCAGATGGTGGCCAATGTGACCGGAATCTCGCTCGACAGAATTTCCGTGGTGATCGGTGACACGCGCTTGCCTCCCGGCCCGATGTCAGGAGGCTCGAGGGCTACGGCGTCGCTGGTTCCTGCCGTGGCGCAGGCGGCGCAGATAGCGGTCCAGCACCTTTTGCTCACCGCAGCCGAAGCAGCTAACTCGCCGTTCAACGGGCAGAAGGCGGATGCACTCGGTTTTGAGCAAGGGATGGTTTATCGCAAAGGAACCTCGCCGGGAGCAGGGGTGCCCTTCGAGCGGATTCTGGGGCCGGTGGGGATCAACACGGTGGTCGGAAGGGGGCGGTCCGGCCCGAATCAGGACGATCCTGACGCCAAGCGCGTGTCGGTGCATTCGTACTGCGCGCATTTTGTCGAGGTGACATGGCAGCCTGAAACAGCGCGGTTGCGGGTTAGCCGCGTGGTGAGCGTGATCGATGGCGGCAAGATTATCAATGCCCGTACGGCTCGCAACCAGATCGAAGGAGCCGTTGTGATGGGTATCGGCATGGCGCTATTCGAAGCGACGAACTACGACAGCCGTTCCGGCGCCCCAATCAACCGCAGCCTTGCCGACTATGTCATGGCCACGCATGCCGACGCACCGTAGATCGACGTAGAGTTCCTCGACTATCCGGATCTCGCATTGAATCCACTCGGCGCGCGCGGTGTCGGAGAGATTGGCATCGCGGGCATTGCGCCAGCGATTGCGAACGCTGTCTATCATGCGACGGGCGTGCGCGTGCGCAATCTTCCGATTCGGCTCGAAGATCTGTTGGCGGCTCAAGTGTCCCTATAGACGCGCCCCAATGGGAATGGTCGTCTGTACGCTGCCACTTTGGCTATGGCATGACCAAGCAACCTGATTTCTTGTTTAACCCTCAAAGCAGCTGCTCCGGGGGGCAGAGCGCAGCGGGCACCCTAACCCTTTTCTGCCTTACGGGCCCGCTCGTTGAGCTCGCGCAAATGGTCAAGCTTGTCGCCAATCCTGGTTTCGAGACCCCGCGGCACTGGCTGATACCACCGCTGCTCAGGGATATCTTCCGGGAAGTAGTTTTCCCCCGCTGCGTATGCGTCCGGTTCGTCGTGCGCGTAGCGGTAGTCCTTCTTGTAGCCGAGCTCCTTCATGAGTTGCGTTGGCGCATTGCGCAGGTGCAGGGGCACCGGGCGTGTGCGGTCGCTACGCACGAATGACAACGCCTGATGCCACGCCATGCTTACGGCATTCGACTTCGGCGCGACCGCGATGTACACAAGGGCTTGCGCCAGCGCAAGTTCGCCTTCGGGTGAGCCAAGCCGCTCATAGGCCTCAGCCGCGTTCACCGCGACCTGCAACGCTCGTGGGTCCGCGTTGCCTACTTCCTCGCTTGCAAGCACGATGATGCGGCGCGCGAGATAACGAATGTCGACACCTCCGTCAATCATCCGGGCCATCCAGTACAGGGCCGCATCCGGGTCGGAGCCGCGGGCAGATTTGATAAGCGCCGAAATCTGGTCGTAGAACTCCTCGCCGCCTTTGTCGAAACGCCGGGTGGTCGCCGCGGACGCGCCGATGACGAAGCTATTGTCGATGCGCGTTACCCCCGCCGCCGCTGCAGCATTGGCGAGCTGCTCAAGAAGGTTCAGAAACTTCCGGCCGTCGCCATCGGCAAATCCGATGACAGCTTCGAGGGCGGCCTCCTCAAATGCCAGATCCCCCAGCACACCGTGGGCTCGCTCAAAGAGCTGTCGCAGTTCCCCGTCGGACAGCGGTTTTAGCACATACACCTGCGCACGGGACAGCAGGGCGCTGTTGACCTCAAAACTGGGATTTTCCGTTGTGGCACCGATGAGGGTCACCCGACCGACCTCCACGTGTGGCAGCAACGCATCCTGCTGACTCTTGTTGAGACGGTGTATTTCGTCGAGAAACAAGACGGTTGAGCGGCCATGTTGGTCTAGCACCTGCTGGGCACGCGTAGCGGCCTCCCTCAGTTCCTTGACGCCTGCGGCGACGGCGGACTCGGCGATGAATTCATAGTCGAACGCCTTCGCGGCAAGCCGCGCAATCGTCGTCTTGCCGACGCCGGGCGGTCCCCAGAGGATGAAGGAGTGCAGCATTCTGGAGTCGAGCGCTAGCCGAAGGGGTTTGCCGGGACCAAGCAGATGAGCTTGCCCCACGACATCGTTGATCGATTCGGGTCGGAGCTGCTCGGCGAGCGGCGCGCGAGGTTTGATAGTAAAGAGATCAGTCATGTCGCATGCAGCGTGTGGCCTATGTACCGGAGGCATTCAGGCTTGCGGGTTCGGTTCACCGCAAGAAGACGCGCCCGCAGATGCCGGGGCGTGGAAATCAGTGATTCGCCTCAACTGCGACCGGAATTCGCCGGATCTTGGATTCTACGCGTAAGCGACAGGCTCAAGCTCCTTGAGCGTCCACGCATCTACGCGTCTTCGCTGCTGCGGGATGTACTCGTCCATTTCCTTGAGTTGCTGCTTCAACTGCTTTCTGGTCGCGCGTTCAGGCAGCGTTTTTCCAGGACCAGCGATTTCGATTCTTCGGTAAGCGAAGGGACCCACGTGTCGTCGACGCCCCTGCTGCAATTGTAACGTAGCGGTGCCGGCCTGTAATTTGAAAGTAGTTGTGAAACGAGAAGCTCATTTGCAACACAGAATTTCACGAAGGCCACTAATTGAATCGCTGTCAGTGCGTTTTGACTTCCGGACTTCGATCTCGTGTTTTGGAGCGCTACTGCCATTGTGTGGCTGAAAATTTCGTGTGCGCGGCAGGTTTTGGTGGACCCTTTCGATTGGCGTTGGATATTTTTCTTCTTCTCTCCTATCTTCCTGGTCTTACGATGCCACAGAAGTAGTTTGCTTTCGCTATTTGTAGCCGGCCCTCGAAACTCTTCGATTAGTCACGTTAAATAGGATCACTAATCAACAAACAGTTAGTTCGTAGAAGTCTTGTATATTCAATCTGGAGTATCCCCATGAAGTTACGAATTGCGGCGCTTGCCGCGCTGATGACATTTGTCTGCTTGTTTTCCGCGTGCGGTGGTAGCGGCACCGATCCTTCTGATGTCGCCGTGGCGGCGGTGCAGGCAAATGCAGCCAAGAAATCCACACCGTCCGCAAGCGGCGCGACGATCAACAGCACGACGGGTACGCTGGTCGATTCCTCCGGTAACGTCTGGGGGCTCAAGAGTTCGGCGAACAACGGCCTGCAGGTAACGAAGAACGGCAAGCTGGCTGGATTCACCGCTGACGTGGCGCTAGTTCTCTACTACAACGGCGCGGTCTATCAGGAGAACACGGCCAGCCTTTGGTGGCCATGGAGTGGTTCAACATGGACCGGCAGCGGTGTATCCGACCCGCGCACCGCAAGCACTGGCACCGGCACTGGGGGCACGGGTAGCGGTGGTGGCAATACTGGCGCAGCTAGCAGCGGCAGCGGTGGAAGCACCGGTACGGGTAGCACTGGGACCACAGGTAGCAGTGGAAGTGCAGCACCCACAGGCGTGCAGTTCTACGGCGTGAACGGGCACTACACCCAGGGCGGCATCTACGCAACGAATATCACGCAGCAGGTCAAGGACATGCAGGCGATGGGCATCAAATCGATCCGTCAGGACTGCTACAGCACGTCCGATACTGCGACGATGGCGAGCCTTATTTCCTCGTTCTCGCCGATTGTCATTCAGCCGATGTTCGACGTTTATCCGTCGACGACTGATGAGACGACTGCCTACAATCAGTTCTATACCTACGGTCAGACCGTGGCTGGGCAGCTCGCCGGCAAGGTTCCGGTCATCGAGCTGATGAACGAACCGGAGAACCAGTACTTCAGCAACGGTCCGAGTGACAATGGTCAACTTGTCACCAACTGGTCAGCATCGAATAGCCAGTGGCCGGCATTCCGCGGCGCCGTGCGTGGCTTCATCGCCGGCTTCCGCTCGGTCGACACGACCAAGCAGACGCTGATCGCGAGCCCGTCAGTCGGCTGGCTGCACTACGGCTTGCTCGAAGGTCTGTGGAACGGCACGGCACCGGATGGTTCGAGCGGTCACCCGACTGCGCAGTGGGACATCACGAACTACCACTGGTACTACGACATGGGCGACATCGAGACGGCAGGCGGCGTCAACACCCTGTCGGTGCTGCATACCGCGTTCGATGAGCCGATCCTCCTGACAGAAGTCGGGGTGCAGACCAGCGTTTCGTCAACTGTCTATGATTCGTATGTCGGAACGGCCCTCGCCGAGTTTGCGGGTGCAGCGGCCAAGGCTTACGACATCATCGGCATCGACTGGTACGAGCTATACAATTTCGATAACAACGGTGGCTTTTACATGGGTCTGTACACGTCTCCAGGCGTGGTCAATGCGGGCCGCGCCACCGCAATGACGAGTGCTATCACAGCAAATCCCAATCCATGACAACTCTCCACGAATTCAGTGTGCTGGCAAAGTTCCCCGCAGGAATGGAAGACGCCGAGGCACAGCGCGAGAGGGCGGAAGCGATCGATGTCCATCTCGCGTCCGAGGGGATGATCCCGCGACGAGCGTAATAACGCGCACGCCGGGGGTGACGATAGTCGACCTGATGGCGTCGGTTAGGAATGTCTCAAGAACTTGATATGAGCCGCTCAAGATGAGCCCTCTTCGGAGGGCTTTTTTATGCCCGAAGGACATCTCGCCGTGAAGGTTCAACTGGCTCGAACTGCGTGTAAGCAGCCATTTTTTGCCGTGACGTTTGCAGATGATAGTGGCCTCGTTCTTTTACTTTACGCTTGCCGTTGAAAAGGCAAAGTTTTTGGAGGCGCTGACACAGTGGCCCGTCGACCGGTTGGCTCACATCTAACCCATGAGTGATTTGTTCGCTTAGATGTGTGGCTAGGCAGCTGCCACCGGCGGGTGCCAAGACTTGGGCCTGGTCCACCGCGCACCACGAAGACCCTCGTGGCTTGCCTGTGCCGGAGGCTTTTGGAGCGCTGCCGCACCAAGTGGACCCCGCAACGAAACCTCGCGACCGCTCGTGCGCAGTCGTTTGAGTACTTCTGCAATCGCCCGCGCGGTCCTTCGCAGTTGCTGCGACTGAATTTCAAGTACGTTCGCTCCGGCCACGTCGTCCTGGACCAATGCGGAATTCCGTTGGGTCATGCGGGCATCAATGACGCCGCGTATTTGATTTGGTCGATGGCAGCTTGTTGCTCCCGCAACGCCTGTAGCAGAGGACTCAATAGGCTCAGATACGTCCATTACCGCGCGAAGAAGGTCAACAACAGTCCCGTTGGCAACTTGTAATGCTGCTTCCTTCGAGTCCACCTCGCAGTGATTCGAGGTACTCGGTTATCGTATGGAAAACTGACCAATGTGGCCTGAGTCCTCGGGGTGAAAATCCATCTCTCCCAGAACTGGCTTGGACATCGCCTCACGCATCTGCTCAAGGGTGACGAACGCGGCGGCTTCGCCGTCATCCCTTTCCCACATGATTGGGGCAGGCCGTTCGCTATATGCCTTCGGGACGCCGTCGACGTAATGCACCTCATGTATCGAACGCCAAACTTCGCCATCCTCAGTAACAAACTCAATTACGCGATAGTTCCAATTGCGGGCCGGAGTGCTTTCCACGCAATTTCCCGTTTCAAGATACGATAACAGGTGATGCGTTGGGGGTGGCGCCGGGACAATAGACATATCGTTGGACGCCTTCTTTGACAGGATGTCCGAAGTCGTACTGGGTCCAGCGTTCAACATGGTGTTCCTTTCTTTGGCAAAGAGTGAAGCAGCTGCTGGATGCATATTGCGCAGAGGTCGACCGTGCGGCGATAGATGTTCCTGCCAAGCCAAGGCACGAACGTGTACTCCGTATACGCGTTGCTTCCGATATGTATCCAGTGATGCAGAGCAACTGACACAATGATTCCTTGACGACGTTTAAAAAGGAACCAGCGGGGCCCAAGGGGCGATGTTGTCGTCGGGCCGAACCGCGAGCTTTGCGCTGTCACAACGGCGGGCGCTGTCCCCATGAGAGAAGAGTAGGTTTTTCCGCACGGCGAATCTACTCTACGGTTGGATATGCCGATGCCGCGTTCGCGTAACCCGTTTATACGGGTGTATAACCGCGACGCGGGGGCATACGAGTGGTGTCGAGCTGCGAAACGACGTCCGTCGGCTAACGCGAAGGAATGGCCCATGTCGCTGCGTTGAGGGGCGAAGTTCCGTGGTTCGGCGTGGGTACCAATTGGACAGATATTGGCTCAGAAGGCGCGCAACTGAATGAGGCGGGGCCCCTGAGGTTGGTGCGCTGACGAAGATCCACAACATGGTCGCTGACTACGGTCAGTGGGTCTCAGGTACCGCGTAATCTCGCTTTTGGGGGTCCGCTCGCCTCGCCCCAACCGTTTCTTCCGGCAGGCCAGCATAGCGGACCTGCGCCGCGCGTCGCAGCGGCGCCGTCCGTCAGAAACGGTGCATTAACGCGACGCGATAAACCATTTGGTTTTCGCTGGACGACATACCCGCGTCTGCCACGTTCGACGCATAGTCAAAGTCCGTGCCCGTATGTGCGCTGACGACGTGCTGGTACGCACCTTGGACATAAACGGATGTCTGGCTGGATAGATCGTAGTCGAGTGTCAGAGTGACCTGATGCCATTTGGGATTGAATGACCCGACGCTCGATGCTAGTCGCGCCTCCGTAAATGTATAGGCGGTACCTAGCCAAAAGTTCGGTCGAAAGAAGTACTGGTCGTTTATTTCGAAGTTGTCGAATTTCCACGAGTTCCACGAACCACCGTCCGGTCCCGTATTCGACGTGAAGTAAGAGTTGGCCGTGGGGTCGTACACGTCGACATGCGAGTATACGAAGGCTAGCAGCGTCTTCGAAAACTTATACGACACCCCGACGCCGTAGTTCTGTTCCGAAGAACCGGTGAACAAGGTATCGCCGGCCACCGCACCGGACGTGTTCGCTCCGGGGTGATTCATCTTCATATACGATGCCGCCGCCGTCAGCCCCCCATTCTGATAGTTGAGGCTGCCGCCATAGAGGCTGTTGTTGGAGAACCCGTCGGCCTGGTTGCTGAACGCATACATGCCCTCGGCGGTGAGCCCTCGGTAAGTCGGACTCACGTACTTGACGGCATTGTTCGCACGGAAGTCCCAATCCGCGTTGTCGTTGTCGAACGGGTGCGCCGCGAGATCCCCGCCCCAGTTACCAGCAGCCGTGAGGACGCCGAAGCTGTTCCCGTCCGAGGTCGGATCGTATTGGCGGCCGAGCGTCAACGTGCCGTACCGGTCGGATGCGATGCCGACATATGCCTGGCGGCCGAATTCGCGTGAATCTTGGCCAGGCGCCCCATTGCTGGCATTGAACCCATTCTCCAACTGGAAAATCGCCCGATAGCCATCACCGAGATCTTCGCTGCCTTTGAAGCCCCAGCGACTGCCGTAAAAGTCGCCGCTCTTCATTTGGTAGGCGCTGTGGCCCTGCGCGTTACTGGTGAAGTTAAGGCCCTCGTCGATCAACCCATAGAGCGTGATGTTGCTCTGCGCGTGGGCTGCGCTGGCGAGCAGCATTGCGGGAATAAATAGCCATCGACGTTTTGTTCGCTGCAAATTCATGACGTTCCTTCTACGACGTAGTGAGTGTCCTATCGCTAACTCCGATGCGGATAGGGAAAATAGTCAAGGATGTTGTTTTTGATCGGGCAACGCGTTGTTTACTCATATGCGGGCGTCAGGGAAGTCAAAAAGAAATCTGCATCCATAACGCAATGATCGTGCCAACAGTACTGGCATAAAGTGTATGCAATGTGAATTATCTTGGTACGCAATGAAGGCGAGGCCTTGACGGCCTTTGGGCGGCGTCGTTGCGTTAAGCCGGGAATGCGCCGGAGCCTTGCTAGCAGCCCACCCACGGTGCAATGGAGCACCAGCACAGCGCGCCGTGCGAGAGCAGGGGGCGCAAGCTTGGAGCTTGCTAAGCCGCCTTGCGCATGAAGGCCAGGTCACGCTGGTGCCGAACCGTGGGTAAGCACCCGAACAGTAGCGTCGCGGATGACGTTGACCTGCGAGAGGCTGGGCTGCTAGCGAATGGGATCGATGCGTTCAGAGGTGGGCAGATGTGATAAGGCGCTTCTTAGCGCGTTAGGGCGACCGAACTGCCAGCTTCGCCGTATGAGGTTGCCAGCTGGCCTGCAGCGCCTGGGCGCGCGCGTAGATTTTCTCCATCTCCGCACGCAGCGGAGCGACCGATTCGTTCGCGAGATCAAACTCAGCGCCAAGTGACTCGTAAGCGGTATTGATCTCGCGCAGCAGCGCACCTTCATTGACGCGCGTGAGCTGTCCGTTTCGCATAACTGCCTCGCCCGCCACAAACACGCTGTCGGTCGCGGCGCCGCGCTCGGCATACACCAGTTGCCGCACTGGATCGGTTAAGGGCGTGAAGCTGATTGCATCGGTCCGATAGGCGACCAGGTCGGCGCGATAACCCGGCGCGATTGCACCGAGCTGGCCGCCTAATCCGAGCGCCGTCGCGCCGCCAATCGTCCCCGCATGCAGAGCCTCGGCCGCGGACAACCATCGCGAATAGTCGTCGCCACGTATCTTCGACACCGCCGCGGCGCTACCCATCACGTTGAGCATGTTGACGGTGACCGTCGATGCGCAGCCGTCGGAGCCGAGACTCACGTTGACGCCTGCGTCGAGCAGCGCACGCACCGGTTGCACGCCGGAGCCGAGCATCAGATTGCTCCACGGATTGTGTTGCGCGCTCGCACCAAATCGAGCAAGGCACTCGATCTCCCCGTCCGACAACCAGACCGCGTGGATCAGCGAGGTGCCCGGCCGCAGAAATCCCTGTTCGGCAAGGTGCATCACCATGGATTTGCCGTAGAAGGCTTCCGCTGTCACTACCTGCAAGCGCGTTTCCTGAACGTGGATGATGACCGGCAGATCATGCGTGTCGGCGAATTCGCGGCAACGTGTGAGAAATTCCGGTGTGCAGCGCTGCGGTGCCGAAGGCGCAACCAGCATGCCAACCCGGTCATGCTGCGGATGGTGATGGGCCAATTCGCTTTCCAGCAACGCGAAGAACGCATCAGGCGAGGGTCGCGGTTGTGCGCGCAGTTGCGCGAGCAGGGCGGGCGGGAAAATGCTGTCGACCTCGGGGAAGTTATCGACGATCGCGCGATCCATCATCGAGAACCCGACCAGCGCGCGAATGCCCGCATCTTCGTAGGCCTGGAAGATGGCCTCGACGGCGGCGGGGTCGATAATCTGACCGAGGCTCACGTCGTCGACGAGTGTGGTGGTGCCGCTGCGCAGCGATTCGAGCGCGCCGATCAGCGTTCGCAGGTAGATCTGGCGCGGCGTCAGTTTGACCGGACGCGGCGCGCGCACGTAATGCATCCACAATTCGAGCGGCAGGTTTTCGAGCCGTCCCTTGTGAAAATGCTCGTGCGAATGTTGATGGCCATTGATGAGCCCCGGCATCAGCAGGCAGTCGTCGAGCGGTATACATTCGCCGTCGGTCGCGCTGCCGCCCGGCACGATGGCGGCGATGCGTTCGCCTTCGATCACGACATCGACGCGGCGCGGCTCGTATTGCTGTTCGGTGCCGTGTAATGCCCTGACGTTGGAGAGTATCTTGCGCACGGTTTCTACCAGATCGAAGAAAGGGAGGACTGAGGCGGCTAGCGAAACTGCCCCGACAAGCCGGCGAGCCGCTCCATCACCAACATGGAAATCAAGGTGGCGACGATCAGCACGCCCGAGGCAGCGGCCGCCCGGACGTCGAGGCTGTCCTCGATGATGTGCCACAGGTGGATGGGCAGCACTTCGGATCGCGCGTCCGACAGGAATAGCGACAGCGCGACGTTATCGAAGGAATTCATGAACGCGATAAACGCCCCCGACGCGATGCCCGGTACCAGCGCCGGCAGCACGACGCGGCGGAACGTGAACCAGCCACCCGCGCCGAGGCATGTCGAGCTGTCGAGCAGCGCGGGATCGAGCTGCGCATAACTCGCCGAGGTCGTGTACAACACATAAGGTGCACACAGCGTGATATGTCCGGCGAGCAGACTGTAGAACGAGAGCCCGGCGCTTTCGAGGTTGAACAGGATCAGGATACCGAGCCCCAGCGCGAGCGACGGAATGGTCAGCGGCGCCATGAAAAACGAATCGAGCAGTCGCGCGGCAAACGTGCGGCGACGTGCGAGCGTCACCGCCGCGGCGACCGCCAGCACGGTCGCGCACGCGGTCGCCGCCGCGGCGAGCTTCAGGCTCAATAGCAGATCGTCGATGATCTCCGGCGAATCGAAGATCAGCGCTTCATACCAGCGCAATGACAGTCCCGGCGGCGGAAACTTCAGCGAGTAGCCCGACGTGAGCGATGTCACCAGTACGATGAGCGTGGGCCCAATCAACATCAACAGACCGACGCCGCCCATCAAGCCCATCACTGCATTGAACGACAGGCGACCCGGCTGGGCACGGTGCGCCGGCATGACGCCCGACGCGGCAAGCGTGGATTTAGCCATGGACAAACCCTCTGGTCTTGCGGCCGAAATAGTTGAGCAAGGTCACGACGAGCAGCACGCTCGCCAGCAGAATCACGGCAAGCGTCGCCGCAAACGGGTAGTTCTGCGTCTGGATGGCCTGTTCGTAGATGTAAAACGGCATGTACATCAGCTGGCCGCCGCCCACCAGAGTTTGAACGACGAACGCGCTGACCGCGCCGGTAAACACCAGCAGGGTGCCGCTGAGTAAACCCGGTATCGCAAGCGGCACGGTGATCTTCCACCAGGTGCGCCAACTGCTGGCACCCAGCGCATGCGATGCCTCGGGCAAGCGTGTGTCGAGCGAAGTGAGCGTGGTGACGAGCGGCAACACCATCAACGGCAGTTCGATCTGCGCAAGCGAGAGGATTACCGCCAGCGGCGTGTACAGGAGTTTGACCGGCGGCCCCGCGTGTCCGAGTGTCATCAGCAGCGCGTTGACCAACCCTTCATTGCCGAGAATCACGACCCACGCAAATGTGCGCACCACCGAACTGGTGAGAAGCGGCAGCAGGATCAGCACGATCAGCACACGCCGCCAGCGCGGTGGGCTCACCACGTACAGATGCGCGACCGGATAGCCAAGCACGATCGTCGCGAGCGTGGTCGCCACACCAAGCCAGAGCGTTTGCCAGAGGATTCCGCGGTTATAGCTGTCGTCAAAGAAAACCAGGTATTGGCGAATGCCGACATGCGTCATGGCTGTGTCGTTGTGCAGGCTGATCAGCGCGACGAGCAAGAGCGGCACGCCCACAAACGCGATGAAGAACAGGCCTAGCGGCAGCACGAGCAGCCAGTCGCGTGGCATCCGGTGATTCGCGTGCATGATGCGTCAGACCTTGACCAGACGGTTGAAACGATCGATATATTCCGCGCGGCGCGGGTTGATACGGGCCCAATCGACCTGCACGAACGACGTCATGTCATTGGCATTGTGAGCGATCGCGGCGAGCGCTGCACCGAACGGCACTTTCGTGTTGGTTGGCGCGACGTAGTAGGGCGCGCTCGTCATCTGCTGCTGCACTTCGACGCTCAACGCGGTGTTGATGTACGCTGCGGCGAGATCCGCCGCCTGGGTGTTCTTCACAATGTTCATCGTGCTGCGCACCATGCCCCAGTTGCTGTCGGGGCGAGCGAGCGCAACCGGCACGCCCTTGGCCTTGAGCGACTCCACGTTATTGATGTAGTGACAGGCAATATCCACCTGACCTTGCTGGAACAGCGTGCCGAGGGCGCCTGGATTGGCAGCCACTGCACCGACGTTCGGCATCAGACGCTTGACATAATCGAACGCCGGGTCCATGTGATCTTCGTCGCCGCCCAGCATCTTGGCGAGCGCGACCATCCATACGGTGCCCAAGGTGGAATCGAGACTCACGAGGCCGACGCGACCCTTGAATTCCGGCCTGAGCAGATCGTTCCAGGACTTCGGCGTGGTCTTCACGCGCTCCGTGTTGTACGCAATGCCATAGACCTGCGCGGACACATAGGCGCCTAGACCCTTCGGATCGATGAAGTGCGCGGGCAGATTCGCGAGGTTCGGCACCCGCGCTGCAGGAATGGGTTCGAACACGCCTTGCGCGATGCCCTGCAGGTAGGGACCCTCGTCCATCATGACCACATCGAACGGTGGGTTATTGCGCGCGGCCACCAGCTTGGTCAGCGTGTCGACCGCCTGCGATGCGGTGAGCACGGCGCTTACGCCCGCAGCCTTGCGAAATGCGGGCAACAGAATCTTGCGTTGCGACTCTTCCCACGCACCGGGAAACGTGGTGGCGGCAAGAGATTCGGACGCAGCCATGGCAAGCGGGCTGCCAAGCGACAAGCCGACGGCCCCCGCTGCGCCCATCAGTTGCAGGAGCTTGCGACGTTGGTGATCGATCAGCGACATAAGACCTCTGGACGGTTAGTTAAACAGGATGAACCAGCGATAGCGAAGCGGGCGGCGCGTTGGATCAGGACGATCGTGGCCACGAGCTAAACACCCGCGGAACCAGGTTGGGGAGCCTTGAAGGTGCGCACCCGTGCCCCTGGTTTCAAATCGAGCGCGACGCGCAAGCCGGGGCGCAAGTCCGCACCCTCGGCGCGCGGCACGGATATCTTCACAGTCTGTCCGGCTTCGGTCTGCAAATCGACCACCAACGTGGGACCGATCGGCATCGCCAGTTGCACAGTAGCGAGCAGCTGAGGCGCGCTGACGCCGGCCTGCGGCAACTGCCACGCCCATTGCTCGGGGCGGACCGCCAGTAGCGCCGCACCGGTATCGTGCCACGGGCCGGGGTGAGTAACGGCCAGCACGGCGCCATCGTCGAAGTTTGCAAGGCATTGGTTGCCGTGCACGCGCAAATTAACGGGCAGCAGATTCGCCGTTCCGACGAAGGTGGCTACAAAGGGGGTGGCGGGCTGATCGTAGATTGCGACCGCAGAGTCGTATTGTTCGAGCCGCCCGCGATTGAGCACGGCGACCCGGTCGGCCATGCTCATCGCCTCTTCCTGATCGTGCGTCACCATCACGGTCGTGATATTCAGTTCGCGCTGCAGACGGCGGATTTCGATTTGCATATCGAGCCGCAGGTTTTTGTCGAGTGCCGCGAAAGGCTCGTCCAGCAGCAGGATGCGCGGCTCGACGGCAAGCGTACGGGCCAGCGCCACGCGTTGCTGCTGACCGCCCGACAACTCGCGCGGATAGCGCTTCGCGAATGATTCCATGCGCACCATCTCAAGCATCTGCATGGCCTTGTGAGCAGCATGACGACGCGCGACGCCGTTGGCTTCCAGACCGTAGGCGACGTTGGCGGCGACTGTCATGTGCGGAAACAGCGCATAGTTCTGGAAGACGATGCCCACGCCGCGTTGGCGCGGCGCGAGACCGTCCACGCGTTGGCCGCCAATCCGCACTTCGCCCTCGGACTGCACCTGCAGACCGGCGAGGATGCGCAGCAGGGTGCTCTTGCCACAGCCCGACGGGCCGAGCAACGCAACCAGTTCGCCTGCTGCAATTTCAAGCGTGACGTCTTCGATCACCGGCACGGCGGCGAAACGATGCCGGATGCCGCGCATTTGCACGGCGGCACCGATTGGCGAGGTGCGTGCCTGCGAGGCCGCAAGGCCGGCAGCCGCTGCGCCTTGCTTCGACTGCGAATCGATAGTGTGCGGGGTGCTCATGCGCGAGCTCTCTTCCATAGTTGCGTGGCGGCGTGCTTTCCAGCCGCGATGACGGCATCGGCGTCGCAACGGGTGGGGGCGCCGCCGTCCACCACAATCTCACCGTCCACGATGACCATCTCGACATCACGCCCAAGTCCCGTGTGCACCAGCGTGCCCAGCGGATTGGGGTGCGGAGTCAGATGTGCGCGCCGGAAATCGAATACGGCGAGGTCGGCGAGCCAGCCTGTCTTGAGGCAGCCGAGTTCGTCGCCAAGCCCCATAGCGTGTGCGCCGTTGTGCGTCGCCATGGTGAGCGCATCGGCGGGTTGCCAGTCCGCGGCGACTTCGCCCAACTGGATGCGCGCGATCGCCAGTGCCCAGCGCATGACCTCGGTCATGTCGGCGTGCATGTTGTCGGTGCCCAATGCAATGCGCGCGCCGGCGGCGCGCAGACGCGGAGTAGGCGCCATGGTGCCTCCCGTCGCGTTGCCCTTGGGGATGTGTGCCACCGTGATGCCGGCCCGTCCGACGCGTGCAATGTCGTCGTCGTCGAGATACAGGCAGTGCGCCGCTACGAGCCTTTCGTTGAGCAACCCGACTTCGTCTAGCAACTGCGCCGGGCTCTTGCCCGAACGCTTCTTCACCACGCTGACCTCGGTGCAGCTTTGCGCGAGATGAGTCGTCACGCCGAGATCATGCGTGCGTGCCGCCTCGGCGATCAGACGCAGAAAGTCGTCGGAGCAGGTATCCGGCGCATGAACCGCTAGTTGGACGCCCGTGCGCTCGTTGTGCTTGCGATTCCAGCGACCGGCCAGCGTCAGTGCGTCATTCAGCGTACGCTCGCCGGTCGCGGCATGGTATTCCCAGCGTCCGTCCGCGACGCCGGAGAAGTCGACGTCGTGCAGGCGGCCGCATGAATACACCCGCAGGCCGATGTCGGCCATGGCCTCCATGGTCAGATCGGCGTGGACGTAGGTGTCGTTGATCAGCGTCGAGCCGAACAGCATGGCTTCAAGCGCACCGAGACGTGCCAGCGCGATCGCTTCGTCCGGGCGCACGTCATGGCCATGGGGAATCCCGGGTGTGTAGGCGGGCGCAAAGCCCAGGTCTTCAGCGACGCCGCGCACCATTGTCAGAATGGCGTGGGTGTGAACGTTCACGTAGCCGGGCACGATGACACGTCCGGCGAGCTGGCGCGTGGTCTGCGCGCGTGTCTGTGCCGGCAGATTCTGCGCCCGGCCGACGAAGGCGAGCCGGTTGCCGCGAATGCCGATCGCCGCGTCATGCAACAGCGGTTGAGCCGGGTCCATCGTCACGACGGTGGCGCCCAGTAGCAACAGGTCAAGGTCAAATTCGATAGGTGAGGCAGTCATCAGCCAGGTGGTCCGGTTCAGTTCAGGTGTGCAGGTGCTGCAGGAAACGCCGCGTGCGCTCTTCGCGCGGACGGCTGAAAACGTCGCAGGGCGTGCCTTGTTCGACGATGGCGCCGGCGTCCATGAAGACCACCCGATGCGCGACGTTCCGCGCGAAGCTCATTTCGTGGGTCACGACCATCATCGTCATCCGGGCAGCCGCGAGATCGCGCATCACGTCGAGCACTTCGTTGACAAGTTCCGGGTCGAGCGCCGAGGTCGGTTCGTCGAACAGGATCATCTCCGGTTCCATCGCAAGTGCGCGTGCAATCGCCACGCGTTGTTGCTGGCCGCCTGAGAGTTGCGCTGGCCGTTTGCCGAGGTGTTGCGCGAGATGGACTTTTTCCAGCGCCACCTGTGCGCGAGCGCGGGCCGCATCGCGCGAAAGCCCCAGCACGCGCTGAGGGCCGGCGGCGACGTTATCGAGTGCGCTCAGATGCGCGAACAGGTTGAAGCGCTGAAACACGAAGCCGAAGCGGCTGCGCTGTCGCGCCAGTTCGGCTTCGGGCAACGCGCGGCCCTGCTCCGACAGGCCGATACGCTGGCCGCCAAGGCGGATCGTGCCGCCGTCCGATCGTTCCAGGAAGTTGAGACAGCGCAGGAGGGTGGTCTTGCCCGAACCCGACGGCCCGATCAGCACGACGGTCTCGCCATGTCCAACCTCCAGCGAGATGGAGGGCAGGATGATCTTGTCGCCGAAGCGCTTGTGCAGACCTTCTATGGACAACAGTGTTGCAGCGGCGCCTGCATGTGCTTGCGCGGCGGCGTCCATCGCGGGGGCTGCGGGGACGTCGGAGACGGTAACGGTGGAAGACATGCTGGATCCCGAGCTCATGAAGTCAATATTGCGGCAGTCGCCGCTCGAGGTAGCGCGACAGCCACGCCAACGCCGAAATCAATGCGTAGTAGTACAGGGCGATCAGCAGGAAAATCTCGAACGGCGAGAAATACGTCGCAATGATCTCCTGCCCGGCGTGCGTGAGTTCATACACGGAGATGGCGGACAGCAGCGCCGAGCCCTTGATCAGCGAGATCAGTTCGTTGGTAAGCGGCGGCAAGATGCGCCGCCACGCTTGCGGAAAAAGCACGTGCAGAACAATCTGACGGTGCCGCATGCCGATGGATTGCGCGGCTTCGGTCTGGCCGCGATCGACGGACTGCATGCTGGCGCGCACGATCTCGCAGATGAAGCCGCCCGCATTCAGGCTGAGCGCGATGACGCCAGCCCAATACTCGTTGAAGTTGATGCCGATGACCGGTAACGCAAAGTAGACGAGAAAGATCTGCACCAGCAACGGTGTGCCGCGCACGAAATCGACATAGGCCAGCACGGCGATCCGGACCGCCCTGAAGCGGCTGAGTGCGCCAAAGCCCAATACGAAGCCGAGCACGATGCCAATCGCGATCGCCGCGAGGCAGACCTTGAGCGTGGCGAGCAGGCCGACCGCGAGGATCGGCAACGCCATGACGATAATGCTCCAGTCCATGGACGCCGCGCTCTCAGGAAAGTGCCGGAATCGCGTCCGGCAGGTTCATGTCGAAGCCAAACCACTTTTGCTGCAACGTATGCAGCGTGCCGTCGGTTTTGAACTGGCGCAGTTGCTGATCGATGAAGCCGATCAGCGCGGTGTCGTCGGTGCGCGCCGCGATGCCCGCCCAGTTGTCCGCGCCGATGCCCTTGACGATGGCATATTTGCCCGGCGCATTCTTGAGGACGAGCGAAAGCGTCGGCAAGGTGTTGAGCACACCGTCCACACGGCCCTCCGCGAGCGCGATATAAGCGGCAGGATGGTCGTCGAAAGTTTTCACATCCTTGAAGCCCACTCCGCCCGCTGCTTTCAATTGCGCGTCGAGTTTGGGCTCCAGTATCTGACCCGGTGAGCCGAGCTTGAGCCCCAGCACCTTGCCGTTCATGCCGGCGATGCCGGTGACGCTCTTCTGATCCGCCGCGCGAATCAGCAGCGCCTGCGAAGCTTCCACGTAAGGCACCGAAAAGTCCACGTGCTTTTCACGCTCGGCCGTATAGCTCAGGCTGCTCATCACCAGATCGAACTTCTTCGTGTAGAGAGACGGAATCACGCCCGACCACACCGTGTCGATGAACTGCGCCTTGACGCCGAGATGGCGGCAAAACGCGTTGGCGAGGTCCACGTCGTAGCCGATCATGGTGCCGCTCGCGTCACGATAGGTGAGCGGCGGATAAGTCGCTTCGCAGCCGATGCGCAGCACGCCCGCTTTTTTGATGCCGTCAAGCGTGATCCCGGCGGCCATCGCAAAACGCGGCAAACCGATCGACACCAGGGCTGCGCCCGCGCCGGCACACTGAAGGAATTGGCGACGCGAAAATCGTTCGGACATCAGGCTCTCCAGAATAATCACAATACGTACGATATAAAAAGCGTGTGAAGCAGGGCGGAACGCACCAGACGCACGACCCCACAAACCCTTTCCTATTGCCGATAAACGGCGGGAAATTCAAAGCGTGGCAGCACCCGGTGAGCCTCAACGCGCGGGTTCAACGGGCGATGCGGTTGCGCCAGTTGCGGGCGCAAGGCCGGCAGGAACTCACCGCGGCCGGGCGCGCCACCGGGCTGCACGCCGTCCCACACCACGGCGCCGCGCGACAGCGTCAGCGCGGGCCACGCTTTCATCTGCCAGCCCTCGTACGGCGTGTAGTCGACGTTGTGATGCAATGCATCGTTGGTGAGCGTGAATGCACGATCGGTATCCCATATCACCAGGTCGGCGTCGCCGCCAATCGCGACCGAACCCTTGCGGGGATAAAGGCCGTAAAGCTTCGCGGCATTGGTTGCGGTCAGCGCGACAAAGGCGTGAATATCGATGCGTCCGCTCATCACGCCTTCCGACATCAGCAAGGCCATACGCGTCTCGAGGCCCGGTATGCCGTTGGGCACCTGATCGAAGCGCGGGTTTTCGCCGGCCACCTGCTTGCCGTGCGGACCATCGAAGCGAAACGGCGCATGGTCGGAGGAGAGCACCTGAAATGTGCCGTTCACGAGACCGTCCCAGACGGCCTGGCGGTTAGCTTCGTCGCGCGGTGGCGGGCTGCAAATACATTGATAGCCACGCGGGCCATCTTCGAGCATGTCTTCGGTCAGCAGCAGATAGTGCGGACAGGTCTCGGCGTACACGGCGAGGCCATGCCCTTGCGCCCAGCGGATCTGTTCGATCGCTTCGCGGCCGGAGACATGTACGATCAGCACGGGCGTATCGACCAGCTGCGCGAGACTGATGGCGCGATGCGTCGCTTCGCGCTCGACCAGCATCGGGCGCGACAGCGCGTGTCCGATCGGCGCGGTGATGCCTTGCTCCAGCAACGCTTCGGTGAGCCACGCAATGCAATCCGCGTTTTCGGCGTGGATCATCACCATGGCGCCGTGGGTGCGTGCCAGAGCGAGCAGTTCGATCATCTGGCGGTCGTTCAGCTTGAGCGCGTCATACGTCATGTAGATCTTGAACGACGTGTAACCTTCCTCGATCAGTTGCGGCAACTCCTGTTCGAGCACATACGGCGTTGGGTCGGTGACGATCAGATGGAAGGCGTAGTCGATTACCGCGCGACCGTCGGCGCGTTGATGATAGGTGTCGATCGCTGCGCGCAGCGTTTTGCCCTTCTGCTGGCAGGCAAACGGAATGACCGTGGTGGTGCCACCGCACGCAGCGGATACGGTGCCGCTCAGGAAGTCGTCGGCCATCACGCTGTCGTCGCCCGTGTCCTGATCCAGATGGCAGTGGCTATCCACGCCGCCTGGGGTGACGAGGCGGCCGGCTGCATCGATCTCGCTGGCGCCACGAGCGAGTCCGCTTCCCAGCGCGACGATGCGACCGTCGCGCACCCCGATATCGGCGCTAAAGCGGTCGGCCGCCGTGGCGATATCCGCGTTGCGGATCACCAGGTCGAAGGCCGCCGCGTCGCTCATGCGACCTCCCGGAACAGGCTGCCCCAGCCGGTGACGCGCGACGTGTCGATGCCGCTCATCCGCAGCGCCTTCCAGACCACTGTCGAAATGGTGTCGTACACCGGGATGCCGAGTTCGGCTTCGAGCTCTTCAGCGAGCGGCGCGCCGCGCAAGTTGGTGCAGAAAATCGTGATGGCGTCGGGTTTGCTCTTTGCGACTTCGCGCGCCATCTCACGCAGCGTGTCCGCGCTGACTTCGGAAAACGAAAAATTGGCTTGCTTGTTCAGATGACGTTCACCGACACACTCAAAGCCCGCGCCGCCGTACGTTGAGACGACTTTTGCCTGCACGTCGTCCCGGTACGGCGTGACCAGGCCGAAACGACGAACGCCCGTCATGGCGAAAATCTCGTTGAGTGCGAGCACCGAGGTGCAGGCGGCGATACCGGTACGTTCGGTAATGCTGCGGCACAGGCGTTCGTCTGCTTCAAACCCGAGCCAGGCCGACGACGTGCCGTTCCAGCCGATTACGTCGAGCTTCGCATCGGCAAGTAGCGCTGCCGCGGCGAGAATCTCCTCGTCGTCGAACTGCGCTAGCGCCTTTTCGGACAACGCGATCTCGGTCACACGGAAGCGGCCGAAATGCGCGCTGACTTCGGGCAGGCCGGCGAGCATTGCCGACGTGACGGGTTCGAGGACCGTGTTGGAAGACGGGGTCAACATGCCAATCAAAGTGCGTTGCGTCATGATTTCCATATCAGGGGTAGCTTCTGGCAGGCTGCGCCGGAAAGAGAGGCTCGGTCGACGCTACTAACGCAAACTTTGTGCCAACATAAATTGTTATGTTTGTACTCAATAAAGCTAGGATTGTATGCAATTTAAGGCGGCGACGGATAGCGCCTCGGCCAGCCTCTTCAGCGCCTTCGCTGGAGCAAACTTCTACATGTGAAGGCTGAAACGACCGAGGGTGAAGTTGCATGCAGATGGTGCGTGGGCGCACCAAAGGCGAATCGTTGGCACCAAACGCGGGCTATTACACGGACAAAGAGGTATTTTCAAACTGGTGGCTGAGGCTCCGGACCGGCAGCAACATTGATGAACGTTTGTATACAAATGAGTTACAATTTCCTTCATTGGAACGAGTAATCGATACGAGCGTTGCATCGAATTTCTGTGCACAAAAACGCCTTGGATTGCTCTATCATCGATTCACTTCCCAGTTGCGAGAAAAATTTTGAGCCGAGCCTTCTCCATTCCAGCCAGCAAAGTTGCCGGGCCCAAGGCGCCGTATACGAACGAGGAAATTTACGGCCGTATCCAGAAGGCGGTGCTCGAGCGTCGCCTTGCACCTGGTACAAAATTGATTGAGGAGCGGCTTGCGGAAGTCTCGGGTGTGAGCCGCACAAAAATCCGCGAAGTACTTAACAAGCTTGCCCACGAGGGGGTGGTCGAGTTGGTGCCGAATCGCGGAGCCTTTATCGCCAGCCCAAGCGTCCAGCAGGCTCAAGACGTATTTGTCACGCGGCGTATGATCGAGCCGGAAATGGTCAGGCTGCTGAGCAGTACCGCAACGTCGGCGCAAGTGCGCGCGTTACGCAAGCACGTGCGGCAGGAAAGCGAAGCGCGCAAACAGAATGATCGGCCTGCCATCATCCGGCTGTCGGGTGAGTTTCATGTGCTGATCGCGGAGATGATCGGCAACGAGATTCTCCTACGGATGATGCGTGAACTCGCACCGTTGACGTGCCTCGTCATCACGCTTTACGACAAACCGAATGCACCGGCGTGCCCGCATCACGAGCATAGCGATTTGATCGACGCAATCGAAGCGCACGACGGCGCCAAGGCGGCGGCGTGCATGCTGGAACATCTGGAGCATATCGAGGCGACGTTGAACTTCGACGAGGTGAAGGATGCGTCGCCGGATATCGAAGCAATCTTCTCCTGAGCAAAAGATATCTGCATGGGCGTCAATCGTCGGCTCGACTATATACTCGCAACGGTGACATCTTGAATGCGTTCTACGGCGGTCGCAGTCAAAATTTCTCCACAACGCTGCGCGAACTCATAGCCCGCGGGTGTCGGAGTGACGCTGCGCGTGCTGCGCTGAAGAAGACGCACATCCAGGCGATTCGAGTTCCGCGACCGCGCGGATAGCCACGGGTTTCGACAATCCGGGAGCGCCCGCAACGTGCTTCGTCGCTGATCACCATTGCCGAAGTGCAGTGCGATGCCTTCGGTTTCGGCCTGGGGCTCGCCATCCTGTGCGATCTCACGCTGGTATCGAACAGCGCAGCCCTCGCGTTTCCCGAGATGAAAAAAGGCTTGCCGCCTGCCGCCATCATGGCTTATCTGGGCCGCTACGCGCTGCCCAAGCAGGTTTTCCCGATGGTCCTCTTCGGCGACGCGTTCGCGCTCGATACGGCGCTTGCCGCAGGACTCGTCGCCCGGGTGGTGCCCGCAGAGTTGCTGCAGGCGGAAGCCGAAGCCCTCACCGAGCGCATCCTTGCGCTCGACGACACCGGCGCGCGCCAGTGCAAGGCGTTCTTCCAGGCCGCGCAGGAAAGTCCGATTGAACACGACTTCCGCTGTGCCACCGAAGCGCTTACGGTCGCGGCGCTCCGTCTGCAGGGCAAGTGAACGGTCTATTCGACAGGCCGTCCAGGTCTGCAGGAGACGCAAATGAGTGTGAACGCAGGGGCGGGGCTGGACCGGCTGCCGCTGTCGGGCTTTCATCGCCTCATCATGTGGCTGATCGGCATTGGCATGTTCTTCGACGGCTTCGATATCTATGTGGCGTCGACGGTGCTCGGCGCGACGCTGAAAAGCGGCTTCTCCACGCTCGGACAGAATGCGCTGTTCGTGTCGTTGACCTTCCTCGGCATGATGCTCGGCTCGTTGGCAACGGGTTTTCTGGGTGACAGATACGGCCGGCGCTTTACCTACCGCACCAACCTCATGGTGTTCGGCCTGGCATCGCTGGGCGCCGCGCTTGCGCCGGACATGGCCGTGCTGATCGCGTGCCGCTTCATGATGGGCCTCAGTCTCCTCGCAGAGAACGTGGTTGGCTACTCGACGCTCACGGAGTTCGCGCCGCCCGCCTCTCAAGGCAAGCTACAGGGTCTGATGGCTGTCTTTGCGGTATCCGGACTGCCGGTCGCAGGGCTGATCGGGCTCCTGCTGATTCCCGTGCTTGGCTGGCGCGGGATGTTTGTGCTCGGCGGGGTTGGTGCAATCTGCGTATGGTATGCACGCAAGTCGCTTCGGGAGTCGCCTCGCTGGCTGGAGTCCGCTCGACACGATAAGGAAACCGAAGCAATCCTATCAGCGATCGAACGCGAGGTGTGAGCCGAACACGGCAACGCGCCATTGCCTGCGCCCGCGGCCAAGCCCTTCATTTCACCCTCGCGCGAGCTCGGCTCGCTTTTCATCGGCGCCATGCTGCCGCGGATGATCGTCGGCTGCGTGACGTTGATTGTGATCAATACGCTGCTGTACGGCTTCGTTACGTGGCTGCCGACCTTTTTCGTGCATCAGGGCTTCAGCATTGCCAAGTCGTTCGGATTCGCGTTCATCATGTCGTTGGGTGCGCCGCTCGGCTCGGCCTTCGGCGCGCTCACTGCCGACCTTCTGGGCCGCAAGCCGACCTTTATCGGCGCGTCGCTGCTCGCCATCGTGTTCGGCTCGATCTATCCGTTCGTCAGCAGCGAGGTGCTGCTGCCCATCGTCGGACTTCTGCTGGTGATTCCCATCTAGGTGCTGGTTGCGTTGCTGTTCGCCATCTACGTGCCGGAACTTTTTCCGACCGAAGTGCGGCTGCGCGTGTCGGGCATTTGCAACACCCTCGGCCGCGGGGACGATCATCACGCCGTTCATCGTGGTGGCGCTGTTCGCGCACTACAGTGTGGTCGGCGTGCTGGTTTTGATGATCGGCTTGCTGGCCATTCAGATCGTGGTGGTGGGAGCGCTTGGCGTCGATTCGACCGGCCAGCGCCTGGAAGATATTCAGCCAGGCGGCGCGCGCACGCGCCGCGATGTCGGCGCAGATGCGCGAGTGTCCCCGCTCAAGTAAATACTGAGAATCGGGAATGGATGCAGTGAACAAGCAATACCTCAACGCACAACTGTTCATCGACGGCAAGTTCGTCGATGCGGCTGCAGGCAAGACCATCGATATCATCAACCCGGCGAACGGCGCGGTGATCGGGCAACTCGCAGCGGCATCGGCCGAAGACATCGATCGCGCGGTGCAAGGCGCGCACACGGCCTTCGAGAGTGGCGTATGGCGCCATATGCCGATCCAGCAACGCGCCCGCGTACTGAATCGCTTCGCTGATCTATTCGAGGCGGATCTGGAGAATTTCTACCAGCTCGAAACGCTCAACAACGGGCGTCCGCTCGTGGAAACGCGCGCGCAGATTTCGCGCTTGCCGCAGTTCTACCGCTACTTCGCCGCGCTCGCGTTGACGCGCCGCAGCGATGTGATCCCCATCGAAGGGCCGTATCTCTGCTATACCCAGCGCGTGCCGCTCGGCGTGTGTGCGTTGATGACGTCGTTCAACCATCCGTTGATGATTCTCTCGAAGAGTCTCGCCCCGGCGCTCGCGACCGGCAACAGCGTGGTCATCAAGGCGTCGGAGCAGACGCCGCTCACCACCGTGAGGCTCGTCGAACGGTTGCAGCAGGCCCGTGTCCCGGATGGCGTGGTGAATGTGGTGAACGGCGAGGGCAAGGAAGCGGGCGCCGCGCTTGCACGCCATCCGCTGATTGCCAAAGTGGTGTTCACCGGCGGCACGGAAGTGGGCCGCTCCATCGGCGAAGCCGCCGCGCAGACTTTCGCGTTGACGACGCTCGAACTGGGCGGCAAGGGTGCGGTCATTCTCTTTGACGACATGGACCTCGATCGCGCGGTGAATGGTGCCGCGTTCGCAGCGTTCGTCGGCGCGGGGCAAACCTGCGTGTGCGGCGCTGGTGCAGGAATCGATCTATCCGGCGTTCCTCGAGAAATTCAAGGCGAAGGTCGC
This sequence comes from Paraburkholderia sp. EB58, assembly GCF_050436665.1. Classification (NCBI taxonomy): domain Bacteria; kingdom Pseudomonadati; phylum Pseudomonadota; class Betaproteobacteria; order Burkholderiales; family Burkholderiaceae; genus Paraburkholderia; species Paraburkholderia sp. EB58. The sequence goes on along the minus strand of NZ_JBNDMQ010000016.1, from coordinate 36,643 downwards.
GGCGATCCGCATCGGCGATCCGGCTGACATCAGGACGCAACTCGGTGCGGTGATCTCCGCGCGGTCGCGCGACCGCATTCTTGCGATGCTTGAACGAGGCGTCGCGCAAGGCGCGAAGGTACTGAGCGGCGGTGGCATTCCGGAACACCTGCAGGGCGAGGGCTTTTACCTCGAACCCACCGCCTTCTATGACGTCGACCCGAAGTCCGAACTCGGCCAGAGCGAAGTGTTCGGGCCGGTCACAGTGATCATGCCGTTCAAGGACGAGGCGGGTGCGCTGCGCATTGCCAGCGATACGCAGTTCGGACTCGCCGCATCGGTGTGGACGCAGGATGTGGCGCGGGCCCACCGGGTGGCGGCCAAGCTCATCTTCGGCATGCTCTGGATCAACGATCACCATCGCTTGGACCCCGCTTCGCCATGGGGTGGATTCAAGAACAGTGGTGTAGGACGCGAGACGGGCATCGATTCGTTCGATCAGTTCAGCGAACCGCGAGCGGTGACGGTGAACACAAGCGGTGTCGCGGTCGACTGGTATGCCGACGATGGGCAGTCGAAGCGGCTCAATTGAGGTGGTGGGGTCGAAGAAAGAGGTCGACGTATTGGAATAAACCAGGACTCGCTATCGTTATAGACAGTTGCGTGGCGGCGCGACGATAAATGGCGCCGTCCGAACAGCCCGCACTGCGGGCGCTTTTTTAACCGGTTCTAGGCATGTCCCAGCGGGTGGCGTAAGTTGCTCCCGCCTTCATGCCTCGAGTGCTAACAGGAGATTGCAGATGAGGAAGTTCCGAATTCTTTCGGCAGTTCTGATGGGTGTTTCGCTTGCGATGTCGGTGCTAGTGTCTGGATGCGCATCGCCAGGAGATATGAGTGATTCGGGCAGCAGCAGTATGGGTAGCAGCATGGGCACTAGCATGGGTAGCAGCACGGGCGGTTATTGAGCGAGCGAAGGTAGCTGACCAACTCCTGTCGTCAGGCACGTAAGCTTTCGCTTGTATTCGTGACACACGTGCGTCAAGGTGCCAGGTGGTACCGAGCTTACAACACGCCGCTTTCACGCGGGGCGTGTGAAACACACGCCGAATTTATCGCACCAGCGTCGAACCGTTTCGTAGATGGATTTCTAAAATGTTATGGTTCATTTGTGACGGCCGTCACTGCACGCTGGAAAACTGTGCCTTACGATTCGTCACATGCGATCCGTTAGATCCGATCTCACCGGCTCCGAATGCGAACGCTTGCGACGCCAATCGCCGTTGTTGTGCGCGGACCCTATGGTCTAGCTCAGGAGTTGAAGAGCCCGAAATTCTTCGATGCCGCTCAATTCCCGACCGCTGTCTATAAGGGAACGTCGATGAAGTTCAAGGGCGATGTGCCGGTCGAAGTGATTGGCGAGTTGACCTTGCACGGTGTGACGAAGCCGCTGAATCTAAAGATTGAGTCGTTCAAGTGTTTCCAGAACCCGATGTTCAAGCGTGAAGTGTGCGGCACGGAATCGACGGTGACTTTCGACCGGTCGGATTTCGGCGTGGACATGGGCAAGACTTACGGCTTCAAGATGCAAACGGTGTTGCACATCCAGGCTGAAGGTATCAAGCAATAAGGCAAGGCCGTCCCGCCAGATTGTGGTGAGCTTCATCGACGAACTGGAGACATTCGGCGCAGTCGTTTTTGGCGAGCACCGCGCTCTCCTTACATCTGTTGAAATGTGACAAACTCCTGTTTTCGGGGAGTTCGTGGAGCGATTTACCGACGGAATTCGGTCGATGGCATCCCCGCGTTTGCTGCTTGATGGTCGTCCGGTTTGAAGCGAGCAGCGGAAGGGACAAGGCTATGGGTGAACGCAAAGGCAGAGGATTTTTAGCGAAGCGGAAGCGGTGTACAAGGATGGTCTCAGGCACGGAGTCGAATCCGCGTCCGATTCGCTGAAAATCCTTCTATGGGGCGTTGAAAGTCAGGTCCTGTTGAATGTAAAAGTCTCGGTAAAACGAGGTAATTCTCCTTGAGCTGCCTGTTATTCAAGGCCAGCCTGCTGCGACCAGACGCAGGCTCGCCTTGGACCACCCTTGGGCGGGCCGATAATGACCTGCCCTTGCAGGGCTGGTATGTCAATGTCACTCAGGTCAGAGTGTACGATGTGACCGGCCCTGGGCCGGTCGGCCTTCTATCCGTGTCGGGCAACCAAGCCGGTTACCTCATGCGGCACGCGCAAGCGCTGGTGCCACTCTGTTACCGACGCGCCTCATCCCTAAAAACGGCCACCTGCAGGGGTAGCCCGAATTTTTACCGGGCGTTGACCTTTGCATGCCGTCGTGCTTCAGTGGTAGTCAGATGCTCGCCAAGTTGATATCTCGTGATTTGAGTATTGCACCAGCAGGAATCTCCCCGTGTTCGAGATAGCGCCACAGCGCGATTGCGAGACGCCGTGCGAGCGCCACGATACCGATGCACCGCAGCCGCCTGCCGGCGGCCCAAAGCGCTGGTTGAAACAGTGGCTGAGCTGGCTGTTAGGCTGGAAGCGCAACCAGCTCCATGCGAACGCGGCCATCAGCCATCGCGCCCGTTTTTTGCCGGCCTTGCTGATGCCTGTTCGACTTCGCTGGTACCGCTGGCATACGGTGTGGGCGTCAGGCCCAGGCCAGCCGGCAACTTCACCTGATGCGCGATCGTGGGCAACTGCAGAAGGAGGTGCTGCAACACTGGGATCGCATGCGCAACCTGCTGGTCACGCTCGGTTGTTGGGGTGAAGTTGATAGCCGGAACTTCGCCGCACGTCTGGCATGCGATGAGGTACGGTGCCACAACGGTACGCCCACTGCCACTGGAGTTGCAGCAACGGCTGCGGCGCGAATGCGAGCGAATCGATCGCCTCACACGCCTGAGCGTCATCGAGCCGGACGAAGGCGATTGATACCAAAGCGAAGCGCCCTTCGGTCGAGCCGATCTGTCTCCCAATATCGAGTAATAGGGGTCATAACTCAAACGTGAGAATCACGGAGATCCCGCGCTGTGCGGCCTTTCTTAGGTGTGGCCGGTAGTCGGGCGCGCGGGCTTCTGCTTGGGTTTCAGGCTCGCATCGGTGTGAAGTACTGCATCGGCAAATCGCTGCAACGCCGATAACGAACCGCACACGCTCTGGTATTCCTCGCAGCCGATTTTGGCGTCGAGGATCACTGCCATTCCCGACGCACGGGCCATATCGATAATGTCCATTCTGATCACCTCACTCGTGTCCTCTCATTTGCAAGACTGCCGGTGGGGACCTGTTATTCCCGAATCAAACCGCCTGCCACGAATACCGCAGCGATCCCCGGCACGAGCGGGGCAGCATCAAGACAACGACGATCTGCTTGTGGTGGCGCTGGGGGGCTGCCGCTCACAGCAAGCGCGCACGTTATGGCCGCAGCGCCGAAGGCGCAGGACGATCCATGACTCGTGCGAACCGCATAGGGCTCCGTCAGGAGTCAGGACAAAGCGTATGCCCTTGGCCCCCAAAACCTTGGTGCTCCGGGGCACCCATAGTTGGTGAACTCGTTATCGAGCGCAAATTCGTGACGACCCCACATCCTCGATTTACACGGCAGCCCCTAAGCCGGCCGCGGCGCCCAGCGGCAACACGCACGTGCAGGGGCGCGAAGCGCGGATTGAAGCCGCGGCTGGCCACCTTGGTACCGAACGACAAGATAGTACTATCGGCACCACTTTGTCGTGTACCAGAAATTATGCGCAAAGCGGCTCGTCGGCGACGGAGGCGCCTGACGTCGCTAATCTGGAATAAAACCGACGTTGTGTCGGTTTAACCAGTACACGCCGGACGATTGGTAAGGATCGGTTAGATCCATGCGACTAGTGCGGCGCGACGTTCAACAAAGTGGGCGTCTCGCCATAATGTGGTAAGTAATGCATATCAATGTGCATACTGGAGATAATCATGAAACATCTCAGTCTGGTGGCCGTCGCTACCGTTACATTGAGTGGGGTAATCGTAATTTTTGTGCATTACTGGCTACGGCTTTTCCCGGTCACCTGAATTCCCGTAACTGCAGAGGGTGGGTGTGTCTCGCCGGCGGCACGTTGGTATCCACGCTGGCGGCCTCGATGCTCCCCGTGATTGAACTGCTGTAAAGGCCGCCTTCGTTCCAGTCGAGCTTTGCGGTTGCGTGAACAAAGCATCTTGTGAACCGCGAATACCTGAAGTGACCGACGTCGAACGGTGCTCCTGACGCGGTGTGCACGCAGCGAACATCGAGGCCACCGATTTCCACAATGTACGCGCAACAACCCGGTGGACCACATGGTATTTCATTGCGTTCATTCCTGGATCGGACCAGCGTCACAACAACGCGGGCGGCGCGACGAACGCTGGATCCGGACAGGTTGCCGTTGATGGTCCTGCAGCGCGCATTCGAGCCAGCACGACATACCTGCTTTCGATGATTATCCGACGCCCGATTAAAAGCAGCCAGCCATCCTGAATCGACCCCGCAAAGTCCGTCTTTTTCCTCGGTCTGCAGTGTCGCAGGACGGGACGTGGCCCGGAATCGGCACGGCCCGAAATCGTCGATGGCGGCGAGGGTGTGCAGCATCTTGGCCCGGGCCTTGACGCTCAATTTGGCGACTGCGGCAGAACATAGGTCCTCACGCCGGCTAGCGGCGATCCGTATCCACCGGACTGCGCATTGTTCGGCAAACCATTGGAGAGTTGGGCTCGCGGATCGGTCGGATTCAGATTCAGCTCTCCTGCCTGCCGGTCACCGTGGGTGGGATACTCGCTTCCGAGTGCAGCGTGCGGCATCAGTCGGGTGCTGTTCCCGGGCGCGTTCACATCGTCATATGGACTGAGACCTTGCGCCGCCACGCTACCCGCGGCGGCGACACACGACACCGCTAGCAGGAGTCTCCGCAATGCCATCGGCGCTCGCTTCACGCTCAATTTTCCGAAAATGGCTTTCATATCGTATTCCTTAAGGTGTCGAAAGCGCGAGACATGCTATCGACCTGGTTTTTTGGGAATACCGCTCTGTACAACACGGCCCGCCGAACCGCCTTCTGTATTCCCAACGTCTTTTCGCGGCCCGCTTCACTCCGCTCGTAACGCCCGCTACGTCTGAGCGTACTGTACGAAATGCAATGAGTAAACGCAGTCTCGTCACCGGATATTCCCGCGCTCGGTGAATAAATAAATCTGCGCCGCCGCGCCAACTGAAAACGATGTCGATTGCGGGGTGAATTGCCGCACGGTGGTCCGGGTTCACCCACGCATCCGGCCACATCTGCAGGCAGGACGGCGCAACGTGAGAAGGTCCCGGGCCGGATGTCATCAAACATGTTACGCGTGGACGTGGTAGGCAGAGTACTAAGGTATGCGAATGTAATTAAGTTTTAACCTTGTAAAATTGGTTCACTCAACGAAGAAGCGGCTTCCCGCATTTGAAACGCTGTGCTCACCGGCGAGTGCCGAATACATGAAAATAGGGTGGCGACCGGGTATTCGCCCATCCCATGCATGACGACGGATGCAGGGGACGATCGTTGGATAGCTCAACGGTTGGACGTGTCGCTGCGTTCTGTTATCGCAGGCGTCACGGGCGCCGTTTTGTTGTGCGAAAGATGATCGGGAATAAGGCGACCGGTTCGGAGGTCTACCGGTGCAGAGCGTCGTGCTGCGCAATCAGGTTGACTGCGGACATCATTCGCTCGAACATCCAAGGAGTATTGACATGAAATCGAATTCGCTGAATCGGCTTGTTGTGCAGTCCACGCGTGTTTCGCTTGTCGTAAGCGTGATGCTGATGGCAACATCAGCCTCTGTGCATGCGCAGACATCGATGGAGCCCGGCACGCATCATGTCACCCGTGCAGAAGTCAGACATGAACTCGAGGAACTGGAGTCAGTCGGATATCGCCCTACTCCCAATGACCTCTACTATCCAGAGGACATTCAGGCGGCGGAACAAAGATTGGAATCCCTGCATCAAGTGGAAGGGAGTGTCCTGAAGGGTGAGAACCAAATGGCGCAGACCAGGACCATGCCCTGAGTCCATGCGTTCCGAACACGGCTTACGCTCCATTTCTCGGCCAAATCACGAGTTCGGGCTCTGGCCACCGGGTGCACGGTGGTGGTGGTTCGAGCCCGAGCCTACCTGGTCAGTAGAGCTCTGTTTCCCCACTCTCACGTCAAAACACTGATCCATCCATGAAAATCTCTTTCCCGAAAGCGCGCGGCCCCGTCGCTGCGCTGACACTGGCAATCGCGCAACTGGCGCACGCTCATGCCTTCCCTAAACATGAAGTGCCCGCCGCTGGCGCCACCGTGTCCAGTTCGCAAAATTCGGTGGCGATTGACTTCGATGACGGGCTCGAATCGGAATTCAGCGCAATCACCGTGACTGATGCACGGGGCAACTCCGTGACGAGTGGCAAGGCGGTGGTGGACCCGTCGAACGCGAAACTTATGTGGGTGGCACTAAAGGCATTGACGCCGGGCGTGTACACGGTTACGTGGGTGGCGGTCGCCGCCGACGGGCACCGTACGGAGGGCGAATACACCTTCACGGTCAAGGAGTAATGGGGTCACCTGTCGTCGTGGAAACCGGAGGACGCAGCCGTGCAGGGTACACGTCGCCTGGCCGCCTTTTGTCGGCAAGCATGCCGGACCACGCCGACCAATACCCAAGGTAGCGGAGTGAAGAGATTCGTAACGTGGCAGTCAGTCGCTCGGACGTCCGTTGACTCCAGTAGCGGCTTACTCGCGTTTTCGCTAACGCAGTGAGTCACGCGTTCGTCGACGGTCAAACCAATTGCGTAGCTGGCCGGCCACGAAAGCGCTGATGACCAACCACAGGTAGAGGACAATAAGATTGTGACGCCACGCGTTGAGCGTGAGCTGATGTACGACCAGCGTCGGATCAGGCGCAGGCAGAATGGCATGCATTGCCACGACGGCTTGCCTCATCCGGAAGAAGCCGGCCGCGGACAGCAGTGGTAGAAGGACGAGTAGTGCAAACAGCGCGGGCTTCGCGCGCCGCACCATTGCATGGTGGCGTAACCGGAACCACAGTCCGAGGCAGCCGTGTATCCACCCCGGGGCGAGCAGCGCAAGCTGCAGGCCTTGCGTCCCGCTCGTGATCAGCGATATCACGATCCGCTCATAGTCTGGTTCGAAGCCATAAAGCGAAGCGGCGAGTCGGGTCGTCACGGCGTGGCGAATGAGCAGCAGAGGGAGGCTGAGCCCTGCCCAAAGGCGTATCCATTCGGCGGGTGGCAGCGCCCAGTAGCGGCGCATATAGATCGTGTGCAGAGCCATCGCAAAATGCAGGACCGCCGCGCCGTACAGCAGGATTGTTCCCGGCACGCTATGCCAGAGGTGCAGCGCCAATGTGAGGCCGCGTCCAGCAAGATCCAGAGACCAGATCCCGAGTGCATGGTTGACCAGGTGGAGAAAGAGATACGTCCACAGCACTACGCCTGATCCGAGTTGCAAACGGCGCAGAATCAGTTGCACGTTTGTTTCTCCCTGATATCAGATGTGAGGAGAGCTGCTACTCAGGAGCCGAAAAGCAGTTGACAGTAGCTGACTGGACCTACGCATTCATTGTTGCTGGTCTGAGGCAGGGACGTACATCCCTCGACTATAAGTCCCGCGAACACGGCAGTGATCCCGATCGTCCGGCGAATGCGCGCGGAAACGTTCTTGCCTGCGCGGCGACTGCGCGAACCCGGAAGTCTGGTCGCGGTCTCGCAGCCGTGGGCTGTGCCGGCGCGTTGTGCATCGGGGATGGGACTGTCGCGAAACTCGAATTGGCTCATTTGCAGTTCTCTATAGTTCAACAAGTTCAAGGGAGGGCAGGGCTGCGCATCATTCCGCTTTCAGGTGAGGCCTCGCCAATACGTAACCATACGGAAACGACGAGCCCATTTGCCTGGCGCTATTGACTCGAGTGCTGTCACTCGTGCTTCCGTTGGCGGCGTTTCGTTGGTCGAGATGCTGCTGCCTCACGCCGGAAACCTGTGCCGCGAACATCCAGTGGACGGCTGGAGGCGAGGTTTTGGTGACGTCGTTCAGACCGTTCTGCTGCGCGTCGATCAGGTCATGAGAGCAACCATGGAATGTTTTCTTATTGAAAGCTTCCGAGCGTGTCTTGCGGAATGCGATGAGTAGACGCACTTTCGTCCCCGGATATTCCCGATCTTCAAAAGAGGCCTTTTTGCCTGAAGGCTGAGGCGGATAACAGCTGCCTGACCGGCATCAGGTAGGAGGGGCACCTGTACCACTTCTGATCACATCGCCGTAACGCACCGACCTTTGCGGCCCGGGTGCGCGGCGATTGCCAACAACGAGGGCGACCGAACCTACGGGCGCATTCGCAATGTCGCGCAGGCGGGAATAAAACGGATGAGCCGACAGTCTTGCTCTTGAACCCAGTCAGGAGGCCCGTTGGATGATCCGGCGGTCTACCTCCTCAATTTAATCGCGAGGGCTATATGTCGTCAGATCTTCCATCCGATCCGTCGCGCCGGGGCGCGTTGAAATGTCTCGCCTTCGGTGGCGTAGGTACCGTGTTTGTCCTGGCCGGCGGCATTCTTACGCCGGTGGAACTAGCCCTCGCCGCAACGGCGAAGGATTCGGCAACCGCCTCAGGCGTCCCCCTGTTCCTGCAGATCAGCGATAGTCACATTGGCTTCAATAAGGAAGCCAATCCGGATGTCGCGGGGACGCTCAGGCAGACGATTGACTTCGTCAACGCGATGCCAGTCAAGCCAGCGCTGACGATTCATACCGGCGACATTACTCACCTTTCCAAGCCGGAAGAGTTCGACCTCGCGGCCCAATTGATGTCGGGCCTGAATATCACCGAGTTGCATACCGTGCCAGGCGAGCATGACGTGACCGACGGGGCCGGAACGGAATACTTCAGCCGTTTCGGTCAAGCCTCCGACAACAAAGGCTATTACAGCTTTGACCACAACGGCGTGCACTTTGTCGGTCTCGTCAACGTCATGCATTTCAAGCCGAACGGTTTGGGTGGGCTTGGCGACGATCAGCTTGCCTGGCTGGAAAGTGATCTGAAGGGTCGCTCGGCCAGCACGCCGATTGTCGTCTTCGCGCACATGCCGATGTGGACGATCTACGAACCATGGGGTTGGGGCACAGGCGATGCTGGCCAGGCGATGAGCTACCTGAAGCGCTTCGGTTCGGTGACGGTACTGAATGGGCATATTCATCAGATCGTGTCCAAGGTGGAAGGCAATATCACCTTCCATACGGCGCGCTCGACGGCCTATCCGCAACCGACAGCCGGCAACGGGCCCGGACCCGGGCCGCTGAAGGTGGCGAGCGATCAGCTGCCGAAGATGCTTGGCGTGACCAGCATCAAGATCGTGCGCCATCCCCTCTCTGCGACTCTCGCCGACACGACGCTCGTCTGAGTCGCCACACGGAACTCACCAACCAGGAACCATGACATGTTGACCACCCTTAGCCGCGCCATTGTCACCTCCCTCGTGGGGGTGCTCGTGGCGGCATCTGCTGATTTCTCCGTCGCGCAGGCGCAGGAATCCGGTGCCGTCGTGATAAAGAACTTCATGTTCTCGCCGATGTCACTCACCATCAAAGCCGGCTCGACAGTGACGTGGAAGAATCTCGATGGCGAACCCCACACGGTTGTCAACGACGCCGGAATCTTTCACTCCGCCGCGCTCGATCAGAATGACACCTTCCAGTTCAAGTTCGATAAGCCGGGTGTCTACAAGGTATTCTGCGGCATCCACCCGACCATGAAGGAGACGATTACTGTCCAGTAGATGCGCTGTGCAGGAGCCAGTGCCGCGAGAAGTTGCGCAACCGTCCGGAAGAGGGCTCAGGTCGCGGTGTTCGTGAAATTGACTGCGGCACCTGCGCGTCGGTCGCTCCATTCCCCTGGACGCGCAGCGCGCCAGATGACTTTGCATGGCTCTCGAAAAAAATCGAAACAGCTCAGATGAGAGCGTTCGTCGAGGCTGGCCGGCACGGCCCTGATTGGAGCGCCGCTGGGAGCATTGGCTAGTTGCGGATCGGACAGCGACGGCGGAAGTGGATTGAATTGCGGTGTATTCGACGGCGCGGGCATGTTAGAAGTGCTCGGGTCCAGTGTTTTGTTTTGACGACGCGTTTCTGGAGTTCGAGGAGAAACGGAACGCCCAACCGACTTAAGAGGCGATTGGGTGTTCCGCATGCTCAAACAGGTGAGAAAGCGACACTGACGGTGCTGGTGCCCGGTTGTCCGGGCAATTGCATGTCAGCCGGCGTCCCGGCATCCCTCAGGCTTTGAAGGCGTTCACTGCGCCACAAGGATCGGTGCCGATCCTTCGTGCCGAACACCGGTGCAACGATCGGTAACACGATCAGGGAGTGCCAAATTCCCAACAAGCCCCTCACCTGGTTTCCTCGACGCCGTCGTCGAGCTCCGACGCGACGAACATCGTGCGCCTGCCGGACTGAATCGATGCGTGGTCGTCCTATCCGCGTGATATCAGTACCTTTGCACGGACATGTGGGAGGGCTGCGGTTTCCCTGATAGAGTGCCCGATACGTGCTCCGCATGGGCATCGCGTTCTGAATTATGACGCTGGGCGAGCAATCGGGCATGTCGCTGGCTGGTTTGGTAAAATAGCCAGGTCTCGCGCAGCAACGCGGATCCTGCTCAGGGAGTACGCCGACTCAGCGACATACTCTGATGATGGTCTGGTGTGACAGAGGACCCGCCCATGCAGGATCATCATAGTCGACGTTTTTTTCGACTCATGGCGTCAGCGCTGTCTGTCCGGTCTGGATTGTCCCCGTTACTGCATTTCTTTCCGCTTGATGTTTGGCCGCGACCTTTGCTTCGGCAGCCTGGATGTCGGCGGGGTAGTCAGCATCGTCGCCCTGAGAGGGGCTATACCCGACCGCCTCCAGCTCTTCGAGTTCATGCTGCACTTCCGCGCGAGTGACCTGGCGTGAGGCAGGCTCCGACGCAGTTTGCGCGTACACGCTGGCCGAAGTGACCATCAACACTGCGCCGGCGATAACCAGCGCACGCAGTGGCTGGTCAACAAGCCGATTCATTGAATCCGATTTCATTTTGGTACTCCTTGTATGTCAGAATGCCGGATCACGCGGAAGCCGGCCTGGGCTGAACATGATCTGCATGGTGCTGGAGGGGTGGAAAGTATGCGCGCCCTGAAGCGCTACGGAAGATCATTTGGCAGTGCTGTCCGTTGCGGTTACGCGCTGTTGCGCAAGATGCTCATGCTTCATCCGCTCAACCTGTGATGCGAAGATCGGATTGACGTCTGGGTATGAGGTGTCGGTGACGTAGTTCAGGCCGTTCTGCTGCGCTTCGATGAGTTCCTGATAGACCTGGGCGCGTGTCTTGCTCTGGGCAAATGCGCTCGACGAGGTGAGAACGGAAAGCGAAACGACGGTAATAGCGAGTATCTTCATTTCAGACTCCTGAGAGTGTTATGGGGTATGCGATGAGAAGACGCCGCTTCGTCATCAGATATTCCCGAGTTTTCGAGGGAAATCATTGCCGTGACCATTCACATCATCTTGCCGTCGGTGACAGGCACCGGGCGGCGGGTCGGCGCGATGTCGATCGCTGGTCCGGTTGTGCCGTTATCAGGGGGCGGGGGCAGAGCGACTGTCGCGGGGCAGAGAGCGCATCCTTATGACCTTGAGTGCGGATAAAATGCCTCTGAGGACACTTATCCGATTGCCATGCTCGAGGGCGTAGCCAGTACGTATGGGTAAAATTGGAAGAAAGGCACCGGTTGGTGCACTGCACCCGGGCATGGGCAGCACCTGACTGGCGACCTGGGCTGGAAGTAATCGACCCAGGCAGGTTTGGCTAGCTGGTTGAATTCGCGTCAGCTGATGCATTCCGTCGATGACTTTCTCCGCATACGCGTATCGATCATCCGACAGCCGGTTGGTACCCCGGAGTACTACGGAACCATTGCGTCGGTCCGGGAATAAAAGTGACATGCCGGAGGTCTGATAACTGTCGGTCACGGAATGCGGTTACTGCAGGGATTTGACAATGGCCGATCCAGATACTGCGCGGCGCTTTGAGACGCTTGTTTTGCCTCATATGAATTCGGCGTTCAATGTCGCGCGATGGCTGACGCATAACGATCAGGATGCCCAGGACGTCGTGCAGGAGGCTTACCTTCGCGCATTCAGGTTTTTTGGTGGATTCCGAGGCGAGGATGCCCGCGCGTGGCTATTGAGTATCGTGCGCAATACCTTCTACACGTGGCATCGGCAGAATCGGGGCCACGCTGCGGATACGACGGAGTTCGAGGAGGACATGCATAGCCTTGAGACGAGTACCGCTGACCATGACGACAGTCCTGAAGCGATGCTCATCCGCAGCCAGAGCCAGAAGCGGGTGCATAAAGCGTTGCAGGGCCTGCGTCTGGAATACCGGGAGGTGGTCGTGTTGCGGGAGCTGGAAGAATTGTCGTACAAGGAAATCGCCGATATCGTGGGCATCCCGATGGGTACGGTGATGTCTCGCCTCGGGCGTGGACGCCAGCAACTCGCGGCGCTGCTCGCACCGACGGATCAGGAGGCGTGATGGATCACGAACAGGCGTTTGAACTGCTGCCCGGCTACATCGACCAGGAGTTGAGCCTGTCGGAGTCGCTCGAATTCGAGCGTCATCTTGCCGGCTGCAAACAGTGCCAGCAGGCCTATGAGCAGCAACGCAGCGTCAGTGCGCAACTCAGACAGGCGGATTTGCGCGTGGAGGCGCCGGCCGAACTGGTCGAGCGTATCAAGGCCGCGTTGCCGGGCCGGCGCTCGCTGTGGGAGCGGCTGGTCGACCGGTTTGCGGGGGGGGCTAGCGGGCGGTCATTGGGCTGGGCACCGGTTGGCACGATGGCTTTCAGTGTCATTGCACTCATGTGGAGCGCGGGTCTGTACCTGTCGGTGCCGTCGGGCGAGACGCGCCTGACTCACGAACTGGTCGACGATCACATTCGCTCGTTGCAGTTCAATCACCTCTCCGACGTGATTTCCACCGACCGGCACACGGTCAAGCCGTGGTTCGACGGCAAGCTGGATTTTGCCCCGCCTGTGGTCGATCTTGCGCAGCAGGGGTATCCGCTGGTCGGTGGCCGGCTGGATTACGTGAATGGGCGGACGGTAGCTGTGATGGTCTATCGCTACAAGCTGCACCCGATCAATCTTTATGTGTGGCCGGGCAACGACGCGGGCGCGCCGCCTCCTGGCATTTATGAGCAGCAGGGCTATCACCTCGCTCACTGGAGCACCGCGGGGATGAATTACTGGGCGATTACGGATGCCGGTGAAGCCGAACTGAACGGCTTCATCACAAATCTGCTTGCACATCCCGCTTCATAGCTGGCGCAACGCGAACAGGCTTACCACTACTCTCCGTACGACCCGCAAACCAGAACAATTATGTCCCAGGCTGGGTCCGACCGAAGAAGCAACTCCTGCAGCTAAACGATGAGTCCCCGTCAAGCTCGTCGTCGGTTTTCTCTTTGTCCTCCTCACACCCGGTACTCTTATTTTCCGGCTCTCGGCCTTCTCATCCCATCTGCATGCCCCTGAAGGTGACGTCAGACTTCGATGGCGATACGGTGTTTGACCACCTCTTGGGCCCGGTATTAGGCGAAGCGCATTTGCTGCTGACGGCGCGAATTCTCTGAAAAATGCCGGTGTCGAACAGGGTTCGGAGGATAACGAACACAGGGGGCAGTTTGGCCTTCGCACGGCGAATGAAACCGGAGTGACGTAAACGGATCCACAATCTGAGACAGCCGTGCTGAGACAGCCGTGCGCCCGCGTGGGGGGCGAGCAGTGCAAGCCGCAAAGTGTTGTGTTCCGCTCGTGATCAGCCATATCACAATCTTTGTGTGTCGCTCTCTTTTACTTGCAACGACGCGCCTTTAGTCCCGCCGTTCAACCGTGCGTTGAACACAAAGCCGCATCTCGAGCGGTTGGCACGGTTCGACTCTGATCAAGAAGGCCCGCAAGAAGTCGGACAAGTTGTTCAGCTGCGCTCGAAATCGCGGCAAACCGACACCATCACATTCAAGCCTCGGGAATAAAGCGGACGCTGGCGTGGTTAGCTCAGTGTACGCAGCACGATCGACAGTCGCAGCATTTTGCTACGAACCACCGATCGACATGAGCTGCGGCAGTAATGGAAGGGGGCGGACACCGCCGTCCCCCGGGATGATGCCAACCTTGGCGAAACTTTCCGCGAACGCCGCGCTGGCTGCGGCGACGCGTATATCGCACCCGGCCCCGTGCGCCGGACCGTTGACGGCCGCGATACACGGCACGTCCAGTTCGTGAAATGCCTTTGGGATGCGCTGGATGCCGCGCCGGTAGTTTTCGCGAATCCGCGCCGAGTTTCCAGAAAAAGTCCCGACGTCGTCGCGCATGTGCTTGATGTTCCCCCCGACGAGAACGCGGGGCCCGCACCCGCCAGCACCATTACACGCACGGTCCGGTCTTCCTGCGCCCGCTCGAGGCTCGCCACCAGCGGCGTCGACGACCTCCATCTCGGTCAATGCATTGCGGGTTTCCGGGCGATTCAGGGTCAGCGTGACGATGGAGTCGTCCTGTTCATACAATACGGCGTCGCTCATTGCGAGGCTCCTGCAATCAGGCTCTGATAGATCGGTCCGGCAAGCTCGTGCCGCAACACTTTTCCGCTCGGGTTCAGCGGCAGCCGATCGACGAAAAACACCTGCTTGGGTCGCTTGTAGGGAGCAAGGTCGTCGCTCGCCTTACAGAAGGTGACTATATCCGCTTCCGTGAGATTGAGATCGCTGCGTACCACGAACGCGGTGACCGATTGCCCCCACTTCGGGTCCGGCACGCCGATCACGGCGGCTTCCTGTACCCCTGGGCAGTGGTACAGGACTTCCTCGACCTCGCGGGGGTAAATGTTTTCGCCCCCCGACACGATCATGTCGTCGGCTCGCCCATGAAAATGAAAATATCCCGCCTCGTCGACGCTGAACAGATCGCCCGTATAGAGCCAGCCGCCCCTGAATTTCCTTTCCGTCTCGACCGGATTGTTCCAATAACTGCTGGCGAGTTGCGGGCCTTTCACGATGAGTTGCCCCACTTCACCTGCAGGCACGGTTTCGGCCGGCGGCACGACGCGCTCAGGTTCATGAGTCACAACACGGCAGGTGCTGATCAGCGTCGGCTTGCCACACGAGCCGAGATACGCCAGCGCGTCGCGCGGATGTTCCTACCGGTACGCTTACTTCGACGCTACCGCATCCTGCCCGGCTCCCAGGTCGGCACCGGCGACCGGATCGGTTTCGGTTGCCGAAGCCGTTCTCGATGCCATAGCATTCAGCACCCCGATGTCTTTTTCCGAAACCTGAACGCTGGCGAGGCCATTGCCGCCATCAACCGCCGGTTGCGGGGTCTCGACGAACTCCCAACCCGGTCCTTCGTTCCACGGACCACGCGGGGCGCCGTCGCCACCGGACATGTTGTAGTAGACGTTGGTAAATTCTGGAACGCCTGGCAATTTTCCTTGTGGGAAGTTCGGCTGGATTGAATGCAACGCTTTCTCGAACGATTTCTGATGCGCAATTTCCCGGGTCATTAGAAAGCCGAGCGCTTCCTGGATGCCTGGATCATCGGTCACATTGATCGACCGTTCGTAGACGATCTTCGCACGCGCTCCGGCGGCGATATTCGACCGCAGATCTGCGGTCGGCTCGCCGATCGTGTCAATGTAGACTGCAGTCCACGGTACACCCGCCGAATTCGTCAGTGCCGGACCGCCGCCGTACAGTAGCGCCGTGGTTTGCGAGTCGTACCACCTCCCGTGAGCGAACGGTAAAGCTCCGCCTGCTGTTCCACGCCTTCTGCAAGTTGACCCTTCGCGCCCTTGTTGAGCATCGCGACGATCGAGCCGATGATCTCCAGGTGACTGAGTTCTTCGGTCGCAATGTCGAATAACATATCGCGCCGGCCGGGGTCGTCCTCGCTTACCGCCTGCGTGAAATACCTGCACGCAGCAGCGAGTTCGCCCTGCGGGCCGCCGAACTGTTGGAGGAGCAGATTGGCAAGGCCGGGGTTCGGCGTTGCAATGCGGACGGTGTACTGAAGTCGTTTGTTGTGCACAAACATCGCATTTTTCCAAAAGAAGATATTGGGGTACCCGCGAGGGGTTTGTCACGCCGTGCGCGGCAAAGCGAAGCCTGGGCAGCGGACGCTTAGTTGGAAAACAGGTAGTGGGCAACGACGAACGCAGACGCGGAATGTCGCCGACCCTGGTCTCAGAGCGATCGCTCTGGCGCGATGTGCGCGCAGGAACGCAGCGAGGGACACCTGCGCCTATGGCCGCGCATGCGTCGTGCCCGACCGAAACGGCAACTCACCGTTCCTGACTGGCCGTTCCAAAATCAATTCGCGCGGGAGATGCGGACGGAGCGGGACGCGCGTGGCTACGTTCCGACCGCAGGTTGTCCTCTATTCGGACGTTCGCCCTAGGCCAGTCGCTCATTCGTTCGACGACGCTCTCGGTCCGCGGAGTTCGCGGCAAACTGGTGCGGAGCCGCTTTGACCGCTATCCGCAGCAAGACCCCATACGACGGATCCATCACGTCATTGAGCGCGACACCAACGGAAGTGGCCGCAGACTCCACTGGTCCGGAGTGTCCGGACGGGCGGCCGCCCGATCGCAGCGCTTCCGACGTTGGCCCGGGCGGAGAAACTGGACGGTTCCAGGGTCCGTCGCCGGCCTGACATCTCCGAACCACCGTCCCGGTGATGACATCGCTTGGCAGGGCGCGGCACGAAAAATGCTGCCCGTGCAGACGGTTATCGGTACGGCGTCGCAATGATGCCCAACATATCGGCATAGCGACGATGTCGGTATCAACAAGGTCATGGAGGCCTTCAATGAACTACACAGAAGATTCGGCTGGCAACGCGCTGGCCGCAAAGGATCCAGCGCTGTTCGCCCATCAACACGAGGGCGCGGTCTCCTGGGGAGCGGTGTTCGCCGGCGGCGTCGGTGCGGCCGCCTTCGCGCTCATCTTGCTGACGCTGGGCACTGGGCTCGGACTGACCTCCATCTCCCCGTGGTCGTCGGGGACAGCGAATGCGAAGGCGTTCGGGTTTGCTGCCGTGATATGGGTTTGCGTCACCTCGATTCTCACGTCGGGGTTAGGCGGCTATCTCGCGGGACGGCTGCGCCGCCGCTGGCTGGCCGTCGAGATCGATGAAATTCAGTTTCGCGACACGGCGCACGGCTTCCTGAGCTGGGCTGTCGCGACGCTCTTCACCGCCGCCATCCTGAGCTCACCGGTATCAGGCATCGTGCGGGCCGGTACGCAGGCCGCCGCCGTAACTGGCGCAGAGAGCGGCTACGGCGCGATGCAACGCGGCAATGCCATGGCCGCGATGAACACGTGGCCGCTTGGCTACTTTGTCGATTCGCTGTTCCGCTTGCCAGCCGGCTCGCCCCCCGCCACAACTGCGGGTGCGACAGGCAACATCGAGCCGCGTCAGGAAGCAGCCCGCATCTTCCTGAATAGCGCTGCAACGGGTGATCAGTTGTCGCAGGAAGACACCGCCTATCTGGGCCGGCTAGTCGCGCAACACGCAGGCCTTACGCCGGACTCTGCGCAGGCTCGCGTGGCGGCCACCTATACGAGCTTTTTGCAAAAAATCACAGCGCTCGATGCGGCCGCAAAAGATGCTGCTGACAAGGCACGCAAAGTGACGATTGGTGCGTCGTTGTGGTTATTCATCTCGCTTCTGATGGGCGCGTTCTCCGCGACCCTGATGGCCACTCATGGCGGTCGGGTACGCCAGCTTTGATTAGCACCTCAATTTAATCACCGAAGGAGGTATATATGCGCTCAATTCTTCTTTATATGCTCGGCGTGCCAATTCCTATCATTATTCTCATCGCGCTGTTCTGGCATTAGGCGCTAGGCGTTAATGGCGGCGAGATTGCCGGGCTTTCACATTGCTCGACATGAAGGTCCGTGTTTTGCTGTCCGGAAACACCATCGCGACCTGCTCGCCGCTCGTCAACGCGACTTCTCCCGCACCGAATCTCGGCACGCGTACCGCGTCGCCCGGTGACCACGCATGCAGCTTCGACGCTGCGGCCAATGCGTCCGCTTCGAGCGACGTTTTGTCCACGGCGATCGACGGGTCCGCGGGGGCAATTTGAGCGGATTCATGCAGTTGTCGCATACGCCGCTGCGCTGCGTCGCGGGCGTATCGCCATAGTACGCGAGGATGGCGCGCCAACGGCACTGGCCAGCCTGCGCGTAATCAATCATGTGCTGCAGCGTTGCCTTGTCGTGCACGCTCAATACTTCGAATTGCGCAGCGGCTTTCGCCACCGCCTCTTGCACGGTATTTAGCTCGCCAACGCGTGTCCGCACGCGATAACGCCGCTGTCGGTCGCGGCCCGCGATACGGGCATCGACCAGCATACCGAGCGTCACTTCCACCTTGCCGCCACCCCCTCAGGCAGAGCGTCCTTGAGTTCCGCGAGCGTGACACCGGCAGGCGCTTCCTTGCATTGCGCGGCGAGCGCGTCATACACACGCTGCGCCAGTTCGACGCTCGGACACCGGCCAGCGAGAAAGAACTGCTGGATGCGCCGGTCATTCAGATCGAACAACAACACGCAGTCGGCCGGCTGCCCGTCGCGGCCCGCGCGGCCAGTTTCCTGGTAGTACGCATCGAGGCTGCCCGGCATCTGACAATGGACGACAAAGCGAATGTCGGGTTTGTCGATACCCATGCCGAACGCGTTGGTGGCGACCATCAGTCGTGTCGCGCCGGACATGAACGCCTCCTGCGTGGCTTCGCGCGCGGCCGGTGCCAGCTTGCCGTGATAACGCGACACGGACTCGGCCGCTTCTGCCAGCCATGCGTAACCCCCTTCTGCCTCCCGTACCGTCGTCGTGTAGATGATGCCGGTGCCCGCGATCGAAGCCACAACCTTGCGCAGTTGTTCCAGCTTGGCCTGTGACCCGCGCGGCGCCATCTTTGCCACCGCCCACGCTGACCTGCATGACGCGATACCGCAGGCTCTCACGCAATGTACCCGTGCGGACCACGCGTGGATCGCGCAGTCCCGGCGAACGTACGATGTCCCTCCAGCAGGGGCGCGGTTGCGGTCGCGGTGAGCGCGAGCACCGACGGTTGGCCAAGCGCCTTGACGGCATTGGCGATCTCAAGAAACGCGGCCGGAAGTCGTGACCCCATTGCGACACGCAATGCGCTTCGTCGATCACAACCAGTCCCACGCTCTGACCGGCGCTCGCCAGTAATACCTTCATGAACGCGGGCTGTACCAGCCGTTCTGGCTTGACAAAGACGATGCCGCTCTTGCCCGTGCCGATGCGTTGCAACGCCTCTCGCTCTTCGCGGCTGCGCAACGTGTTGTTCACCAACGTACAGTCGATACCCGCAGTCACCAGCTTGTCCGCCTGATCCTTCCTCAAGGCGATGAGCTGCGATACGACGAGCGTCGTATCGTCCAGATGCAACGCCGACAACTGATAGCAAAGGGATTTGCCGGCGCCAGTGGGCATGGTTGCCAGTGTGTCGCTCCGTTCCAGCACGCTGCGAATGACGTCTTCCTGGCCGGCGCGCAGTCGGGCAATGCCGCACATGTCACGCACGGTCTTCCGCGTGCTGCGAAGCCGCTGCTCTAGCGTCATATAGTTTCGATTTTCCAGTCGGCGTGCGCGATTTGCGCTTTCTGCTCTTGCGCGGTTGAACTTAAGGCTACGCTGAAAAAGGTCAACGGCGTTGAGCGGTGAATCGTTAAATGCGGATGAAACAAACGGACCCTTGCGATGGCAGCCGATCAAGGCGCCGGATTTGAACAGTACCGTCCGCCAACCAAGCGCGATGTGTTCCTTGAGACGATGGAGCAGATCGTGCCGTGGACGCAGTTGTGCGAGGTTGTCGAGCCCTACTATCCGAAGGGTCAAGGCGGACGCCCGCCAGTTGGTCTGGAGCGCATGCTGCGCATGCACTTTGTGCAGCATTGGTTCAACCTGGCGATGAAGCCTGCGAGGAAGCGCTTCTGGGCAGCACCGCATTGCGGCGATTCGTTGGGATTGACCTGGGGCGCGAGCGCGTGCCTGATGGCACGACGCTGTTGAAGTTCCGCAGACTGCTGGAGCGCAACAAGCTCGGCGAGCAGTTGTTTGCCAAGGTCGGCGAGGTACTGCAAGGGCGTGGCCTGAAGGTTGGCACCGGCACCATCGTGGATGCCACCATCATCGGTGCACCCAGTTCCACGAAGAACGCGGATAAGGCGCGAGACCCCGAAATGCATCAGACGAGGAAGGGCCAGCAGTGGTCCTTCGGGATGAAGCGGCACATCGGTGTGGATAGCCAGACGGGACTGGCACACAGCGCGGAGTGAGCGCTGCGAACGTGCATGACAAGCATCCGCTGCCGGCTTTGCTGCACGGCGCCGAGCGGCGTGTGTACGGTGACAGCGCCTATGCGAGCCAGAAGGAACTCATCGCCAGCAAGGCACCGCAAGCGAAGGACTTTACCAACCAGCGTGTGCGCAACCGTAGTGGCGAAGTCGACCAGACCAGGCGCACGAAGAACCGTAACACCTGGCGAAGAACGCCACGCGCGCCTTCACCGCACTGGCGTTGAGCGACATCTACATGAGCCGCGAGCGACTCATGGCACAGGTGCGTCCATGAGCGGCCAAAGTGGGTCGAGAGACCCGCTTATAAGGCCCTGCGGGGCCTGGAAATCGAACCAGTCGCGTCGCTGATCTCGCATTCCGAAATTTAGCTGCAAGCCGTCGGCGAAAGCGGCAGCTTCTTCAGCGTGGCCTTAAGCGGATCAGGCATTCACAAACGGTGTCCGTCTCCCTCGGCATCATGCCCGATTGCTGGCCAGGAACGTAGCGCATCATCATCCTGCGGCCGGTCTCGTCCGGGTTGCCCAATCGGCAACGAATCTGCAGAGCGTGTCGTCGGTGGCCGATGCGAGAGTGTAAGTGTAGCGAAGATCGAAGATCGCGGCCCTGAACCGCTCTTTTTCTTTCTTTTCCCGACGCGAGGTTCAGGCGGGCGTCGCCGCCGAAACGGGCGAGGGCCCGTCTCCCTCAAGGAGAGCGTTGCAGGCGCTTCCACGCCGTGTTGAACTCGTGTGTTGTGGAGAATTGCCGATTTCATTCGTTCGGACTGCGAGCAGAACTGTCACCGCAATGGTGCGTCAGACCGATGTTTCGAGGTTCCGACGGTGACACATCTGATGTGGTCTGCGGCTCGGGGCTCGAGATATCTATACACGATTTCGACGACTATTGAGACGGAACGATTGCCCCGCTTCCGACGCGCAGTAGCCAGAGCGACATTTCCATAAATCCGTTCTACTGCCGGTGATGAGTTCTTCGGGAGTGCGTACACCGCATCGCCTGGGAGGGGCGCCGATTGTCCGTCAACGCAAAGCAGGGAACACGTTTTGCTCAGCACTTTAAGGGCGCTAGCTGTGCCACGTGTGCAAGCCGGATTCCACTTCCGCATCACGTGGCCGGCCGGGCGTATCGCGATACAGCGGTACGGAAAAGTGTGTGAATCCCGCCCTTCACCCTGATATCAAGGAGACCAATGATGCGCAGGAGACAGTTCATTTTGACCACCGGTGCAGCGCTCGCGGTCGGCGGGATCGGGCTCGCGGGGTGCACGACCACACCGCCGAAATCCGCGTCGGGCAGCTCGGAAAACACCGATAAACGCCGAACCATTAACGCGGGCGTCGACACGACGCTGGCGCGCCTGTATTCATCGGCCGACGGTTCGCGCGAACTCGTCGCGAAAGCCCGCGGCGTGCTGGTTTTCCCCTCGGTCATCCAGGCCGGGTTCTGGGTCGGTGGCCAGTACGGAGAAGGCGCATTGCGCGTGGGTGGCCAGACTGTCGGCTACTACAGCACCGCCGGTGGCTCGTTCGGCCTGCAGCTCGGCGCGCAGTCCAAGGCGATCATTTTCCTGTTCATGACGCAGGATGCGCTGGACCGGTTCCGCAACAGCGAAGGCTGGGCAGCCGGGGTTGACGCAACGGTCGCCGCGGTTAAGGTCGGGGCAAACGGCAATATCGATACGTCAACCGCGACCGCGCCGGTAGAGGCCTTCGTGCTGACCAATGCCGGCCTGATGGCCGGCGTCTCGCTGGAAGGCACCAAGATCACGCGATTGAAGATCTGACGGTCACTCGATTTGCCCTGGGCGAGGGCATTGATCTTGAAATGGATAGCCGTGGGCTTCACTTCGTCTGCGTTGCGTGCGGTCACCGGAATATAGTGATCAACCAGCGCGGTGCGGACGGTCCGCATGAACTGGTGCGACCGGATGACAAGCGCTGAGATCGGATCTGCCGTGTCGGGCCGCGAAATTAAGCCGCTCAAACGCCGTTCGGATATAGGACAGGATGCCTGTCCCTCCGAGAAAAAAAGCCGGCGCGAGCGCCGGCGACAAAATTCTAGCGCTTCCGAGGGCGGGCTAGAACCTCAGAGAAGGGCGATTGTGCCGTGCATCCGGTTTTTTCATTTTATCGATAAGGACGCGAAAGTCCCGTCTGATCGCGTTTCGAGAAGTGAAGCACGTCTGGATTTCATGACTGCCGCGCTTCGGCGGCGAAACGTCTTCGTCCGCGGTTCCCGGTTGGTACGTGCGCAGGAGCTTGAGTGGTGGCGATCTCTTTCAACCTTGACGATGAAGCCAGAAACGAACCGCCGACCTGCCTGGTCGCCTCGCAACTGGTTGTTCGCGCTCGATCGAGCAAATGGCTAACGCTTGAACACTTGAGCGAATCCGGGAGCCTGTGGCTGAAGGGGATCTACTTTCGCTAGGCACGCGTGATGCGCATATTCGGTGACCATGCGCAAGTGTTGTAGTCGGAGGAAGCCATGTCTATCCAGTCTTATGCGCCATATCGCGGCTACTGCATCGAAGTTCACGTCACCCCCGCACGCGCATTCGCGATCGGGGGGATTGCGCGTCGATACCGGGTGTCATGGAGGGTTTCATCGCTCGAGCATCCGGAGCAGTCCATTGCAAGTTTTCCTGAGCAATTCGACTTTCTTTCCGAGCAAGAGGCTTCCAGGTACGGCGAAAATCGAGCGCATACGTACATCGATTCCATGGTGCGCGTTCCGTCCAGGATACGGGCAGGCGACGATAGATCGGAGCAATCGCACCCGGCCTGAGAGATTCGCTGTTGCGCTGTACACACTGACTCAGGATGAAGGAGTCTGAAATGACTACGTTTGGCATCGACGGCATACGCATTGATTCCGGTGGTCACACCACGCATGTTTGCTGGGCTCCCATTGACCTCAAGACGCTTGACTGCCTGTCCCCGACCAGGATAGTCGAGGTCGGCGACGTGGTCAAAGCAATCCGGGCGGGAGAAGTTTGCTGGTCCATTTTTACCCTCAGCGGTAAAAGGTTTCTGGGCCCAAAGATACGGGTCGTTGCGCACACCAATAGTCCCGATGGGATCGAGACGGATGTCCCCGACGGAAGTATCGAAAAGTCCATGGACGATCTCCCGCCGATTTGAGGAAGCACTGAAAAACTTTTGCGTATGCTTTGCGTTTCCTATGGCAAAAAAGCTTCCCCTGCCCGCGTGAGTCGCCCAGAAGCGTCCGCTCCTGAGCTGCCTTCCTGCGTGGTGCTGCCACTTCAAAAAGCTTCGTATGCCGGTGAGAACTGTTCGATCGGAGGCGCCGACGCGCGTTCGCCCAGTCAGTCCAGATCGTCTGTTCGTCCCGAACCACGGGGGAAAATTCGCTGCATATCCAAAGAGCGGGCGTAGGGCCGCCGACAAGGCGGACATCCCTTCCGATACAACATGCACTTTGGTCTGGATTCGTATGGCGGGAGCCGGCCGCGCGCCCCGCGACGGCGACTCAACGCTCGTGTGCGCTGCGTCAACGCCGCCACGCGCGTGCAAGACCCAGCGTAAGCCCCCTTGCCCCTGCGTACCGGGGGGAAGCAGCGGCATTTTGCTCGACGCCGGGTAGGGCCCGGTTCTTGCGCAGACTCGATGGCGTTAATGCCGCTGCTTTAGGTCGGCCGCCGGCGGCCTCATGCGACGCCTTGCTGTAGCGGCTGGCCAGTTTTGCGCTCAACCACTGGAGTATCGAGATGGACACGCAGAAGGCAGAAGGTGCAGTTCGGGAAGGCGCCGGCAAGGTGCAGGGCGCAGCAGGAGCACTGGTCGGCGACTCCGCGACGCAACTGGCAGGAAGGGCTCGGGAGCTTTCCGGCAAGGCGCAGGAGCTTTGCGCCGACTACGTCGGCATTGTTCGTGAAACGGCCGTCACCAAACCGTTCACCGCGCTGGCAGTCGTTGCCGCGGTGGGCTTTGTTGCCGGGGCCATCTGGCGCGCCGGGGGATCCACGCGCAACGACCGATAAAGTCGCGAGGGCCGACCAGCAGGACCCGGTTGGCCGCAGCGGTCACGACGTCAAGGACATATCACGCGAAACCGTGAGGTAGCGGTGGGCAAATGTACAGCCTGATGACGGCCGTTGCCTCTGCGAAAACAGGAAACTTCCTGGTAAATTTGGGCGTGGTGCTGCGACATCCTCGCCAGTCGTCATACGTGTCGGCGGCGCGATCACAACCGGAGCGATTCTAGTCGCCACGGTTTGTGGCACAGCCTGTTCGCGCTGGCTTTGCGCGTTGTGATTGTCGTGTCGATCTGCACGATGATGAATCCAGAACGCCGGCGCAGCGGATCTATCAATGTGCGCTACCGGGCGGGAGATGAATTGATCTACCACACTTATAGCGATCAATACGGGAAGTGGTCCGACGTCCCGAAAGAGCAATACGACCATTGGGACGGCGAGAAGCGCATCCTCCTGGTGGTGACGAATGAATGTGGGAGAAAGGTAACGCCACGGACGCCGATGGTTCTTCAAGAGATCGTGATGTCTGTAAGCAAGACATTCACTATCTATCAGGACCCGTTCTCTTTGGGTTCTTGCGTGGTGCGCGTCCCTGAACACCTCGTCGACGATGTCAAGTACGCCTGCCATGAAAGAGCGCCATCGATATACAAGGTTGATGTCTTCGCTATTCGGTAAATTTGATTCACCGCCGCAAAAGGGAGGGAGAAAGTGTGGGAGCAGCAATCGATTAGTTCCGATGGGCGAATCGGGCGGGCGGGATCGTAGAGATTGAGCTGGGGCTCGCTTTCCTCGTAGTCGGCGGCTTCGCAGGGAGCTGACTATGATGTACATGACATTTCCTGACCGTGCCGGCCGCGAATCGATGAGAAATGACAGAGAACACCGCGCCGAAACTCCTCGCTGCAGCGCGCACCGCCCGGTTCCGCTTTCTGGTGATGGCCCAGCCGGTCGGCCCACGCCGGCACCGGCAAGTAACTCCGAACTGATCGTATCGTGGAGGCTACGCGGATCTGGGCGGCATCTAGCTCCGCCGACTGCGACGGGAGCGACCGAAGGCACACGACCCCACAACGGTCCGTCCCGGCCCGGTGCCTTGCCCGGATCGATAATGACGATGCCGTCGGTGCGCTTGGCACTACCGCCCTCACGGCTCCGCCGGCGAGCGGCGGCATGGGCTTCCGGGTCGTATCACTTACCTTACCGGCTTCCTTGCTGAGATACCGCACTCGCCCATGCAGCAAGACCGCCGGCATTACGTCAGGTCGCCGCCGGCGGAACGGAGGAGACTGCCTGTCGCGTCCCAGACCTCGTTAGCGGTCCAGGAGCTCCTGCGACTGCTGTCAGTAGATCGGAAACACGAAGTCCGGCGTCGGCGTGAACTTGATGCCGGAGTTCGGACAGATAACGCGTCCCTTCACCGCGACCCGCTGCCCCAGATAAGGCAGCAGAAGCAAATGGTCCGGTACGCCTGCCTTCCCAAGCACGATATCGGTAACGACCCTGTCGTTGCACCAGATGTCCTGCTGCCACGGCAGGGTTTTCAGGGGCGGCTCGGCAGCCAGCGCAGCAGCCGCTGAGCCGGCCAGCAGGACAGCCGAGGCCAGCAGTGCCTGTGAGCGTTCTTGCATGATGCCGCTCCTAATCGGCGTGCAAACCAGCCTGGTTTCCCGGAGGCTGGCTGGTTTAGGTCAAAGGCGGTTCATAGCACACCGGTCAGCCACCTTTCCCGTTCTGATGCATCACGCTGCGGGCTTTGGCGTGATAAGCGCAAGGCTTGTTATGAACACGATCTTCGTTTTGATCTCCTGTTTGCTAAGCAACCAGGGTGTGGCCTGTAACCCTCTTCGAGGAGGCTGCCCCACGGCTCAGCGCAGTCGCCCGATGATCACTGGATTGGCGGCACCACGCCCAGTTTCTCGGCCAGCATGCGCTCATACACGCCGAAGTGCAGGTCAACTTCCTCCTGACTTACCGTCGTCACGATGATGTTCACCTGATCCGGCAGCAGGCCGAGCACCACCGCGATCGCCGCTTCCAGCTGCGGCGCACAAACGGGGTCTTCCGCCAGGGTCGTGCCCACGGCGATATCGAAGGTCTGTTCCTGCTGGAAGACGATCTCGACCAGCCGCGCGCGGGCGCTCATGTTGTTGTCGATCGCGAGCCGCACGACCTCCGCCACGCTACACATCGACTCCGTCGGGAAGCCTCTGGTCGAGCGCAGCCGGACGCGGTGCCTGCCAAGGGTGAGCCAGTCCGAATCGAATTCCATGGTGTCCTCCGGTTGGGTTCCAATGCACCGCGATAGTAGGATCTGCCAGGCGATTTTCAAGACCGGGATTTCATCACCGCCCCTTGAAATTTTCACGGTAAGTTCTATCTTTGATTTCGCTCAGGCAGATGCGCCGGTCACATCCGGTGCGCTGCGTGTTTCGATTTGTTTGCCAGCGGCCTGGCAGGCGAACTGGAGCGCGTAGGCCCGTTCGCCTCCTCGCTGCATTTAAGGAGGATACGATGAGTGATCTCTTTTCCGGAACTGACCTCTTCAGTGAGTTTGACCGTCTGCAGCGCCAGATGGACGGCCTGTTCGGCGGCTTCCCGTCCAGCATCCGCTCGGGCCGCTTCGGGGCCTTTCCACAGGTGAATATCGGTACGACCGACGACTCGATCGAAATCGTCGCGTTCGCGCCCGGTCTCAGGCCGGCCGACCTCGAGCTGTCGATCGACAAGGGCCTGCTGACAATCAGCGGTGAGCGCAAGCCCGCCCAGGGTGAAAGCGATGACAAAACCCGCGACGACCCCCGCATCTATGCACAGGAGCGGTTCGCCGGCAGTTTCCGGCGTGTGATCGAGCTACCGCAGAATGCGGACCCTGACAGGGTGCAGGCGCGCTACACCAACGGTTGCCTGTCGATCAGCGTCGGCAAGCGCGAAGCGTCGAAGCCGCGAGCTATCACCGTCCAGTAACACCAGCTATTCGAGGAGCAAGCCATGAACGACAGGACACAGGTTGCTGAACGCGACCAGGAAGCAGTAACACGACGCGAGGGCGACCGGCCGGCACGACGGATGACGCTCACACCGGCTGTCGACGTGTTCGAGGACAGCCAGGGCATCACGCTGTGGGCGGATCTGCCTGGCGTCACAAAGGACAAACTCGACGTGAAGGTGCACGACGGCAACCTTTATATCGAGGCTGAAGCAGTTGTGCCGACACCCGCCGGTCTGCGGCTGCAGCACGCTGAGATCCGTGAACCGCGTTTCGCGCGCGCGTTCTCGCTCAGCCCGGACTTTGACACATCGAAGATCGATGCAAACCTGCAGGACGGCGTGCTGAAACTGACGATTCCGCGTCGCGACGAAGCACGCCCGCGAAGGATCGAGGTGCAGGCGAACTGAGCCCGGAAGACAATCAAGGACGGCAGGAGAAAAACTGGTGGCGGCCGCGAGGTCGCCACCGCCCGGTTCGTGGACGTGCGGCTGCAGACATCATGCACGAATGGTGGCGCGGGGACACGGCCAGCACCTGGGCCGTGCCGCTGCGCGGGTCCGCAAGCGGACTGGCCGTCGCTGACGGCTATATCGCGCTGGCCAGGATCAGGCGTAATGCGCAGCTGTTAGCCGACTGGCATCTGCCGCGTCACGCCCAGAGCGGTAGCTGGCCGCTGCTTACGCGCAGCCTGCGCACGCCGTCAGGCTGGCCGCAACCGGTGTATTCGCGAGCGCTGACGCCAAATGAGGGCGGCGGCTCGCGGGGCGCAGTCCAGGGAAGTCAGGAGAAACGTTGCAGTTGAGCGCAATGACGCACATCCGGCCCTGCTGTCAGACCATACAGGAGCAGAAGATGCACACCGACCCGAGAAAGTGGAACCCTTTCAAATTTCTCCGCGGTGCAGGGCGCAAGCCCGATGCGGACAGTCCGCAGAGTCCGTCGGCCAGCGATCCGTGGCGTGTGGGGCTGTCTGACATTCCGCGACTATTCTCTCGCGATCCGTGGCGTGCGATGGAGGATTTCTTTCACGATCCGTTTGCAGCCCGGGGGGCGCTGGAACGATGGTTTGGCGACTTCAGCTCATCGCGTTTCCAGCCGCGCATCGACGTGGTCGACGAGGGGAAGATACTGCGCGTGACTGTCGAGTTGCCAGGTATGGAGAGGGAGGATCTGAACGTCAGCGTCGAGGATGGGGCGCTGGTGTTGCGCGGCGAGAAAAGACAGGATGTGCGCAGCGAGGAAGATGGCTGCTATCGGCTTGAGCGCGCATACGGGACCTTCACGCGGACGATCCCGATGCCGGAAAACGCCGACGCTGACCACGCTCTCGCGAAGTTCGACAAGGGTGTACTTACATTGACCGTGCCGAAACAGGAGGCGTCGCAATCCGCGAGCCATACGATTGATATTGGCTAGCGTCGGGCGGCGACGTGGCGCTTGCGAGGTGAATGAATGGGTAGCCCGCCATGCGGGCGATAGCTACCGGCCAATGCGATGTTTTTCCTCAGTCTCCCGGTGACGCTCCTCGACGGACGTGCGGAGGCACGCACTGGTGCTCGTCAGAGATGCGTGGCGCGGGTTGTCACGCACGGTACGAAGATCGGCGCCGACCGGCCATCCGCGATCCAGCGGTGAAGCGCGGCGCGCGTGAGCGGCTTCATGGATTTGTCCGGCGGCAGCAGGCGTGGCGAGTCTTCATGGCGGAAGGACAGGGCGGACACGCCGCGCTCGCGCTCCCACCGGAGAATCTTGAACGCTCCCCGGGTGTTTGGCGCTTGCTGCCAACAGGGACTCGTTGGGCGCTGCCTACTGCCAGTGGCCCGCAAATGTCTACTCCGCGGGGCGACTTGCAATTCGCCGATGCACGGACGAAACCTTAGCGTCCCAGGGCGCAAAAGGGCACGTCTGTACGTTTGTCAGCTGACCGCTATCCGAAAATCAAGGGGAGGGGCACTTTAAACCAATTCGATTTGCAAACCACCAGTCGATCAAGGTCCGCGCTTCGGACTGCATTGCAATGCTGAAATTGAGAGCACTCACGTTGGACTTATCCGCATCCTTGCCGAACCCTGTGGGAACGTCATGACGCCCAAGGCTGTCCGTTCGCTCAAACGTTACCTCGCACATCCAGTGCGTCGGGGTCTCTTCGAGAATCATGCGAACCCGAAATCCGCGGTACGTCTCGATCTCATGTGAAATCATCCGGCCCTCCCAAAGCATGTTTTTTTTCTTCTGATAATTCTACGAGCAACGATGCGATTGTATATGGCGGTTCGTTGGAGGATGGTGACTTGCGTCGGCGTCATCCGCCAGACGTTCGGCGATTTTGGTCAAGCTTCAGGATCTCTTAAGGTTGTGTTTGCATCCATCCGAATTGTCGGGAACGTGCGATGGGCGGGAACAGCAAAATCGAATGCCGACCATACATTTACTCCATGGGGAAAAACTTGCCAGAAGGTCGGCCCGGGCTGCGATCACCGCTACGCCGAGACGCAGTGCGCGCTTCGGCGGCAGAGGCGCCGTCAACTGGGGACCGGGCGCGCCGCGGAGCAGACGTCGACCGCAAACTGGCGCAAACCGGCTCCAGCGAAATGCGCAGCATGCGGGCCGCCCCTTCAGCAAGCATGGCGCGCCGGCCCCGCCCCGCTCGGTGACGAGAGTCGCGCGCGTCACGTTTTGCCGTTTGGCAACCTTGAAAAATCCCGCCAGGTGGCGCTCCTCGAATCGATGCAACGCGGCGAACTGGCGGGCGACGCGTGGGACGGCATGTCCGCCACACTTTCCTTCGCCGGATCGCCCTCCCGCGCGGCCTTGCAAACAGTTTGTGTCTTGTGGGCAAGAATCTCATCGCGCAGTCGAATCAGGCCATTTACGGCACGTTCGACGAAGAAATCCGCTGGTACAGCGGGCGCCTTCGTTTGCGATCACCAAACACTGGAACTACAACGATACCGGTAAGGACCTACCCTGCTGGGGAGGCGTGCAAAACGGCCGTGGCTTCTGGCGCGATGCGTTGGCCGGCGAGATGGACAAGTACAACCATCAGGCCGGGCGGAAGATCATCGGCGAAACGTTGCCGCAGGAACGCAACCGCGTGACCCTAGCCGCCGAAAAGGATCAGCACCGTTGAGTTCATGCGGGCGTCGCCCGCGCGATGCTGCGCACTGCCATCGGTCGACGCGAGGAGTCCACGCATGTCCGACACCAAAGACCAGTTCAGGATGCAGGAACCCTTAAAGCAGTACCCGTGGTGACGTATTCGCTGGCCGGCGCGCAATTCGGCTATGACATGCTCCGGACGTGCACGCTGTCGTATCCCGTCGATCGGGCAGCGCTTCGCGCATAGTCGGACGCGTGCTCAGCGATGTTGCAACAACACTTTGTTCATGATGACGCGCGACGAATTCGAGAATGTAACCGGCGTGATTGTTGCGAACTGTAACGGTGCGCCGCATGCGGGGACCGGCAGGTCATAAACCGCTTGCAGTTCCCGCCTGCTAGGGAAAACGGACTACTGCGTACCTTGCTGTTACCCGGCGCAGCACCTTATGCTTGCTGCAGGGGAGGCACGTATCGGGACCACGCACGGCATGCGAGGGTTCAGGTTGCCTCTTCCGGCCATCGCTTCGCTAAACGGCACGGCGCTTGCTCAGCGTCATCAGGTCTACGCTTATTTCAACGCGCTGCCGCCGAGAGCCTGAGTTTCAATGAGCAGTGGGTTGGAATCAGAGCGGATGCTGTATCGATAGGAAATGAGCGGATGGTAAGGGTTGCGAAGACAGCGCAACGGCTCACCGGGCGCTGATACTTCCGCTCCGACTGGGCAACGGGTCTCGCACAGTAACTCCTACCTGTGCTCCGGAGAAGGTCATGAAGACGATGGATAACCGCGCACTATTATTCGTCGCCGCTCACCCAGCGCAATTTGTTGTCCAGGTGGTGAAGGCCTTCCGGCAAAATCAGGGATTGCTGCTCGCCGGCGCGATTGCGTACTACGCGTTGCTTTCGATTGTGCCACTACTCATCCTGGTCGCGATTGCGTTCAGTCACTTCGTCGGCCAGCAATTGCTGCTGGATACGTTGAGGCGTTTGCTTGAATGGCTCGTGCCAGGCCAATCGGATGCGATCGTCGTTGAGCTGGACAACTTTCTCACGCATCGTTCGGTGGTCGGCTGGTTTCTCGTCGTCACGATGGTCTTCTTCAGTTCGCTGGCTTTCACCGTGCTGGAAAACGCGCTGTCGATCATCTTCGTGCACCGGGTCGTCGTTCGGCGCCGCCATTTTTTGCTGTCTGCGATCCTCCCTTACCTGTTCAGCCTCTCGCTAGGGGTCGGCGTATTGCTTGTCACGTTAGTGTCGAGCAGTCTGCAGGCAGTCGCTACCGACACGGTAACGCTTTTAGGACACAGCGTTTCGCTGACGGGCACCACGCGCGTCGTGCTTTATCTGTTGGGCGTGGCGGGGGAAATTTTTGTCCTGACCGCGATCTATCTGGTGATACCCGCTGGCCGCACGACGCCATATCACGCACTGGCGGGTGCGGTGGCTGCCGCCGCGTTGTGGGAGATTACGCGCCGCGTGCTGGTTTGGTACTTCGCAACCCTGTCGCAGGTGAGCGTGGTCTACGGCTCGCTGACAACGGCTATTGTCGTGCTGTTCAGTCTGGAAGCGCTGGCGACCTTGCTACTGTTCGGCGCGCAATTGATCGCGGAATACGAACGCCTGAACTACGCGCCGGGAGGCCCGGCACCAAGGCCACTTGACACGCGTTAGACAGCCTTGGCCGCCGCTCGCGGTAGAAGACGTCGTCGTCCACGAAGGCGACCGGCGACTGGCTCACCGCGCCGCATCATAACCCCGCGCTGTTGCGGGTTCGACAGCACTGCCATGTTCATGCGCGGCAGGCAGGAATTGGATGCGCGGTCTTCCATACGTGTTCTCGTGCCGTTCGCGGCCTTCATCCTGTCGCCATGCGCAGGGGTGCCTTTGATTTTCGTGCATTTTTCCGGTAAGGGCACGTAAGCCTGGCGCGGCTCAGCCTGCGGCCCCGTATAAATTTTCATTCCAATCAAGTACCTACTGACTACTCGCTTGGGGGACTCGCACTTGCGTCATGGCGGGAGCACCCCGGTGCGCTCCAAAAAGGGTGTTGAAAAGCCAACAATGCAGACGCCGTTTGCATTATTGATTCAACTGGCAGGACTCGACAGCCTAGGCTCGACGACTGGCGGTCGATGCGTGCAGATCACTCGCGAGACTTGGAAGGATTCGTCGCGCGTACCGCGCCACCGGGAAGCTGAATGTCCCGCGCAGATTGATGCCCTCCAGGTGGGTCGGCGCGATCCGCCTTAACTGTTCAGATTCCAGTGGCTGGCCCGTGGCAGCCTGTATTTCTCCCAGGACGCGTTGCATGTGGGTGGTGTTCCATGCCATCAGGATATTCGCTAGAAGCGTCAGTGCAGAGGAAACCGCCGAGAGTGATTCCTGATGTCGGGCCAGTTCAACGGGAATCTTGCCGATATGGATTGCGCGTTGAACGTTGTGTACGACTTCACCGCGGTTCAACACATGCTGCAACTCGGTCCTGAATGCGGTATTTGTGAAATAGTCGATCAGAAAAATGCTTCTGAACAGACGCCCGATGTGAACGCCACCTTCATACACAGCCTGCCCACGCGCTGCTGAGCCAAAGCGGGTGACGACCGGCAAATATATTGACGGCACGCCGCTGTACCGGATGTAACACGCGCTGGCCCGTGCGGGCATTCCGGGGGCCGCGGCACGCTCGCGAAATGGATCATCAGGCCTGCAGAGCTGCACTATCGCCGGCTGTACGAAGCGATGCGTCAGACACTGTTGTCGCAGCCGCTGATTCACGGCGACGAGACGACGGTGCAGGTTCTGAAGGAAGAAGGCAAGAGCGCGCAAAGCAAGTCATACATGTGGACGTACCGCAGCGCACAGGACAGCGAACAGCCGGTGGTGCTGTTCGATTACCAGCCGGGACGCGGGCAGCAATATCCGCAGGCGTTTCTCGCCGGCTGCGACGGCATGCTGATGACCGACGGCTACAGCGCCTGGCGCACGCTCGAAGGCGTGACCCACTTCGGATGCATGGCCCATTCGCGGCGCCTGTTCGTCGACGCGCACAAGGGGCAGAAGAAGAAAGCCGGTGGTCGCGCGCTGCAGGCGCTTGAGTACTTCAAGGCGCTCCATCAGGTCGAGACGCTTGCTCGGGCAGAACTGCCCGTTGGCCAGACCCGGGCCCCCTACGCGTACCGGCTGCGACAGCAACACAGCGTGCCGTTGCTAGAAGCGCTCAAGACATGGCTGGATACGCAGGCGCCCCAGGTTCTGCCTGAGAGCCTGTTGGGCAAGGCGATCGGCTACACGAGAAACCAATGGGAATATTTAAGCCGCTACGTGATTGATGGGCGTGCGCCCGTGGATAACATTCTGGAGAGACATCAGGCCATTTGCAACAGCGAGACATTCGTGGCTCTTCTCTGACACAGTTGCGGGCGCGAAGGCGAGTGCCATGGTCTACAGCCTCGTGCTGACGTGCCGGGCCTGCAACTTCGAGCCCTACGCCTATCTGCATCATGTGCTGACCGAAATGCCACAACGGACATCGGACGCGGACATCAGCGACCTGCTGCCGTTTAATTTCGCCAAACGAGTGCAGCTCGCTACAACCCACCCCTGAAGCACGCCGATCTGGGGTCCAGTCCGCATTCTCCACGAGCTCCGGCATAAGTCGATCATTGTTCGGCAACGTGCGCGTGCTCGCTATCGCGGCGCGGACGCCAGCGCGTCGCAACCGCGACCTCGGCTAAAATAGCTGGGTGCTCGCTCTCGCATCAACCAGGAAATCATCCCATGACCAGGACAAATCTCAGGTCCATCAGCATTGCTCCCGACCATAACAAGTCTCAACTGTCGAAGGGGCAAAAGGCGTTCAACACGCTGATCAAGCAGATCGAAAAGCGGCGCGCCCGGCTGAGTGCCTGGGAGGCTGCAATGCCTGCCTTCCAGCGGAAATATCTAAGCGAGTTCGCTCCCCTTGAACAAACTTCCATCGAATTGCGGGCCAGGCTCGTGCATCGCCTGGACCAGGCGTACGGTCAGAAGGGACTGACCAAATCCGAGCTGCGCACGATTGCAGATTTGATCAGCGACCTGGCAGGTGAGCTGGTCGCCCAGAGCGACGATCCGGAGCTTAAAACGATTTACAACCGATACAGCGAATCCGACTATGACAGTGAAGCCGCCGCCGAGTTGGATGACATGAAGTCAGCGCTCGAAGCTATGCTCGGGGTCGAGTTGGGCGACGACGTTGATATGAGTTCGCCCGAGGATGTGCTGCAGCGCGCCCATGCGCAAATGGAACAGCTGCAGGCACAAGATGCACTCGAAAACCAGGTTCGGGAAGCGCGCCGCGCCAAACGAAAAAAGACGCCCAGGCAACTCGCAGCAGAGGCACGAGAACAAGTTGAGCAGGCCGAACTGAGCTTATCCATCCGCGAGGTCTATCGCAAACTGGCCAGCGCCTTGCATCCCGACCGCGAAACCGATCCGCAGGAGCGTGATCGGAAGACCGCTCTGATGCAAAGGGCCAACCAGGCTTATAGCAAAAACAGCCTGTTGCAATTACTTGAGTTGCAGTTGGAGCTGGAACATATCGACCAAAGCGCCATCAACAACATCGGCGAAGACCGGTTGAAACACTACAACAAGATTCTGAAGGAACAGGTCGGTGAACTTGACCACGAAATCCTGCATGTTGAGAACGGATTCAAGCACAGCTACGGAATTCCACCCTTCATCGATGTGTCGCCCAGCACCATCATGCGCAATCTTGCCGCTGATATCTTCTCGCTGCAGGAGAGCCTCCACGCCCTTGAACGTGACCTGTTCGTATTCGATGACGTCAAGCAACTTAAGGGCTGGCTAAAGTTCGTGAAACGGTCCTTAGCCACGCCGCGTTTCGACGATATGCCGTTCTAGGGGGAGCTCCGCTCCCATACTTCTTCCGTAGTGTGGAGAAAACACCGCTTACGATGTCGGGACGGGCGACGCCGGTGCGTCCGTAAGGGTTCCCTATGCGCATTTGTCCGACGCGCAGGCGCCAATGAATGTGTCACAGCATGCCGGCGCAAATAAACCAACCCGTTCGTCATCACGAGTTCGCTGAATTGTCCACGCAAAACGTAGCGGGCCACCGCTCCCGAGGAAGCGATTCGATGCTGATTCCGCGTTCGTCTCATGTGCCCCTTCAATCGGACGATCGAAGCACCGTCTGAGTGGCCAAAATTGTTGTTGGATGCCTGCCCACATTCACTGCACCGTGAGCGTGCCACGGCGGTGCGGGCATCTCCATTCGTTGCGCTCCGATCCCCTGGCACAGCGGCAACCGGGCTCGAGTGAACGGTCCCAGTTGGCAAGGTTTGGCTTCGTGCGCCGAAAGCAGAGCTGGGGTGCGCGCATGAGCAACACACAACGCTAGTCGCTGCAATTGGCGCCCACCCGGCCGAAGCGACCCCACCATCGATCACGTGGAGCTGGTCACCACGCTATGGCAATCCCAGGGGCGGCAAGAATGGCCCTCGCGGCGCCGCTTAGGAGGGCAGGACACCTGTTGTGAGAAATAAGAGCGCTTTTGCAACCGATCGCTTAGCGTCAAACGGGATCTTTGCCGCATTTGCTCTGATTTGCTCCGTTCCAATCATTGCCATGATTGAAGCGATAGCCTTTGCTGTGCGCAATGATAAAGACTCGGCCCCCCCGAAAACAGTAGCCACTTCGTCTGGCACCTGTGCGAGCGCAATACGGCGAGCAACCATATCTCGTGAAAGTCCCAAGTCGACCGCGATCTGTCGTTGGGAAGTCCAAACGCCATCGTTGAGCATAGCTCGATAGAAACGCCCATAGTCCACTGCAGCCGCATTCCGTTTAAATTTGGAATGCTGACTAATTGCTTTGGCGCGATCGGTTAGCGCGGCCGGTCCAGATCCGTTTGATACTTTGCGCGACCCGTTCGCACAGTAAAGTTTAGGAGGCCATTTAAAAGATCCTCAATCAAGGTCAAATGCGCTGGGCGCGATCAAATTTGAAGTGCAACACCTTCCTCGTGTAAGGTGCGCACATGCAAAAAAGAACTTACCAACAATTGCAGCCTGAAGAACGCAT